>PMWW01000058.1 GCA_003165795.1 Acidobacteriaceae bacterium
ATATGTTGCGATGTCGGTTATGTTGTCGTGCTTCACTGGGGCCTCGTTTGAAGTGATTCGTTGGGAGTGGATCGCTACATAAAAAGCGGGGGACGCCGGATTGGATCGTCCCCGCGGGAGTCGACGAGATAGAGCAAGAGAAGGGCTCAGAGCTTGCGCAAGAACTCCATTATGCTGGGATCAGCTCGCCACTTTTTCTTGCTTCTGCGACGGCCGCCTCCTGGATCGCAGGCGGCCAGAGCCTTCGCTTTAATGGCCAGGTCTGTTTCCGCATAAATATTGGTTGTGTCCGATGAAACGTGTCCCAGCCATGCCCTGATTGTGTTGAGATCAACGCCAGCGCGAAGCAGGTGGGTTGCGGTTGTATGACGAATCGTGTGCGGGCTGATACGTTTGGTTTTTAGTGATGGGACTTTTCTTGCCGCGGTTTCCGCATGACGAGTCACGAGCGCATGAACTCCAAACCGCGTTATGGAGTCGCCGTATCGGTTGAGGAACAACGGATCAGAGGGATCTCGTCCTCGGATGAGCGGTCGGAGTTCAGCCATCGTCTTTTTCCAGAGCGGACAGAACCGAATCTTCCGGCCTTTTCCACGGATCTTCACCGAGCCGGTGCTCGTTGCATCCCAAGTCAGATCGTCGATTAAGACTCGCGCGGCCTCGGTGGCTCGTGCGCCCGAGTTGTAGAGAAACAAGAGCAGGGCGTAATCTCTTTGGCCGTGCTCAGTCGCGTGATCAGGGGCACGAAGAAGTTCGTCGATCTCATCTTTTTCCATGTACGGGACTGGATTTCTCCATGCTCGTTTGAATGGAATCTTACGAATCTGTGCGCACCATTCCACATGCTCTGGGCTAGATTCGCCTGTGAACCGAGCGAAGGCGTGGAGGGTAGCAAGCCTCTGATTCCTCGTGGCGACCGAGCAACTTCGAGCCTGTTCCAAGTGCGCCAGGAAACCCGAAACAATGCTGGGCGAGAGGTCGTCGATTACGAGCTTGTCGACTGCTGTTTTGAGCTGGGTGGCGACGAACGGCAGGAATAAACAGAACGTGTCACGATTGCTCTGTTGCGTGTTTCTCGACACCCCGCGCTCGTGCATCAGATGCTCTGACAGAAAACGGCGAACCCAGAAGCCAACAGCGGCGTGATCAGCCATTGTGCACCTCCGCGAAGACATAGCGCTCAAAGCAGCGATTGGCTTGTTGAAGCAGCTCCCGCGTCATCTGGAGGTAGACAGATGTTTCGTCTACTCCGCAGTGTCCGAGGTACGTGGATATCCACGCAATCCATTGCCGCCATAGCACGGATACGGCGAAGACTGGTCAATGTCCGCGCTCGTGATTGTATTTCCGCTCTTCATTGCGCTCAATAGATTGAGCCCCTTTGCCTCCCACTGACCTGTGAACCCCGGCAGACGGGTCTGGCCGGTGAATAGTTGCTGCAAGGCGGCCTCCTTAAGGGTGCGCTTCTTGGCTATCAAACTCTCCAACCCTTCCAGCAACGCGTCGATGTCTTTCAATGCGGTGGCGATTGCGCCCTGTTCCGGCGGTGGTGGAATCGGAACAAGAATAAGTTTCAAATTCTGTTGGCTAATGTTCGCGCGAATTGCGCCCTGCCCCATTGGGATTATCTGTGACCGGACCACTGGAGCGCGCAGCGCGTACCCTGAATAGAGTGGATCGAGGCTGCCGTCCTTTGGGCGGCCACAAATTACAAAACCGCCGAAGACCACTCGTTCAGAACCGAGATAGGTTGACGCTAACCCAACTTCTTCCTGAGTTTCGGATGTTCTGTTAAACAAAACATCTCCCCGCAGAACTTCGTAAGAACTCAGAAGTGAGTCCGACAAGGTAATCCGTCCCGGAATCTCAGGTCCATGAATATGTGAGTAGGTAATGGGTTCCAACACATTGATAAATGGCACCCCTTGTCCATAAGAGTTTTTGTCAGCATTAACGCCATTACGGAAATCGAATAGTTCATCAAAGGACTTCACATCCCACCCTTGCGGGATCGATCCGATTTCCGTCTGCTTGTAACCATGTCTCACTTCCATACCGCCCCCATCTGCCGGAGGTGTGTCTCGACTTTGGCAGTAAGGTCAGCGACATTTTCGGCCAGCTTGGGCAGAGGTGTCTGATAGCGCAAGGCAAGCTGGCGGATGCGCCCGGTCAAATTCTGCGAGACGCGGTCAAGTTCGCTCTGGACGCCAGCCGCGAATTTGGTGAGCCATTTGTCGTGGACAACGAGCGTCTTGACGTCATCTTCCGTGAGCGTGGGATACTTGGCGTCGAGCTTCCCCTCCAGCTCCTCCTGCACGGTTTTGAGCCGCTCCTTGACTTTGTCCTTTTCATCGAGGAGCCTGGAGTATTCTTCAAGCGCTGTGCCCTCATCGGCGAAATCGGGGTCTTTGCCGATTTCCTTGAGGCGAGCCTTCACGGCCTTGGCGGTGATTTTCTGTTTGTCGCCCTCCCCCTCGATGACTTCGCTCAGAAGCCCCTCCTCACCGCCCTGCTCTTCGCGTTTTTCATCAAGCTTCCGGTCGATCTCCGCAAGTTCGAATTCGAGTTCGGCGATGGCATCGCGCTCGGCAGTGAAATAGCGGTCGATCAGGATCGATGCCGGAACGAGGTCCGACTTGAAGCGCCGCTTGCCCCTCTTGAAATCGTGTTTCTCCGGCCAGACGAGCTTGTTTTCCTTGTTCTTGACCTGGACGATCTCGCGCGGCTGCGCGCCCGCCTTCCATCCGTCGGCGGCGATGAGATAGCAATCATCCTGCATGGTCTCGGCCCAATAATCCATCAGGTACTGATAAAGGCCGTAGGAGTGGAGCAGCGGCACGGTTTTGAAGATGGCGAGCAAGTCCTCGGAGATGGTTTCGATAAGTTGCTTCGGATGGCCATCCTTCTCAAATCCTTCAAGGCGCAGCGTATTCTTCACCTTCCACTTCTCGAAAAGATCATCGGCGGTCCTGTGAAATGCCGCGAACTCGGCATGGCCGAAGATCGTGGCTTTGATCTCGGCGATCGGCACGCGCAGCTTCCAGTAGCAGGAGCGGCCCGCCGATTGAAACAGCGTCTCGCGGACAGTGGGAAGGATTGACCAATAGCTCTTTAGCCGGACCGGATCGTCGATATCTCGCACCGGGATGCCGCCACGCAGGTGCCCGTCGATGTCCTGCAAATCCTCCGGTTCCGTGCTGTCGATGTAGCGCGGCAGGTTGAGGTTGTAGTCGTTCTTGGAATCGGCGATTTCTGATATGGGAACCATGCGCGCGTAGCGCGGGTCACTCTCATCCTGCCGTTGGAACGTGTCAACGATGAGGTGAATATCCCGCTCGCGGAGCCGGTTCTTCGGCCCGTCTTTCATGAAGCCCTTGGAAGCGTCGATCATGAAAATGCCCTTGCGGGCCGTGGCGTTCTCCTTGTCGAGAACCACAATGCAGGCCGGTATGCCTGTGCCGAAAAACAAATTCGCCGGAAGACCGATGATGGCCTTGAGATATCCCGAGAGGACAAGCTCCTTGCGAATGACCGCTTCGGCATTGCTGCGAAACAGGACGCCGTGCGGCAAAATGCACGCGGCCTTGCCGGTGCCCTTCATCGAACGGATGATGTGCAGCAAATAAGCGTAATCGCCCTGCTTTATCGGAGGCACGCCCCATGCGAAGCGTTGGAAACGGTCCTTCTGCGACACAAGCCCGGTGGACCAAGTCTTGTCGGAGAAAGGGGGATTCGCGACGACATAGTCGTAAGTGCGAAGCTTCTCACCGTCTTTGAATTTGGGATCAGACAGCGTATTTCCCGAAAGAATATTCGCCGTTGGGAAATCATGGAGGATCATGTTCATGCGGGCGAGGCCAGCCGTGGTCACATCCCTCTCCTGCCCTTCGAGCGTGATGTGCCTTCCGGCTTCCGCCGCAACCTTGAGCAACAACGAACCCGACCCGCAGGTCGGGTCGTAGGCGGTCGTGGACGCTTTGGTGTTCGTCCGCGAAATCCCGATCACTTTCGCCATGATGCGGCTGACTTCGGCAGGGGTGTAGAACTGTCCCTTGCTCTTGCCGCTCTCCGTGGCGAAGTGCCGCATCAGGTATTCGTAGGCATCCCCCAGGATGTCATCGTGCTCGGCGCGGTTCTTCGAGAAATCCAGTTCCGACTTCTGGAAGATGGAGATGAGGTTGGACAGACGCTCGACCTTCGCCGCACCATCCCCAAGTTTGTTCGGATCGTTGAAGTCGGGAAAATCGCTTCGTGCCAAGCGCTGATTTGCATCGATGAGCGGCTGGATGACCTGGGTGTTGATCTTGTTGCCGATGTCGCTGTCGTTCTTCAGGGCGATCATGTCCTTGAAGCTGGCGCCCTTGGGAATCGTCACCGGCGGCGCGAAGTCATCTGTGTTCCCATATTTGTCGGAGATGTACTTGATGAACAGCATGAAAAGGACATAGTCCTTGTACTGGCTGGCATCCATGCCGCCGCGCAGCTCGTCGCATGACGCCCAAAGTGAGGAGTAGAGGTCAGATTTCTTGATCGCCATTGACTAAATACCTTTGTTCAACCGTCTCGATGCGATTAATTCACGTTTATCAGTGATTTATTTCCTGCTCCAAGGCAGCCAGCGTTTCCACGATGGATTTAAACGACGGCGGCTCTCCGAAAATCATCACGCCCATGTTCCGGTAGTCCCTGTCCAGCGCCACCAAGCGCGCCTCTGGCGGCACCAGGCGAAAGGTTCCGGGGCGCGCCTCGCTATAGTGTGCCCAGGCGGAAGGATAGAAGGTCTCTTTATGCCTCACAACCTGCGCCAACAGATCCATGTCGGCAAGGGCCTCCGCGCGGATTGGCCCTTCGGCCAGCATGGCCACATCGTAGTAGTGACGCGAATACCGGTCGGGTATCGCGCTTTCCGGCGCACGGTGATATTGCGCATGAAGTATGGTTGCCTTCTCCCAAAAAGTTCGCTTGGCAAGCAGCGCGATGACCCCCACATCACCTTCCTCTACCAGCTTTGGGAATTCTTCCGCCACATAGGGCCGGATCGTGAAATGGTCATGCGGCACGAACTCCGCATGCGTTCCCAGCTCCAGCACGACTTGGGGCCTGACGTAATCCAGATTCTTCGTGCTGGCGGCGGGGTAACGAAACTCGATGGTGTTTGGGTCCGCGGCGCTGATATTTAGATCCCACGCCTCCAGCGCGCCGAGAATTTCCTTCCATCGCGCTCTTAATGCCGTCAGGAATTCGCCGCCGATATAGTTCTGGCAGGCTGTCATCATCTCGTCGAGGATGTTGTTGCGCCTGTTTCTTGAGATATCCTCGCGGCGCGGGTCGTTGTTGCCTGTGAAGCCAAGCGCAACATAATCCACTGCAAGGTCGATATCCTCCGAGAACCGGTTGATCGCGTGGAAGATTTTCGAGAGCGACGTTCCACCTTTGAAAAGCAACCGCCCCGCTAAAGCGTCGATCGAGAACAGTTGATGCAGAGTCCAACAGACCCAGAAGTCTTTCTCGACAATCGCCTCGGCTAAACCCTTACGGGCTGCTGTTTCGGCGAAGACTTGCGACCGTTCCTCGGCGGACATCCGGGCAATCCCGTTCAAGCAGCCTTCTCCGCGATCTTTTTCGCCACGTCATAGATCCAGTCCGCGCCGAACCGCGTGTCTCTCACAAGCTTGCGCTTTTCCGTTGGCGATAGCGCCGCGCGGAGCGTTTCAATCTCGCGCGCGCCAACACCCTCTTTGCCGAGATGCCGCAGCGCTTGCACCACAAGCGCGAATTTGCCATCGAGCCCTGCCAAGGCCTTCGGCCGGGCATGTTTGAATTGAATGGTGCGGCGTCCGATCGGCACTTCCTTATTCGGGCCGTCTGTCAGATAAACAATTTTCGAAGGCACTTGCGTCGAAAGGCCAAGCAAATTCGCAGCCCACGTACCCTCCGGCACTATTTTCCACCGTTGTCTGCGGGCTATCGCCCGAGCGGCTTCGTCGATGTCCGGGCTTAACTTGCCGCCGAGCGCGGGATTGATTTTCGGCACGTCGTAGAGCCCGCGTCGCACCCGACGGATTTGCCCGCTCTGAGCAAGCTTCGCCAAAGTCACATCGATCATTGTGCGGCTCGCGAGGTCCAGGAAATCCTTCGCCGAAAAAGCTTTTCCAGGGCCAAGCCGCTCGATCCTTGTAACTATCTGATATCCCTTGGTTTTCATTCGTAAATTTAGTCTCACGATTAAGAAAAAATGTACTAGTTTNNACCCTATCTTCCGACCTCAACTCCGCGAGCCTCTGCTGTAGCACCTTCAGATCCTCTGCCGGCACCCGCCGCAGACGTTTTCGTCCGTCATGCGGAAACTCGGTCACATTCAGCTCGATCAACCGAATGCCTCGCGCCAACAGCACCTCCCGACGCCGCAGGTCGTAGATCGCTCGCTGCTCTCCGCGTGGCACGCCGCTCACTGTCATGCGCCGATCGAAAAACGACACGGCTTCGGAATGCTGCCGTTCGCGGTACTCGATCACAAGGTTCAGCCCCGCATAGAAAGCATCCACAGGCAGTCACCGGCCTGAATCCCCACACAAGAAAGGAAAGCGGTGCTGACGTTGTGCGCGACAACCCAGCAGCTCGTCGCACAAGTCCACTATGTAAGCCTCATCACGCATCGGCCGTCCGTGGCGGCAGCCTTCGTTCGCGAGGTTGCCGCCGTTTTTCGCTTAGATATCGTTTCTTTGCGCTTCACTCAGAGTGAAAACAAACCCGCGCGGCTTAAGCGTTCCCGCCGAAATATCCCACGGATGCAGAAAGACTTCTTCGCCGCGCGAGACGACGGGCTTTCTCTTGCCGACGACCTTCACCGAATGAACGATGAACAGCGCGCAGTCCGGGTGCTTTTGCGCATGTTCCACCTCTTTGGGCGTCAACGAAACCGAGTTCCCGTTATCCTGTGTGCCCTTCACCTCGACATGAAGCGGAACGCCGGACACGTCGCACAGAAAATCGTAGGATTCCGTCTTGTGCTTGTCCTTTGGCTTGTATCCTAACCTTTCCAGATATTTCTTAGCCCTTTGCATGGCGTAATCTTCGATCGCACGGCGAATCCGCGGATTGCTCTGAAAGCCCGCGCCATGCTCGATCGTGACGGCGACCATCTCTTCGATATCGTGATCGGCTTCGCTTTCAGGCTCGCGCGCGATGTTTTCGAGCGCGTAGGAATCAACGTATTCCAGCGCATCGTCGATCCACGTCGCGTTCTTTGATTGCCCCTTACCATCCAGCGCATAGCAAACATTGGCTTGACCGAACGCCCCCTTCCCCCCGGGTATAACGAAACTTCGCCTCGCCTCCGGGATTAACACAGCCTTGTCTGCTTGTCCTTTCAGGAAATACGAAAACTCGCGTCGTTCCTTGGCACTCGACTGCTGGTCGTCCCTGTACACCGTCGCATCGCGATACCAACCGACGATCCGCTGTCCCCCTTCCTTCGGATCGGTTGCCACGAAAACAGCAAGAACACCATGCAGCGCATCGCCAGTGAATCCGGCCTTGATTCGGTCAAGAGCGATCCTTGACGGATACCCCTTCCTGAGTTGCGGCTGAAAGTAACCCAGCAACGCCCCGTTGAGCGACAAGAAATTGAAGGCTTCGTGACCGAGTTCCTGCTTGTTGTAGCTTCCGCCTCCGATTGGCTTTTCGTCATCCGTCTGCGGGCCCCGATACCATTTCATCCACCCGACTCTTGCGAAAATCACCGGCATCATTCGTCACCTCCCGCCTCTCAGAGACCGTACCATGTTTTCCGAACAACCCGACAGGGCCGAGCAGCCGAGTTAAGGCTTCGTTCGCTTTACTTGACTTGGTGCCGCACAATTGATGCTATGGCTTAGGGAAACGGCGACTATTTGTCGTCCCACAGCTATTCCCGAGGACAACAAAATGGGTCCTGTCAGTCTGAGAGTCCGTTATCGTCCCTTGCGGATCGGTTGGTGTATCGCCGGCCAGAGCCTAGACGATCTTCAGAGGGCCGCGTCCTTGTCTCATGTGTTCTGGGGCGGTCGCTTTAACCCAATCATCCCCTGCGATGACCGAGAGTTGGCGAAGGCACTCATCGCCGCATTTAATGTTGACGCGTTGTATAACGTCTCCGGTGGCGCCGCTGCCGATACGTGCATCAGGGACTTTCCCTACATCCGCTGGCCTGAATTCCATCCGGAACTTTTCGTCGATTATCCGCGCGGGAAGGAACCGACGGTCCTTGACGTAGCCCACCCAGCCCGACGTCTTTTCGAAACACATGTTGATCGTCGAGACAAACCAGACATCGACACGGCCTTCTATCAATGGCAGGACACCGACCCCTTGCGTCATGTTTTCCAAGCAACCTTCGGAGCATATCCCGCACAGAACGTAATCGGCCATGATTATGCGCAGCTGTTTCAACGAGCGCTTGCAGCAACGCCAACCGCCCTCGTTGCCGCCGACGCTCTGCCTGATGATCTTTTTCGCAAACTTACCCCTAACTACCTGACCACCATCGACCTCGAAGCCTCGCGTCTCAGTTCCTCGAACTGGGGCGAACCAGGCTTTTATTACGGCAAAGCGGATGATTTCACCGACCTCGTCAACTTCTGGAACCTACGCGCGAGCGATATCGATATCTTCTTTTACGACGCCCAGCACCACACACGTCTTCAACCTTTCGTGCAGGCATTCGCTGAAGTTCTTCGCAGCCGACCTAAATCCAATCACCTGCCCGGCTATGTGAGTGTCTGGCAAAAGGACCGCGACCTATCGGCAGATATGACTGTCTTCGGCGCGGGAGTTTCTTTATGCACCTTCGATGCTGGTCTCTTCAACGGCATGAATCTCAACCCGCCTCTCATGGCATTTCCGGACAAGTCCGCTCTCGGAACATCCGTCGAAAACAATCTCGGGACCTCGGTAACGTTTCAACTTCCCGAGAAGCCCTTTTCTTCCGACCCTCAATTCCATTCGCAAATGGTTGTTGCCTCTGTTTCCGCTTCGAACATCGGCAACACGATGTTGACGCCGCCTTTTATTCCGCAGCTCAACGAGTACTACGGTCGCAAAGCCTACTTCCTCTATGACAAGGCCCGTTCCGAACGCGGCCGCCTTGGCATCATCCTCAATGCCACCAGAGACCAGCTAACCCTAAGGGCCCTCCCATTTACAGAAGTTATCAGCAAGATCTTTGAAACGTTTGGGATCGAAGCGCAGCCCAGCCCTGCCGGATTGGTTAGCGCGCGTCTGATCGACCAGATGGCCGGATTGCAGGGATGCCGGGTTTTCAAGATAGCCGGCGTGCGCTCCCTCATTAAGAAATACAGACCCAATGACAGTTTTGATCGCACCGAAGCCGTGACCATGATCGGCAACAACGATCCCGTCACGCATCAGCCCCGCTTCGACGCCTACAAGTCGCTGTTTATCGAAGCGCGGGAAAAGGCGGAACTCAAACCGGAGGATGCATTTCTTTACCTCCTCAAGACCGGGGTTTTCCGCGCCGGCCTCAAGTTCGCGTGCCCGGCCTGTCGCCTCGATTTTTGGCTTTCGCTGGACGACGCCGGTTCCAAGACACAATGCCCTTACTGCGGATTTGAATTCAGCGTGCTCACGCAACTCCGCGATCGCAACTGGGCGTACCGGCGCTCGGGCCTCTTCGGTCGTGAAGACCATCAAGGCGGCGGCATACCGGTCGCCGTCACTTTGCAACAGCTGGACACGATGCTTCATGATCGGCTGTTGGCCTACGCACCGGGCATTGAGCTCAGGCCGCAAACGGCGGCGATAGAAAAGTGCGAAGCTGACTTCGTCCTGCTCGCATCCAGCTTCCCGCGCTCCGACAAGCCATTGGAACTCGGCATCGCGGAGTGCAAAGATATCGCCTGGCACAATGCCGCCAAGCGCCGCCATCGCCAGGTGGCATTCGATGACTTCCTTGCGGCTGCGGAATGGCTCATTGAAACCGGACGTGCCGAACCTCGAAAGCTAGGCATCTTCGGTGGCTCAAATTCTGGATTGCTGGTTGGTGCCGCTATGACCCAGAGGCCGGAGCTGTTCCGTGCGGTTGTCTGCATGGTCCCCCTGCTGGACATGCTGCGATACCACATGTTCGACAACGCACAAATCTGGAAAGAAGAATTCGGGACAGCGGACGACAGCGAGGACTTTGCAGCCCTCCTCGGCTATTCCCCGTATCACAGCGTGCGCGACGGCACTGCCTATCCGGCGACCATGATCGTATCCGGAGATTCGGACCAGAAGTGTAATCCACTCCACGCCCGGAAGATGACGGCACCCGGAGCTTCGCCGCCTGTCTGCGATCGGGCGGGTATCGCGTACTGCTCTCCGGTGTCGGCGGTGACGAGGTCACGGGCGGAGTGCCGACGCCAACTCCGGAACTTGCCGATCTCTTTGCAACCTGCCACTTTCTGACGCTGAGCCGCCGGCTTAGGGCTTGGGCGATCGAGAAGCGCAGGCCCTGGCTTCACCTGCTTTTTGAAACCACGAAAGAGTTCTTCCCGGTCAGACTGGTTGGCATATCCAAAGATCGCCAGGCAGCCTCATGGCTCACTCCAAGATTTCTTCACCAGCATCGGGCGGCTCTGATCGGTTATGAAACCAGACTCAAATTCTTGGACCGGTTGCCGAGTTTACAGATCAACCTGAACACACTCGATGCCTTGCGACGGCAGTTCGCCTGCTACATGCTGCCTTGCAATCCCCATTTCGATAACCTTGTTAATGCCGGGCAAGACGTCCCTTGCCAGATCTGCCATAGGGGTTCCCAAGTGCTGAGGTATATCCGGGAACAACACAGCATAGCCTCGGGTGGCGAACAGCTGCAGGTTGAACACGCCGGAAAGCAAGCCGAACTGCCCAACGTAGTCGGACCCCTGATCGCCGCCATAAACCCACACGAGCAATGGATAACGATTTCCAGAGCGGTATCCGGCTGGGAGCAGAAGCGAGCCCTGCAGCCTTTCGCCGTCCAGGCTAAGCCAATCGATCAAGCGGGCGGACCCCATCTCGTAGCGCTCAAATTGCGGATTCAGATGCGTGAGTCTCCGGGAAGGAAAGAAACGTGAATCAGTCAGCCAAAGATTCATTTCATGCTGAGCATCTTGTGAGAAGTAGGCGAATTGCCTTCCATCGTCAGTGACAGCACCGAGGAAATCCAACTGGAGCCCTACTAGTGTCTGGCTCACTGTCAGTACCGGAACCATGCGAGAGGACTGCGAGTAAACGCGATAGAAATCTAAGCGCTTAGAGGACCGATCAAAGGCTGGAACAATCACTGATTCGCCGTCGTCGACGGACCACATTGTGCCTTTTCCGTCTGGGATCAAGCGGCTCAAAACATGTCCGGCAGGCTTCGCTACCTCGGTAGCCTGAGACCCATCCGGTGATGCTGCCCAAAGGACACTTCCGTCGGTAAAGAAGATCTGTCGTCCCCTCGTGTGCCAAAGGGGAGGAAGATCAGCGTATCCCGCATGAGGTTGCGTAAAGTTGGTTATATTTCTGACTTGACCGCTAACCGAATCGACGACATAGCAGTCCCCGCTTCCTCCCATGCCGCCACTGCGATAGGCAAGCATCGAGCCGTCGGGGGACCAGTTGACCGCACCACCACCAAATGCCAGCGGAACACCCGAGGCAACAGTACGGAGTTGATGGGATTTCAAAGAAATGAGAGCAATATCAAATAAGATCTGCTGCGATCCCGGTTTCTCGAAAGATTGCGGACTCGTGTAAGCCACTTGCGATCCATCCGGTGAGAGGAAGAAAGCCAAGATTCGATGCCCTTGGTCGATACGCCTTACGTTGCCGCTACCGACATCAATCAGAGCCAGATCGCAGAGTGCATAGTCCAGACTCCAGGGAGGAGACTGCTGGGCCTGCCCGCTGCCCGCCAGTTGAGGCGCCGACCGATAGACTTCGACCGTGGAATCGGACGATCCGCTTTGCGGCCGACTGTTGTTGCTCTTCATGGGACCAGTAAGTCTGGCCGTGAACTCAGCAGCAGTGACGTGCTCGGGCAAGACACCGGCCAAGACTGTGCGGCTATCGGGAAGCCATTGCAGCCGAGTTGTCCTGACATTCACATCCGATATTTTTCGTAGTGTGCCCTTGCCGGCTTCCCAGACCCATAACTTGGCCAAGCCGCTGCCGTCGCGGTCGGACACCATCGCCAGATAGCGGCCATCAGGAGACCACGCGGGCAGCCAGTTCTCTCCCTGTCCACCTGTGATCGCGTGGCTATCTCCAGTCGCGGTTTCGACTACGAAGACATCCGTGCTTTTGGCCGCGGTGGATAGGCCGGCTCGGAGAAAGTCCTCCGTCGTCTGCAACTCACTGTGGCGATCTTCCGCGACGGTATAGGCCAGCCATTTACTGTCAGGAGAGAATTGAATCGGCGAGCCGTCGGCGAAGCTACGCGCGCTCAGGACATCTTCGATGGGCAGCGGAGTTGGCCTCTGTGCCACTGCGGGAACTAGCAAGGTGCCACACAGGGCAAAGACAGCGCTGTGGCGCCTCACCTGAAGAGCTAGATCTTTCGGCGACATAATAGCCAAACACTCCATGGATTAGAACGACACCCTCAACGACAGCTGCAGAGAACGTGGACCGCCTTCCTGGAAGAGGGCATTCAGCCCACCGCCCAAAGCTTGATTGAGCATGGTCTGCGACTGGAGACCGAAGGCGCCAAATTGAAAATATCCGGACGGGTTGGCGAAGTTCGGATGGTTGAAGACATTGAAGGCATCCGCCCGGAATTGGAGGTTGACGCGTTCCGTAATCGGAAACTTTCGACTTATGGAGAGATCGACCTGTACCAGTCCGAAGCCGGGAATGTCATTTCTTCCCTCAGTTCCCTGGCGGACAGTAGAGGGTGCGGAGAAGGCCGTTGGATTCAGACTCTTGCCGCCCGGCGCAGTGGGATCTGAAACCCAAAACGGCTCTCCCGGCACCAGATCCGGACGAGTGGTTACATACCCGCCCGGATCGGGGGAGGTGCCGAGAACCAATGCGTTAAAGGGAAAGCCAGTCCGGGCCACAACTACTCCGTCGACAAACCAATCGCGCGTGAGTCGGGAACCCTCGCCTTAACGCAAGACCTTCGTATGGATTCGGTTATGGACACTCTCCTTCGATCCCTGGCAGAGCTTGTCCCGTACACCAGCGCGCGCGTGCTGATACCGGAAGGCGGTCCGCATGTGCTTGCGCTCGGTGAAAAGCTGTTCCCTGAGCCTTCGGACAAGTCCTCCCGGGTTCCCCTGACCCTTAGTGCGGAAAAATCTCCATTCCTGAAGCGAATACTGACGGACCGGCAAAGTGTGTTGCTGTCCGACACAACGAGTCAAGAAGGATGGCAGAGCTTTCGCGGCCACGAGCATCTACGCTCCTGGCTTACGGTACCGCTGTTTGCGTCTGATGAGTACCAGGGATTTCTTTCAGTGGGCCATTCTAATCCCGACCGGTTTACGCAGGAACATCTACGGCGTGCCCAATTGCTAGCGATTCCCGCCGCTGCCGCAATTCAAAATGCTCGCCTTTACGCCCGGGCTGAGATCTATGGAGAAGAGCTTGAAAAGCGCATCGCCGACTTGCATCAGGCAGAAACCGCCTTGGCGCAGTCCGAAGGAACTCGGAGGGCTTCCGAGGAAAGCTTTCAGAAAGTATTTCGTTTCAGCCCAATTCCGTTCTCTATCACGACCCTTGACGAAGGGCGTTTCATCGACGTAAATGCGGCTTTCGAGAGTCGTTACGGTTACTCGCGCGATGAATTGATAGGGCGCACCGTGCATGAGGTGGCGATTTGGGACGATCCGGCAGACCGGGCGCTCATGATTGCTCAGCTCAACAAGGGTGGCCCAGTGCGAAACCTCATCACGCGGATTCGCACGAAGTCCGGAGAGATCAAGGTCGTAACTTATTCCGCTGATCGAATCCAGTTCGAGGGCAAGCCTTGCGTTCTTGCCGTCTCAGAAGAGATCCTTCGGTTCGACCCAAACCAGAACAACTGATCTCGACAGACCTCCTGCCTCCTGCGGCAGCAATCAATATCCAGATCCGATCCTGGTGAGAGGCCGTCACTTAGAGTGTCGTTTGCCCGGGGCAAAGTCCTTCCACGACGACCAAACTTCGAAACTTGACCTCGAACTCATCGCTGCCCGGAATTCCGACCACAAAAAAGAAAAATGCCCACCCGGTAAGGTGAGTGCGTCAGCATGATCCTCGTCCTAGAGCTTTGGAGATGCGGGGCGGATATCAGGATAGTGTTGGCGGAATCGGAAGGGAAGAGCGCGTTCCTCCAGAAATAACTCTGGCCCTCACGTTGAATCCCGCCTCAACAGGCGGAAAGAAGGGCAATTAGCATCGCCCACATCTCAAGACATTGGCAGTGGAAGTGATGAATGAAACAGTTGAAAGATCATAGTGGACCGTCACTTGGGGGACCGGAGCCGCACGGGTCTACAGAGGCGGTAATTGACCACACTACCTCTGGTTCGCTTTGGCGCTGCGTATTTTGCCCGGAATTCCGACCACCCTAACGTTTCCCGGTGATCCTCAATCGTTGCAAGCCGGTGCAAATTGCCGGCATGAAAAGTTAGTGGTAAATGTTGCGTTATCCGATGAGGCGGGCGCGGGTCCGATATTAGCGATGGCCGATATTCGCAAGTGTCTAACGCCGTCAAATAAGGATCGCCTGTGCCGTTTCATCCGCTGTGAGAGTTTTGTATGTCCAGTACTGCTGGAGGGAAAGCCAGAACCAACCTACGATTGCTTCCTGCCATCGACCAGTTGCTGATTGCCGGAATCAAGCTCGGACCAGCGAAAAAGCGGGAGGCGATCAACACGATCTTGCAACTCGCGCCCGGCTGGACCCGTGGAGATTGCTGGCGGCGCATCCGTTACTTGCGAAAGACCTCCGAGCTTGCGGCCCTTCAGCGACCCAGGTCACGCGGCGACTTAGAAAAGCCCGCTGTCATCCCAGCCGCCCGACGAACGTTCTTCAGCCCCTGGACTTCGGCAGATGATGACAAGTTGTTGAACTTGGTTGGGTACGAACCCGTGAAGAAGATCGCTCAGCGCCTTGGCCGTTCCGAACGCGCCGTTCGCTTCCGAGTTGGAGCGCTCGGGATGAGCGCTCGAGTGAGCGACGGGTGGTCACAGCGGGAGTTGCGAAAGTTGTTGCGAGTAAGTCCCACCCGGCTCAGGCACCTCATCGGCAGCGGCCTGCTAAGGGTGCGCGATGCGCGCATCACCCCGGGGTCGTTAGCGGCATTCTGCGACAAGACTGGTTTGTGTTCGGAGCCCTTCACTATCGAGAGAATCACGGCTGCTTTAGGAAACGGGGACGACGCATATTGCTGGGAGCGCGTGGCAGATCTTCTAGGTACAACGGTCGCTCAGGTACGGAACCTGATTTGCGGCGGGCAGCTAAAGGTCCTTGATATGTTTGTTACCGACAGATCCTTTGAGGAGTTTTGCAAGAAACACGGAGGTGAGTTGAATTTCGCGCTAATGGATCCGGCAACCGCAAAGTGGTTGGTGAACGAATATTCCGTAACGAACCCCACTGCGGAGAGCCGGACAGTCGCTCGCGCCCAAAAGCACGCATTGGTAATCAGAGCATGTCACTGCGGAAGGGAGATCGCGGGCAATGCATACTTTCGGCATGTCAAAATTTGCCAAGCCGCCATCACATCGCCGCTCCGGGATGCCAACTAAACTGACCCTCGGGCCTGTAAGGCACCACAAGGGCCGGGACTATGCTGGTTGAGGCGAACCTGTTATCCGAGCGTCGCGCAGAGCCGCGGAGGCGAGTCTTGAGTCGGCAGTACCTGAATCAGCAATCGTCAGGCCGATGCAGTGTTCTTGTTCTTCTCCACCTGGCTTTTCTTCATCAATACCGGTACGCGCGTCTCAAGCAGTCGGGGCTCATGCCTTACGTTTCGGAGCTGACTTTCCGTGCCACGTCGCCCAGCGCTTCTTCATCGCCTCTGAGATGCGCTTGCGTGCGGCTGTGCTCATACGGCGACGCTTGCTGGCTGTCGGTAGTGCCGTTTTCGCTTTATGGGGACGTCCGCGGCGAGGTGGAGACGATGAGGCGAGTCCTTCAAGCGCGGAGATGGCCTGGTCAATCCGATTACGTTCGACCTTGAGATCTGAAACTAGGGCTTGAATGTCCATGCGGTCCTTTCGAATCATGAGGTGAGCATTGTAGCAGTCTAGCCTTAAGTCCAGACGGAGCTTGACTCATCTAGAACGTGCGGGACCCTTGGGCCTGTTAGCGTGGTTAGTCGTCGAGGTCAACGTAAGCATCGGCATCCCTACGCCAGTCCTCAAATGACGGATATGGCTCCGGCATCTGTTGACTCCAGACTTCATCGCAACGGTCGGCATACTCCATGGTGCGAATCGCCCGCGGATGGCTTCGCGCCTCGGCGAGGATGGCGTCGAACCAGCCTCCGGCTTTTGCGTCGTGGAAATATTGGTCACCGATCCAACACATCAGACTGAGCCAGTCTTGTCCTACGTTAACGGAACCTTGCGCCCGCGCGCCGCTGCCGGCAGCGAGAAAACCGGGACAGCAGCGCCCAAGTTCACTCGCAACTTGCGCGGGCAGTTCGGACCCAGCCTCTAGCGCCGGACGAGCCCAATACGCAAACGCTTCCCAATCGATCCACCGTGAAACAGCCCCGACCAGGCGATCAGGTGCCACCACTTTGGCGGATGCTCTTGCCCTTCTCACATCGGGCAGAAGATGAGCCGTTTCATCGCAATATGCCGCCATGGCTTTCCACTCGTTAAATGATGGATATTGGTCCGGCTTGGTCTTCCTCCACTTCTCCACACACTCCAACCAACAGACTTCGGCTTTTTGATAGCGAGGCTCTCGGATGGCAAAAAACATAACGGCGTTAAGCCAGCCTTCCTGCCTGGGAAGGCTGAAAATGTGATCATCTATCCAATCTTCCAGGCGGAGACGAAAGGGCCGACCCGCGACAGCCCCGGGCGCGATTGTTTTCTCGTTTTCGAGAAACCCAAGAACACGGTCGGCGAGAATCTTGGCCAGCCAATCCGGGATGCAATCTTCGACTTCGACGATTGAGCGGACCCACAGTGAGAACTCTTGCCAGTCGATGTATTGATTTCGCGCCTCGAAGAGGCGCTGCCAGTGAACTCGGCGCGCTTCCTTTTCGGCGCGCTCGCGAGCGAAGTGCTGCAATCGGTCGGCCGATCCGGCCATGGTTTGATGTTCTCTTTTTTTCACGCCGCAGTCGCTCTTGGTTATAGCAAGCGGTTGGAAACAATGAGCCCGGCAGTAGGCCGCCACCCTAGCTTAGCGGTCAGAAAGACAGCGCTGGCTATTCTGAAGTTCGAGATACGCCGTTCGCGAAAACGCCGAGATCCGTACTTATGAACCGGCCTGCCGAGTTCTACGGCAATGCATCCTATAGCGTGCTGATAGCTAGTCGATCAAGTGCTAGCGCTAGCAACCGGTCATCAAAAAGACGAAGCTTGCGTTCAGCGGCCGCCTCTCCTGCCGGCCACCTTCGGATTCCTGATCGAATGGCTGAAATCGTTGGCTCTGTGTGCTCTCGTTCAATCAGCCAGTCAACTGTTGCCAAAAGCTCCATACCCAATGGCGATTCGAATCCATCGATGCGCTTGCCAGTCAGATCCAGCACCCGATTGAGTGGCTTAGAGGTGTCCTGTTTAAGGAAGAGCTCAACATATTTTCGATGTTCCTCATCAAACCAAATCGTATCCGACGGACCTGCATCGCTCAGGCGCTTGTCACAGTGGAGATAAGTTCCGTCGAGAGCGTTGAGCAGGTGACGGAGCCGATCCGAGTAGGGGCCGTATTTGTCGGCCTTGAAGTGAAGCCTCAGGGGGTCTTCGATGCCCAACGAATGAATCGCCCGCTCAAGAAACCAACCAAGTTTTTGCACCTCGAGGTAGGTGCACTCAATTCCGAGTACCCAATAGCGCCGGATCATCTCCGCGATGAGAACTCGCGCCGGCGTAAGTTCCTCCACGCCATTGCGCTTCGCCACATTCTGATACTTCTCCGTCGGCTCGTAGACCAGAATATCAACGTTTTCGAGATCGCCAAGAATTCGTTGAACCTCCGGGCGCACTTCGTTCCAATCGAGTCCGCCGTTGCCCGTGCCAAGCGGAGGTAACGCGACAGAATGAATATTGTGTTCCTGAATGACTCGTCGTAGATCTCCCAAGCCTTCGGTGATCCATTCAAGCCTCGAGGGCTGCCGCCAATGTTTCTTGGTTGGAAAATTGATGATCCAGCGCGGGCCTTCAAACGCCCGGTTTTCCGTTACGAACATTCGGCCGATTTTGACTTCCTTGTGTTTGCAGGCGTTCTCGTAATCCCGGAAATTCCCAGGAAACGCCTCCTTAAACATTAGGGCTATTCCTTTGCCCATCACTCCTACGGTATTGACCGTATTCACGAGCGCCTCAACCTTGGCTGCGAGGAGATTGCCTTTAGTGAATCGCATCATCAGAAGTACCAGCTCCCCTGAACGATAGTCTTAATTTTCAGACCGCGCTCAGCAAGTTCAGCCTTGATCGACTGGTCAACCGCAGAGTCATAGCAGCAGATTCCAATCAACGCCTCGACCGGTAAATGCTTCCAGACAAGAGCCTCGGCCTGATACCGTTCTTTCTTCCCAGGATCATCCGGATCATGCTTGAAATCTCTGCGGTTCAGTAGATCCCAGTCCACCCGGCCCAAGTCTTTCAGATCGGAGAAGTAATTCGCCATAACAGGGTATGCGTGTTGGTCCGTGAATACGAAAGGGATTCCCAATTCCTCTACCCGGTGGAGCGAGGAAACCAAAATCACAATTTCTTCATTGGGAACCTGCTTCACATTGTAGCCCGTGTGGATGTTGTACATCATGATCGAAAATGGCGTGAAGTAGAAGGGTACATAGTCGCTCAGCGTTCCCCGCGGACCAATCTTGACAAGACGGAGCGAGCGTTTATCTATCAGGTCGAGGTTGCCGATGTTCCGAAAATTCGGATCCAAAACCCGCCCATTTGGCGCGTGCAGCCCGTGATCTAGAATCCATGGAACATTGTCTCGATGCGTGATTCGGAAGATGCGAGCTCGGTCGGGATTGAGCGTTGGTGGCACGTTTCCTCGGGGTTTCGCACGTCCCATCGTTCGGCTGAGCTGCAGGCACGACGTAAGCCGTTGCCCAAGTTGCACTAAATGGGCCATTTATCTCGACTTACGTGGTCTGAAGTGGGACTTGAATCAATTGTATCGAACCAAGAAGCCTAGGGGTCGCTCGGCGCGTCGAAAGCCAAGTACAAGCGTACATTTGGCCGGTCCGACAGCGACTCGCCCTGTCCTATGGACCATTACAGGTTTCCTTGGTCCGACAATCGCTAGGATTTGCAGACGATTCGTGCGTTGACTGCCCATCCTCCTGCTGCATCTCATACGCCCACTCTGCCGCAGTTCACATTTTGGTCAACTCTCGCCGCTCAGGGTTAAATGTGCCTGATTGATAAATAGCGGCTTCCGCCTTGGTTGCGAGGGAGGCCCCGTCGAACTAGCGGAAAACTGTTGACCTTCGGACGTTTGCCGTAGCTCAGATTTCGGCTGGGCGATCTACGCCAAAGTGGACCTGGCTGCATTGCGAGAAGTCGCCGAAATGGACTTACAGGAATTTCTTGCTGCTGAGGAAACAGCGACACAGAAGTCCGCATCAAGAGCCCCGACAAGAATGCGCTCTGCTGCGACCTCCCAGAAGGGAGGTCAGCAATGAGATTACAAAAGGCGGTCGAAGAATACATCGAGCACAAGCGTTCCTTGGGAATGATTTTCCGCAGCCAAGCAGTCATTCTCCGCGCCTTCGCAAAGGCTCAGGGAGATATCGATATACAGGAAGTGTCGGGGCACGACACGCGCAAGTTCCTCGACGGAAATGGGCCGGTCACACATTCTTGGTTTGGCAAATACGGCACACTCAGAGGGTTCTATCGCTTCTCCCTAGCCCGGCACTATATCGTGCAAATTCCTCTGCAATCCAGCCGACCGCGTCCGCCCGAGGAGTTCGAGCCATACATTTACACCACGCAGGATATGCGCCGGCTTCTCGACGCCGCCCAACGCAAGCGCGAGGGCTGGTTGCTGGAGCCGCATACCCTTCGGATGCTGCTGCTCCTCCTCTACGGAACCGGGCTGCGCATCAGCGAGGCGGTCAGGCTCAGCCTGGCCGACCTTGATCTCTCCGCTGGTGTATTCACAATTCGTGAGAGCAAGTTCTACAAGAGCAGATTCGTTCCTGTGGGCCATGACCTGCTCAAGGCTCTTCGGCATTACATAGTGCTGCAGTGGCCAGCAGGGGCTCCGGCCACGACGCCGCTCTTGGGAACTGGGAAGGCCAATCGCGTGACGCGCCAGCAAGCGGAAAGATCCTTCCAGTGCTTGCGCCAGGAAGCTGGCGTATCTCGTTTGGGCGGCGCACGTAGCCAGCCGCGCTTGCATGACTTTCGGCATACCTTCGCAACAGTCCGTCTTGTCACCTGGTATCGCGAGGGCAAGAATGTACAACGCCTGTTGCCTCACTTGTCTACCCAATCGATCAGGGTCCGG
>PMWW01000181.1 GCA_003165795.1 Acidobacteriaceae bacterium
GTGCATGGCGCGCGCCAGCACAATTTGAAAAATATCGACGTCGAGATCCCCCGCAACAGCCTCACCGTAATCACCGGGCTAAGCGGTTCCGGCAAGTCCTCCCTGGCTTTCGACACCATCTACGCCGAGGGGCAACGCCGGTATGTGGAAACGCTCTCCGCCTATGCCCGTCAGTTCCTCGATCAGATGGAGCGGCCCGACGTGGACAGCATCGACGGTCTGAGCCCGTCGATCGCCATCGAGCAGAAGACCACTAGTCGCAGCCCGCGTTCCACCGTCGGAACCATCACCGAAATCTACGACTACCTGCGCTTGTTGTATTCGTCGATCGGCCGCCCCCATTGCCCGCAGTGTGGACGGCAAATCTCGCGCCAGTCGGCTGACCAGATCGTGCAGCAAGTGATGGAGTTGAAGCCCGAGACGGGGCCCCCGACGAGCGCCGCGGTTGCGCTCGATGGGGTGCAGGACCGGGTGATGGTCCTGGCCCCGATCGTGCGCGGACGCAAGGGCGAGTTCAAGAAAGAGCTCGACAAGCTGGCCCAGCAGGGTTACACGCGCGCCCGTATCGATGGTGAGTTGCGCAACATCGCGGACGAAGACATCAAGCTGGACAAGCGCAAGAACCACACCATCGAACTGGTGGTGGACCGCCTGCTGGTGAAACCGGGGATCGAGCGGCGCCTGGCGGCCTCGGTTGAGCTGGCGATGAAGTTCGCGAACGGGCTGGTGCAGATCGCCGTGGTCGGCGGCGAAGAACGGCTCTACTCCTCGAAGCTAGCGTGTCCAGAATGCGGCATCAACGTTCCCGTGCTGGAGCCGCGGTCGTTCTCGTTCAACAGCCTCTATGGCGCTTGCCCGGAGTGTAACGGGCTGGGCAGCAAGTACGATTTCGATCCGGCCAAGGTCATTACCGACTGGACGAAACCATTGCTGGACGGCGCGCTCGGTCCAGGATCGGCCTCGCAAAACCTGATTCGCATTCTGCAGCTCGCCGCCGAGGCGTACGGATTCAGCCTGTCCACACCTTTCGAACAATTGCCGCGCAAGACGCAGAACCTGGTCCTCTACGGTCCCGAGCCGGGAGAGAAGAAACGCGGAGGATTCCTCGGCGTGTTTGCCTATCTGCGGCAGGCGATGGAGGACAGCTCGTCCGAAGGTTATCGCGACTGGCTGCTGGACCACATGTCGGCGACGACGTGTCCTGCCTGCGGTGGCAAGCGCCTTCGTCCCGAGAGCTTGGCCGTAAAAGTAAACGGCATGTCCATCGCCGATTTCACCGCGCTGCCGGTATCGCGCGCGGTAGAGGCAGCGGCGCAAATCAAGCTAAACCAACGTGAGGAGCGCATCGCCGGACGAATCCGCAAAGAGATTGCCGAACGGCTGGGCTTTCTCAATGCAGTAGGGCTGGGCTATATCTCACTTAGCCGGTCGGCGGCGACGTTGAGCGGCGGTGAAGGCCAGCGCATTCGCCTGGCAACGCAAATTGGCTCGAAGCTGCGCGGCGTGCTTTACGTGCTGGATGAGCCGTCGATCGGATTGCACCATCGCGACAACGACCGCCTGCTGCAAGCGCTGGAGTCGCTGCGCGATCTGGGCAACACGGTGCTGGTGGTCGAGCACGATGAAGAAACCATTCGCCGCGCCGACTACGTGATCGATCTGGGCCCCGGCGCCGGACGTCATGGCGGCGAAGTGGTGGCCAGCGGAACGCCCGACCAGATTGAAGCTGCACCGCGCTCACTTACCGGGCAATACATCTCTGGGCAGAAGCAGATCACCTATCGCCACGCGCGCCGCCCGCCGAACGGGAAGGCCATCACGATTTTGGGGGCCAGCGAGAACAACCTCAAGGGCCTGGATGTGAGTTTTCCGCTGGGCGTGATGACGGTGGTGACTGGAGTTTCGGGCTCGGGCAAGTCGACGCTGGTGAACGACATTCTCTATCGCGCGCTGGCCAAGGCGTTGTATCGATCGCGCGAAGAGCCTGGCGCGCACAAGACCATCACCGGGACCGAGCACATCGACAAAGTGATTCGCATCGACCAGTCGCCCATCGGGCGTACGCCGCGCTCGAATCCTGCGACTTATACCGGGGTCTTCACCCAGATTCGCGATCTCTACGCCATGCTGCCGGAGTCGCGCGAGCGCGGTTACAAGGCGGGACGATTCTCCTTCAATGTTGCGGGCGGGCGCTGCGAAGCCTGCCAGGGCGAGGGCCAGCGGCGCATCGAGATGAACTTCCTGCCCGACGTCTACGTTCTATGTGAAGTGTGCGGCGGCAAACGCTACAATCACGAGACGCTGGCGGTGAAGTACAAAGGAAACTCGATTGCCGATCTGCTGGAAACGCCGGTGGCCGACGCGCTGCCCATCCTGGAGAACATCCCGCAGATCAAGCAAAAGCTGCAGACGCTGGTCGATGTCGGTTTGGGCTATATTCACCTGGGACAGTCGGCGGTAACGCTGTCGGGCGGCGAAGCGCAGCGCATCAAGCTGGCGCGCGAGCTCAGCAAGCGACAGACGGGCAAGACGCTATACCTGCTCGACGAGCCTACGACAGGACTGCACTTTGACGACGTCAGCAAGCTGCTGGAAGTGCTGCATCGCCTGACCGACCTGGGGAACAGCATCATTATCATCGAGCACAACATGGACGTGATCCGTAATGCCGACTGGCTCCTCGACCTGGGGCCGGAGGGGGGCGAGGATGGCGGCCGCATCGTGGCCCAGGGCACGCCGGAACAAGTGGCGCGGGTGAAAAAGTCCTATACCGGACAAACCTTAGCCAAACTGCTGCGCAGCGCGCCCAATGCGGAGAGCACTGGAGAAGTTGTGGGCGTGGCTCAGGTTGAAAACGCCAGGTGATGTGCGTGCGATTTCCGGGGCTGTTCCTCGGGATTTGTCATCCCGAGCGAAGCGATGGATCTGCTTTTCGTTGGCTCGTTGACGATTCTTGGAAAAGTGGCCGGAGCCGATAGAAAGATTCCTGCATCCATAAACAGGGTTAGAGAAGATCGATGTCATTGCCGCCAACCCCGATACCCGATCCCGAGAGCCTGACTGGGCCGGCGCCTGCTCTTGCCGAGGCTGTCTCCGCCGCGTCGATCGAGCCAATCGTGCTACCACCGCCGGAGCCGCGCTTTCCGGCGTGGTCGGGATGGGACGTGCTGGCGGTGCTGGTCTTCACCACGGTGGCGATTTTCGTCTTCAGCCTGATCGCGCTGATCATCGCCGGGGCGCTGCTGGGCTACCGGGGCATGCCAATCCACGATTTGGCGGCCAAATTGGCGACCAACGCGAGCGTAGTGGTGGGAGCGCAGGCAGCCGCTTATCCGGTGGTCCTGCTCTTCATTTTTCTGCTGGTGCGGACCCGCTCGCATGAGAGCTTCGGGAAAGCCATCGAATGGAATTGGCCCGGGATTCTTGCTCCCGGATTCTTGTTGGGCGGCGGCGTTTTCGCGCTCGTGATTGAAAGCCTGTCACGCTATTTGCCTATCCCCAAGTCTCTTCCCATGGACAACTATTTCCACGATGCCACCAGCGCATACATGATGGCGGCGTTTGGTATCACCTTGGCGCCCTTGCTGGAAGAGCTGTTCTTTCGCGGATTGCTGTATCCGATGTTGCGCCGATGGTTCGGGCTAGTAGTCGCCGTGGTGCTGACGGCGGTGGCGTTCGCCAGCATTCATGGCGCCCAGTTGGGGTATGCCTGGGCGCCCGTGCTGAGCATCTTCGTCGTCGGCGTGGTGTTCACCGTGGTTCGGGTGCGCATGAAGTCGGTAGCGTCGTCGTTTCTCATGCACTGCGGCTACAACTTCGCGCTGTTTGCATTGCTATGGCTGGCCAGCGACCACTACAACCATCTGGAGAAGGTGGCCGGCTGAAAATGGTATCGTGAAAACATGGCAAGCTCACGCGAACAACTGTTGGCCATGCTGGCGGAAAAATCGTTTCGCCTCGGCCAGTTCACGCTCTCCAGCGGCGGCACCAGCGACTACTACATTGATTGCCGGCTGACCACGCTGGACGCGACCGGCGCGCTGCTGACCGGCCAGACCGTGCTGCAGGAAATCCAGACGCGCTGGTGGGGGGCCGACGCGATTGGCGGACTCACCCTGGGCGCCGATCCCATCGTGGTGGCGACTTCGGTGATCAGCGCGCAGCAGGGCAAGCCGATCCACGGATTTCTGGTGCGCAAAGCCGAGAAGACGCACGGCACCGGACAACGCATCGAGGGCTTTCGGCAGAACCCTTCGCGGGTGGTGATTGTCGATGATGTTTGCACCACCGGGGCCTCGACCATCCAGGCGATTGAAGCAGCACGCGAATTCGGTTTCGAAATCGCCGGTGTGTTGTGCCTGGTAGAGCGAGAGGAAGCCGGCGGCCGGGCAAACGTCGAGAAGGCTGCGGCCCCGGCCGAGTTTGTAGCGCTGTTCACCGCAAACGATGTTCGCGCCCAGCATCTAAAGGGCAACGTCCCTGCAATTTTCGCGGTGAGCGCGAAATGCGATCTCTGCGACCGCCCGGCGGTGACAAATTCGCCGGGAAATCGCTGCGCGGTGCATAAGCCATGAGGGGGCGCACCTTCAGGTGCGCAGAAGGCGCTTGTTTCTTGTCATCCCGAGCCGGCTTTAGCCGATGAGGGACCTGCTTTTCGGGTATTTCATGAAGCCAACGACATGATCAAGACTCTGGAATGGACGGATGCCGGTGTGCGCTTCATCGACCAGACGAAGCTGCCTACGGAAGAGACTTATGTCACCTGTAAAACCTATGAAGAAGTTGCCGATGCCATCCGCACCATGATCGTGCGCGGCGCTCCGGCCATCGGCGTGGCGGCAGCGATGGGTGTCGCTCTCGGAGTTCGTGACTCGCAGGCCAAGGATATTGAAGGACTGCAATGCGACCTGGCGCGCATCTCTGACGTGCTGGCCTCGACGCGGCCCACCGCCGTCAACCTTTTCTGGGCCATCCGGCGGATGCGGGCCAAGTTCGAAGACCTCAGCGCCCAGCCGATCGCCCGGATCAAGCAAACCATGATCGAGGAAGCCCAACGTATGTTGCTGGAAGACATCGCTGCCAATGAAGCGATGGGCAAGCACGGCGCTGTACTGCTTCCCGCCAGCGGCGGCATCCTGACCCATTGCAACGCCGGCGCACTGGCGACGTGTGGTTACGGCACGGCGCTGGGCGTAATTCGCGCTGCCGTTGATTCGGGGAAGAAGCTTGAGGTGTTTGCTGACGAGACTCGGCCGTTCCTGCAGGGCTCGCGTCTGACAGCGTGGGAGTTGATGAAAGATCATATTCCCACCACGCTCATCTCTGACAATATGGCAGGGGCGATCATGCGGCAAGGAAAGATCGATGCCGTCATTGTGGGAGCTGATCGCATCGCCGCCAACGGCGATGTCGCCAACAAAATTGGAACCTACACGGTCGCGGTGCTGGCCAAAGAGCACAGTATTCCCTTCTACGTGGCGGCGCCATTCTCCACCATCGACCTGGAAACGGCGGATGGCAGCCAGATTCCGATCGAGCAACGATCTTCCCGGGAAGTGACTCATCTAGCGGGCAAGCAGATCGCTCCAGCCGGGGTGAAGGTCGAGAACCCGGCATTCGACGTGACGCCCCACAAGTATGTGGCGGCAATCATCACCGAGCGAGGAGTTGCGCGCGCGCCTTACAGCGAATCGCTGCGCGGGTTGGCGCAAACGAGCGTTGGAGTGTCCTAAGCCGCCGGCAAACCGGAAGCTGGTGCTCCTAACAACGGTGTTGGCTAGGTCGAGTGCAGAGAGTTATCGCGATTTGCCGGCCTTCACTGTGATCTCAGCCAATGCGGATTTTTGCGGGTTGGCCTTGCTGGTTGCCAAGAGATGATAGGTACCTGGCGAATCGGGCGCGATATAAACCGCCAGCGAGGACACTTTACCTCCGACGGCTTTTGCTCCTCGTGGAACGACTCGCCCGCCCTCGTCACCTTCCTGCACCGTCCAGTCCACCTCGACGTCGTCGGTGCCGCTTACGGAGGCGGCAAAATCAAAGGCATGGCCCATGGCGACGCGGGCAGTAGAGGGGGAGAGCGTCACGTCGATGTTCGAGGGAGCAGCAGCGCGTCTTGCCGGCAGCGAGGAACGCAGCATCCACACCGCGGCGCCGGCGCCCACTAGCAGCAGGACAATGACCAGGATCTCCAGCACGGGGGGGCGTGACCTGCGCCGTGGCGGCTGCACAACTTCCGGCGCGACGTAGTCATACGCTGTGGGAGTCGAGGTAAAAGCTATGGGCGCATCGGTTTTCTCTTCGCGTTGCCGAACTTCGCGTTGCCGAACTTCCGCCGACTGCTGTGCTTCGGCAGCGGGCGGAAGGGACACTCCTCGCTGCACGGATTGGTTGGCTATCGCTTCGCCGCCCAGCGCGGACCGGGCCATCGTGTCCGGCGACTCGAACGGCGGTTGTGGAACAGGCGCACCACAGCCGCTGCAGAATTTGTCTTCCTGCCGCAGGCCTTGGCCACAGGCTGCGCAAAAGTTAGGCGAGACTAGCATTATTGCCCCTGCGGTTGGGTGAGCAGAACAATGTCATGGTTGGCCTGTCCCCGGGCCAACGCCAGCTTCTTATTCTTCCAATCATAATCGTAGCCGTAAATGGTCAGGTCGTTGAAGCTGGTCATGGGAGTTACCGTCGCGCCGCCGACTTGCTGCATCACCATATTGGATACGCCCTTCTCGGTCACCGGATAGTACAAGGCCTGCCCGTCGGAAGAGTATTGGAAAAAATTGGAGATGGAACGGCTGGGAGGAAAGGTCTTCACCGGTAATCCACCGGCCACGGGAACGATTGCGATCAGCGCTTTGAAGTTGACCCCGGTGCCTTCCGTGGTGAGGGCCGCGATCTGCTGCCCGTCGGGCGAAATCGCGCCAAAGTCCGCAACCCTGCTGGTGATTTGTTTGGCCTCGCCGCCGCTCAGCGGCATTTCCATCAACAGCTTCTTACCATTATCGATGCTGGTATACAGGAAGTACTTACTGTCAGGCGCGCAGAGCGCGTTCTGGTCCAGTCGGCCTTTGGTCAGAACGGTTGCCGCCCCACTTTGCAGATCCAGCCGCCAGATATTAATCGCCTTGGTCTGCTTGTTGGGCATGTAAAACAATGCGTTGGCGCCATCGGGGCAAACCGACAGCCCTCCCATGGGAAGGTTCTCCTGGAAGATGACACTGCGATTGCTGCCGTCCGCGTTCATGATGGCGATGTGACTACTTTGATCCATCGTTAACAGGCGTCCGTCGGGCAGCCAGCCCACTCCAATGTCGCCATGACTGCCGATTTGCATTGGGCTCGAACCGGCGTTCGGGTCCGAATTCATGACGTACACCGCGGCTTGGAGTGCGAGTTGAATCGCAATGAGCTGCTTCCCGTCTTTGGTCACGCCCAGGGTGAGGTTGCTGTAGGAGTTGAGATCGTTGGTGATGCGATGCAGCTTGCCGGCGGCGGTAGCAATCTCCCCCACCTGCCCGTTCCAGTCGCTGGTGGCGTCGTGAAAGATGAGCACCAGGTGCTCGCTATCCGGCATCCACGCGGGCTTCTGCAGGATGGCTGTACCGGCAAACACGGTCTTCTCTTTTCCGGTTTGCGGATTAAGCAGCACCATCCTGCCCAGGTTCTGACTGCCAGGATCGAGGACGGCGGCGGCGACCGACTTGCCATCCGGAGACCACGCCGGATCGGTATATCCAGGCAAGGGTAGCCGGGCAAGAACGTGCTCGCTAGTGCCATCGGCCTGGGCAATGATGAGTTTTGAGCTGGCGTCGGAGGAACTGTTTCGCAAATAGACCATCTGCCGGCCGTCGGGCGAGAAGCTGACGGCGCTGTCTACGTCATCGACCAGCTTGCGCGGCGTACCGCCCAGCACTGGGATCTGGTACAGAAATCCTAAGCCGGGATGTTGCGGATCGCCACTTACGAAATAAAGGAAATCGCCGTTCGGCGAAAAAGTCAGCCCTTCATAGCTGATCTCCGCCGCCGGCATGATTTGAGCGTTGCTGCCAGTAGCAACGTGACGCATCCATAGACTTTCTTGCCCGTGGCCTTCGTCCACCACATTGACTACATACTTACCGTCAGACGAAATCGTCGCCAGCAGGGCCTTGCCCGAGTTGGTGAGCTTCTCCATGCTCATGTTCTGGAAAGGCACGGGCCCGGAATCGCCCAGCCACTGAGAAAACTTCCTATAGAAACCATAGATTCCAACCGCGACCATCAACAAACTCAGCACCAGGACTAAGGTGGCGCCGCTGCGATGCCGCCGCGCAGTCTCCAGCACGACGGATGAGCTGGATGCCCGATCCACCTGTCGCCTATCACGCGCCGCCAAAGTTGACGATGACGAAGCTGCGGCCACCCGCGCTTGCGACGCGTGCCCCGTGCTATCACGCTTCAGTCGCTTCAAGTCGGCCCGCATCTCGGCCGCGCCCTGGTAGCGGAGGTCGACATCCTTCTCCAAAGCCTTGTCGACAATCTCCACTAGCTTGAGGGGAACCGACGGATTCAGCTCGCCAACCGAGCGGGGGTTGCGATCGAGGATGCCCTGAAAAATGACGGCCGAAGTGTTGCCGTCGAAGGGGATTTTGCCGGTGGTCATCTCATACAGGATTGCGCCCATGGAGAACAGATCGCTGCGTCCGTCCAGCTCCTCGCCCCGCGCCTGCTCGGGAGACATATACGCCACGGTCCCGACCGCAATTCCGGGCGAGGTGAGATGGAGCGGAGCGCTTGTCGCAGCATCGCCGGCCACGGTTTCCAGCGCCGCGCGACGGTCATACGTCAGCTTCGCCAGCCCAAAATCGAGGATCTTGGCCTGCCCGCGGGTAGTCAGAAAAATGTTGGCCGGTTTCAGGTCGCGATGCACGATGCCTTGGTGGTGGGCGACATCGAGCGCATCGGTAATCTGGATTCCGATGTCGAGGACCTTATCCAGCGGAAGCGAATGGCCGTCGATCTTCTCGGCGAGGCTTTCGCCTTCGAGCAACTCCATGGCGATGAAGTGTTGCCCATCGCACTCCTCGATGGCGTAGACGGTGCAGATGTTGGGATGGTTCAGCCCGGAGGCGGCGCGCGCCTCCTGCTTGAACCGCTCCAGAGCGTATGCGTCCCGCTCGAAGTCGCGGGACAGGAATTTCAGCGCCACGTGGCGGCCCAGCCGGCTGTCCTCGGCTTCGTACACTACTCCCATGCCGCCGGAGCCCAACTTCTTCAGCACGGTGTAGTGCAGGATGCTTTTCCCGATCAGGCTTTCCAAGCTCTCGACTCCTCAGTATTCGACTCTATTGCGCCGCCAGAGTTACCGTCAAGGAGGGCGCTAGCTTTGGGCGTAGTCAAACCTGACTGCGTTTGAGAAGCCCAAGAAGACCAGCGCCATAGAAGTGGCCGATCAATTCATTTCAGACGCAAAGAAGCCGTCCCCGCGAGGGGCGGCTCTTGCCTGCTAGCCATTTTCCAGGTCCGTTGGCTTCAACAACCGGAAGACGTGTTTGGCCGCTCCCGCCGGACCGCCCAAATCCTGCAGGCAATCGAAGAACGTAATCAGGCCCCGGAGTATTCACCGCAGCTCAGACGCCGGGCTGCAGGCCGCTCCACCCAAACATCCACTTCTCACAGGTTCTCTACGGAAAATGTACTTTAATTCCGCAACGCACCCTGCATCTTGCGCCCATTGGTAGGACGGAGCTGCGACTTTACCTTACTCAATGGACGGCCGATGGTGGACGCCCCGTCCAGAACCAGCCGGCATACTTGGTTAATGTAGCGCTCGCTAAGGTCAGCGTGACGGATGAGAAAGCGCATGTAGATTGCGCCGTAGAGAATGTCGAGCACGAGATCGAGGTCGAGGTCCTGGGGGAGTTCGCCACGCTCGATTCCACGGCGCAGTGTCTGGTAAGCCTCCTGCCGCCGCGGTCGGAGGAACCGCTTTCGAAAAGCTTCGATCAGCTCGGCATCCGACTGGCCGCCGGCGATTACCGCGGACACAATGCGGCCGCGCCGCGAATGAAGAATGCGCAGGAACTGGTTCATCTGCAGGCTCATGTCCCCGTAGACGGAGCCGCAATCGGGAAAGTGCAGCTGGCTCTCGGCGCTGGAGGCGAAGGCGTCCACCACCAGTGCGCCTTTATTGGGCCACCAGCGATACACCGTGGCTTTTCCCACGCCTGCGTCAGCGGCAATGGCTTCGATGGTGAGGTCGGCGAAACCGGTCTTCTGCAGCAGCTTCAGCGTACTGCGCAGAGTGGCCTGACGAGAATGTTCGCAGCGCGGCCGGCCCGGACGGCGTTTGCTGCCAGCTTGCTCACCCGCCTGCTTTTGTTCAGAAGATGCCATTTCCTAGGTAACCAGGCCCGCTCTATTGAATCCAATACGTATCGTATCGTATCATAGCAATTGCGCTTCTCACGACTAGGTAAACAGTAGTCGCCTTTATCCGGCCCTGATTGGAGTTTCACCCGACCGATGTGGATTGTTGCTTTAGCGCTGCGGCGCCCTTACACCTTCGTCGTGATGGCGCTGGTCATCATTCTGCTCATGCCGTTGGTCGTCTTGCGCACGCCGGTCGACATCTTCCCCGCCATTAATATTCCGGTCGTCAGCGTGGTTTGGAACTTCACCGGTTTCTCCCCCGGCGACATGGCTGACCGCATCATCACCAACTCCGAACGCGGCATGACGGTCACGGTCAATGACATCGAGCACATCGAGTCGCAATCGGTCAACGGGGTTGGCGTCATCAAGATCTTTTTTCAACCGCAGGCCAATATCCAGACCGCACTGGCGCAGGTGACCGCAATTGTGCAGACCACGGTGCGTGGTCTGCCGCCTGGAACCACTCCCCCGCTGGTCATCAGCTACTCGGCATCTTCGACGCCGATTGTCCAACTCGGCATCAGCAGCAAGACCATGCCGGAGCAGCAACTGTTCGACCTCGGCCAGAATTTCATTCGCAGCCAGTTGGCCACCGTGCAGGGCGCGGCTACGCCTTATCCCTATGGCGGCAAAATCCGCCAGGTACAGGTAGATCTGGACCTGCCGCAGCTGGAGGCCCACGGGCTTTCGCCCAGCGACATTGTCAACGCCGTCAACGCCCAGAATGTCATCACTCCGTCCGGCACCGCGAAAATTGGCGAGCTGGAATATCAGCTGGAGATGAACAGCGCTCCGCAAACCATCGCCGAGCTAAACAACCTTCCCGTCAAGACCGTCAATGGGTCCACCATCTACTTGCGCGATGTAGCGCACGTGCGCGACGGCTTTGCGCCGCAGACCAACATTGTCCGCCAGGACGGCGTGCGCGGCGTACTGATGTCGATTTACAAAACGGGTTCGGCATCGACCATCACGATCGTGCAGGCCGTCAAGAATATGGTACCGATCGCCTTGCAGACGCTGCCGCCTGGCGTTACCGTTAAACCGCTGTTCGATCAGTCGCTGTTCGTGCGCGCCTCCATCAACGGCGTGCTGCGCGAAGGGTTAACGGCCGCTGCGCTTACGGCAGCCATGATCCTGCTTTTCCTGGGCGACTGGCGTCCGACCATCGTCATTTCGATTTCGATTCCGTTGTCCATCTTCGTGTCGGTGCTGCTGCTAAGCGCGCTGGGCGAAACCATCAACATCATGACGCTGGGAGGTCTGGCACTGGCCGTCGGCATTCTGGTGGACGATGCCACGGTGGAAATCGAGAACATCGAGCGCAACCTTGCCCAAGGCAAGGAGATGCGGCGAGCGATTCTGGATGGCGCATCGCAAATCGCCGTACCCGCCTTCGTTTCCACGCTGTCGATCTGCATCGTGTTTGTGCCGATGTTTTTCCTCGCCGGCGTGGCCCGCTATCTCTTCGTACCGCTGGCGGAAGCCGTGTGCTTCGCGATGCTGGCTTCTTACTTCCTGTCGCGAACTTTGATCCCGACGCTGGTGATGTTCATCATGCGGGGACATGAGCACAAGGCGGCGGGACCGAAGACAATTTTCGGCCGCTTCCAGCGCGGCTTTGAGCGCGGCTTTGACCGCTTCCGCAATGGCTATTACCAGCTGCTGGAGACCACGCTGGAGCATCGCAAGGTTTTCGCGGCGTGCTTCATCGCGTTCTGCGTGCTTTCGATGGTGCTGGTGTTCTTCCTGGGGCAGGATTTCTTTCCCACCGTGGACGCGGGCCTGATGCGGCTTCATGTGCGCGCGCGCTCCGGCCTGCGGGTTGAGGAAACCGCGCGGCTGTGCGACCAGATCGAGCAGTATCTGCGGCAGCAGATCCCCAAAGATGAACTGAACACGATTCTGGACAACATTGGTCTGCCGTATTCCGGTATCAACCTGTCGTACAGCAACTCGGGCGTGATCGGGACCAGCGATGCCGAAATTTTGGTGGGCTTGAACTCGGAGCACCATCATCCGACCGAGAATTACATTCGCAAGCTGCGCCAAGAGCTGCCGGGGCGATTCCCCGGTGTGGAGTTCTTCTTCCAGCCCGCCGACATCGTCACCCAGATTCTGAACTTTGGCTTGCCGGCGCCCATCGACATCCAGCTTACCGGCCCCGACATGGCGGGCAACTACGCTATTGCGCAGCAGATCTCGAACCAGCTGCGTCGCGTGCCCGGCACCGCCGACGTGCACGTGCAGCAGATGCTGGATTTGCCGACGCTGCACATGGACATCGATCGGACCCGCGTTACCCAGGTAGGGATGAATGCTCGCGACGTGGCGCAGAGCGTGCTGGTTTCGCTCAGCGGCAGCTTTCAAACCGCGCCCAACTTCTGGCTGAATCCCAAGAACGGCGTCAGCTACCAGGTCGCGGTGCAGTCTCCGCAATATCGCGTGACCTCGATGCAGGACCTGATGAACACGCCGGTCAACGATCCCAGCACCCCCAACGCACAGGTGCTGGGCAATCTGGTGCAACTCACACCGGTATCGCGGGCGGCGGTGATCTCGCATTACAATGTGCTGCCGGTCATCGATGTTTACGCCAGCACGCAAGACCGCGATCTGGGTGGCGTGGCCCGCGATATCAACAAGGTGCTGGAGCCGTTCCGCCAGCACCTGCCGCGCGGTACGCAGCTGATCGTTCGCGGCCAGATAGTAACCATGAATAGTTCGTTTCTGGGTCTTGGCGTCGGGCTGGTGATGGCCATTGTGTTGGTTTATTTTCTGATCGTGGTGAACTTCCAGTCGTGGCTCGATCCCTTCATCATCATCACCGCCCTGCCCGGCGCGCTGGCGGGCATCTGCTGGATCCTGTTGCTCACTCGTACCACGTTGAATGTACCGTCGCTCACCGGCGCCGTGATGTGCATGGGCGTAGCCACGGCGAACTCAATCCTGATGGTGTCTTTTGCCCGCGACCGGATGCAGGCAGGAATTCCGGCAGTCCAGTCCGCCCTGGAAGCCGGATACACGCGTATTCGCCCGGTACTGATGACGGCGCTGGCCATGATTATCGGTATGTTGCCGATGTCTCTGGGGCTGGGCGAAGGTGGCGAACAGAACGCGCCGCTGGGACGCGCTGTTATTGGTGGGCTGCTGTTCGCAACCGTGGCGACGTTGTTTTTTGTGCCCACCGTCTTTGCCATGATTCATAGCCACCGGGAAGCCCGGCAGGCCGAGGCCCAGCAGTAATAGAATTCAGGGAGTCCTATACGAAAACGATGGACACGCAGCACAATCCGGCCGGGGAGAGCGAAGACCGCTTGCCGCCGAACCGTTCTGGCGAAGACGAAACCCACCGTGACGCCGACCACCGCGACGATGGCGGTGGGGCCGGTCACGCTCCTGCGGAAATAACCCCTCCGCCTAAGCTTCCCGCTGCTCCTCCCCGAAAAGCGCTATGGCTGATTGGGGTGGTGTTGTTGGTGTTGGCAGCGGCCGGTGTCGCGGCTATGGTGATGCGAATTCACGATAGCCATGTCCTGGCCAGCAATACCGAGCAGAATTCCGTTCCGACGGTGGCCGTGGTGCATCCCACAGCGGAAAAGGCGGACGAGGAACTCGTACTGCCGGGCACGCTACAGGCCTACGTTGAGTCTCCGATCTACGCCCGCACCAACGGTTATTTGCTGCGCTGGTACCGGGACATTGGCAGTCACGTCAAGAAGGGTGAACTGCTGGCGGATATCGATACGCCCGAGGTAGATCAGGAGCTTTTGCAGACGCGGGCGGCGCGGCAGCAGGTGATGGCCGCGATGGACTTGGCCAAGATCAATGCCGACCGCTACCAGGCTTTGCGCAAGACCGACTCGGTATCGCAGCAGGAAGCCGACACCCAGAGCAGCGGCTATCAACAGGCCATGGCAAATCTGGCCGCGGCTGATGCCAATGTGAAGCGACTGGAGCAGTTAGAAGGCTTCAAGCATGTCTACGCTCCGTTTAACGGAGTGATCACGCGGCGCACGGTGGATCCCGGCACCTTAATCACGGCCGGAAACTCCGGTACAACGGGCGCCAGAGAGCTCTTCGACATGGCCCTTACCGATCCCTTGCGCGTGTATGTGTCAGTTCCACAGGCCTACGCTCCGGCCATTAAGGTCGGGATGCAGGCAGTGGTCACGCTCCAGGAATTTCCCGGGCAGAAATTCACCGGCACGGTGGTGCGCACCGCCGACTCCATCGATACCACAACTCGCACCTTGTTGACCGAAGTAGACGTTCCCAACAAAGACGGCAAGCTGCTGCCCGGGTCCTTTGGCGAAGTACATTTCAAGCCCCAGATCAACGCCCAAAAGGTCACGGTCCCAGTCAATGCCATGTTGTTCCGCACCCAGGGTGCTCAGGTTGCCGTGGTCGCCGCCGACGGCAAAGTGCAGTTGCGGCGCATCAGCATTGGCCGGGACTACGGCACCACGCTGGAGGTTGTCGGCGGGGTGGACGTCAACGATCGCATTATCGTCAACCCTTCCGATTCGATTGAAGATGGGCAGAAGGTGAACGTCGCTCCCGAACGCCAGGGGGGCCAGCAGTCATGAAGTGGTTGACCCTGGCAGCCAGTGTCGCGGTCAGCGGATTGTTGACCGGATGCGTGGTTGGCCCGAACTATAAACGTCCTCCAGTGCAGACTCCGACGGCGTATAAGACGCCAGACCCCTGGCGGGAAGCGGCCCCCAAAGATTCGATTCCCAAGGGGGCATGGTGGGAAGTTTTCAACGATGCCGAACTGAGCGCCTACGAGCAGCAATTGCTTAACGCCAACCAGTCTTTGGTGGCGGCAAAGGAACGGCTGGAAGAAGCACGCGCGCTGGCCCGCGTCACCTCGGCAGGATTCTTTCCCCAAGGCTCGGTCGATCCTAATGCCTCGCGCAATCGCTATTCGGGTCGTCGGCCGGAAGTCGTAACTCTCGGCAATCCGCTGACCCAAAGCACCTACGAGATTCCATTCTTAGTGAACTATGAGCCCGACCTCTTCGGCAAAGTGCGGCGAAACATGGAAGCGGCGAACGCTAATCTGCAGTCGACCGCGGCCGACATGTACAACGTGGACCTGGTCCTGACGGCCGAGCTTGCGGCCGACTATTTCAGCTTGCGCGAACTCGATGCCGAGACCCAGGTGGTGCAGGAGTCGGTCACCATTCAGCAGAAGGGCCTGCAGTTGGTGGAGGACCGCCATAACGGCGGAGTGGCTTCGGGCCTGGACCTGGCGCAACAGCAGACCCTGCTCGATTCCACGGTCACGCAAGTCTACCTGGTGCAGCAGCAGCGTCAGCAGTATGAACATGCGATCGCGGTGCTGACAGGCAATCCCGCCGCAAGCTTCACGGTACCGGTGCGGCCGCTGAATACCAAACCGGCGCCGGTTCCGCTGGGCGTGCCTTCTGACCTGCTGGAACGGCGCCCCGACATCGCCACCGCCGAGCGCCAGATGGCCTACCAGAATGCGCTGGTAGGCGTTGCCACTGCGGCTTTCTATCCCCAACTCACGCTCACCGGGACCGGAGGCTACCAGAGCACCAGCATCACCAGTCTGCTTACTTCGCCGAACGCGATCTGGTCGCTGGGAGGCGACCTGCTGCAGCCCATCTTCAACGGCGGACGCAACCGCGCCAACCTGGCTGCGGCCAAACACACCTACGATGAGTCGGTGGCAAACTATCGCGAGTCGGTGCTGGTCGCCTTTCAGCAAGTGGAAGACGGCCTGACTGGACTGAACGAGCTAGCGCAAGCGGCTGGCACCCAGAACGCCGCGGTGTCCGACGCGCGACGCGCCCTGGAGATTGCTAACAACCGCTATGTCGGCGGGGTGACCAGCTACCTCGACGTGATCACCGCGCAATCGACCCTGCTCAGCAATCAACGGCTGTTGACGCAACTGTCCGGCCAGCAAATGGTCACCGAGGTGTACCTGGTGAAAGCGCTGGGCGGAAGCTGGGACGCTTCGCAAATCCAGAACGAGCAAGTCCATCCCAAAGCGATCCAGGCGATACAGCAGTGAAAGCCAGCAGTTAGCAGTTAGCAATGCGGCTTGGCAGCGAGGGCGTTTAGTTATTGCGGCGAGGTTCCGGCCGGCTCGCTGGGATGGGCTTGGCTTTCGTGCTTATGGAAGAGTTTATGGTCGATGTCCGGCCAGAACTCCAAGAACAAGTTCCCCAGGCACCCGTAGCCCAAAGCCGTGGCGGCGCGACCGGCAGTCAGACCAACGCCGCGGTCCGACTGCGGGTAATAGGCATTGGAGATCGTTCCCGCCGTGATTGCTCCCAGGACGTTTGAGAAATGAAATGTTTGGCCGCCTGAGTCTTTTCTGGCGACGAATTCCTCCTCTAACGCGGTCCAAGTCCGTTTCTTGATGCTGCCCTCACCCACGCGGAAGTAGCGGGGGTCCTGCTTGAACAGCACGGGATAGAAGTAGTTGCTGAAGAAGTTGCTATCCGCATTATCGGCCAGTGCCGCGGCATACCTCTTGCCGAAGCCCGCAGCTCCCTGGCCGTACCCGGCAAAGGAATTGGTGGCTTGTCCCAGTCCCGCGGTCAGTCCCGCCGAAACGAAGTTGAACGGATCAATCATGGTTCTAGCCATCAGTTGAAACTTCTGCTTTGAGCTGAGGGGTGGGGCATTCTTGACACTCGTCATACCGAACATGGGAACGATACCCAGCGCGCGCTGCTTCTCCTCTTGCTTTAAAACATCTTCCGAACTCAAAGGCTGGGGGGCGCCCGCCTGAGGCGCCTGCGATTGGGTTGACGCTGGCGCGGAGCTGTTATTGGGTGACGCTGGTTGCTGAGCGAGAACAGGGAACGAGAAAGCTCCTGTACATACAACCGCGATAGCGAGACGAGCTAACAATGTCATAGAACAAACCATCCTGCCGGCACCCCAACAATTAGCGCCAGACAGGTGCCTTCACCAGTTGTGCCAGGTTCTTAGATGCTTGGCCAGCACTGGAAGGCTAACATTCCTTGAGTTTGCAGATTAGTTCCCGGCGTCGAATTCGGCGCTAATAAGTCTTTCCCCGGAGCGGGCTGTACAGTTCCCAAAGCTTCTGAGTTATTTGGGTCAAAAGGCCGCAAGTCCAGTCTGGCAGCCAAACGATAACACAGAGGTTGAATTCGGCGGCCCGATTGCAGGACCGGAGTCAGGCGCCCACCGCTACCGGCCTGACTTTGGCCGCACGAACCAGGGCCAGCGCCGTCACGTCATTGTGTTCCGGGGCCGTGTGTAGGAACTGCTTTACGCCGTCAAGAATGACAGTGGCAATCTCGCGGGCGTTGTCCTGCGGCGCCTGCTCGAAATGTTCTTTGACGCGATGCAGCCCGAACTCTTCTTTCTTGTAAGCCGCCTCGACGACGCCGCGCGAAACCAGCAGCAAGGAAGCTCCATGTTGCAGCGCGGCGGTAGGCGCTTCGTACGTCGATGCGGAGAACAATCCCAGCGGCAATCCCGTAGCCGGCAGTTCGACAATACCCGAGGGATCGCGCAATAGTCCCGGTGTATGTCCAGCGTTGGAATAACAGATGGTGCCGAGGTCCTCGTTGTAACAACCGAGGAAAGCCGCGCAGGACCGCACCCCGGCAGCCGCACGGCGAATGCTCAGGTTCAGTTCGAGGCAGAACTCCATCATCATGTCCGCCTCATTGATGTCCTCTTGCTCGAAGCGGTCCTTCCCCAGCTTCTGAAACGTCTGCCGTGCCGCATCCACGATGCCGTGGTTTTCCTCATGTACGCCGGCGATGTCCAGCAGGCCAAAAATCACGCGGCATCGATTGGCGCGAAGGAAGTGATAAAGGTCGCCACCCACTCGCCTGCCGTGGACCATGCCCGCGATGTCGGCTCCCAGCAACGGCGGGAACTCCGCGCGGCTGGCAGCGGCTGGGATTGCGTTGCGTTCGCGTTGGAAAGAAAGTTTCATAAGGGCGTTGGCAATCATAGCGGAAATTCAGCGGAATGCAACATCGCAGTCGTGGTGCAAGTGCTGCTCATTGGTGACAATGGGACGTGGCCGGTTCCGGGAACGCCGCCATCATTTCAATGGCACGATAAGATAGGTGGGCCTTTAGGAGGCTGGCTGCGTGCGCATTGTGAGTGTGGGAGAGATTCTATGGGACGTGATCGGCGAAACCGAGTACCTGGGCGGCGCTCCGCTGAACTTTGCCGCTCATGCCCAAAAGCTCGGGCACGAGGTCTTTCTGGTCAGCGCCGTGGGCGAGGACGAACGCGGCCGGCGCGCGCTCGACCGCTTGCGGCAGCGGGGAATCTCAACCGAGTTTGTGCAGGTGCTTCCGGACAAGAATACCGGCACGGCCGAGGTTGAACTCGACGGTGACGGCAAGCCGATGTTTCGCATCGTGCGTCCGGCAGCCTACGAGTGCGGTGCTTTTCCGGCCGGAGAATCAGGGTGGAGGCGGACTACGCCAACTCCAGTTCAATCTTCTTCGCTTCCCGATCCAGCATAGCAATTCGAAAGCTGCGAATCTGGCCGGCGTGGACAGCTTCTGGTTTGGGTGCTCCCCTAGCAGGCGTGCTGCCCTTCCAGCGGGCCTGCAGCATGGAGCTTAGCGAGGACAAGTCCGCTTTCGCTTCCGGCTTGGCCTCTTCCTCAGCCGAAGCCGGGACCGTGATTCGACACATGGCGTGGATTCCCTCACCCAGTTCCACACGCGCCTGCCCGGCCGATTCCTCGATGATGCGGCCGGTGACTACATCGCCTTGTTTGTGCTCGGCTATGTATTCATCCAGACTGGTGGGAACCAGTTGTTTCATGCTCAAGCGCAACAGCCGCCGTTCGGTGTCCACCGCGAGCACCTGTGCCTTGACCGATTGCCCAACCTTCAACACGTCTTGCGGATGGTTAATGCGCTTCTCGGCACTGATCTCGCTGACGTGGACCATGCCCTCGACGCCTTCAGCCAGTTGCACAAACGCGCCGAACTTGGTAATGCTAGTGACCCCGCCCGCAATCGCTGTGCCCGCCGGAAACCTCTTCGCCACATCCGCCCAAGGATCGCCCAGCGCCTGCTTCAGTCCCAGAGAAATGCGCTGTTCGCCAACGTTCACACCCAGGACCACCACTTCCACGGTGTCGCCGGGTTTCACTACGTCGCTGGGCGTTCTCACCCTCTTGACCCACGACATCTCCGAGATATGAATTAGCCCTTCGATTCCAGGCTCGAGTTCGACGAACGCGCCAAAGTCAGCAATACGGGTAACAGTTCCGCGCACGCGCTCGCCAGTCCGATACTTTTCGGCAACCGAATCCCAAGGGTGCGGCTGCAGCTGCTTCATGCCCAGCGAAATACGCTGCTTCTCGATGTCAATCTTCAGGACTTTAGCTTCGATTTCCTGGCCGACCGAGAGCACGTCGGCGGGCTGGTTAACTCGCCCCCACGAAATATCCGAAACATGCAGTAGACCGTCAACTCCGCCAAGTTCGACGAAAGCGCCATACTCGGCGAGGGTGCGAATTGTACCGGTCACGATGTCGCCTTCCTTCAGCTCTGAATACTTGCGTTCCTTGCCGGCGCGCTCTTCTTCCTCGGCGACGACGCGCCGGTCCACCACCACGTCTTCCTCCGCAGTGTCGAGCTTGATGACCCGGCAGCGGATTTCCTGCTCCACCAATTTCTCCATTTCGGCTGCGTCGCGAACCCCGCTGCGCGAGGCCGGCATGAAGGCGCGTACTCCCACATCGACGCTGAAACCGCCCTTGATCAAGCCAGTCACCGTGCCGACGATGGTGGACTTCTCGGCAAAGGCCCGCTCCAGCGATGTCCAGTCCGTGGGCCGCGCAATCTTAAACCGCGTGAGTTCGTAGTAGCCTTCCGGATCGCGACCTTTGACCGTCACTGGAAACTTGTCGCCGGGCTTAGGCGTCTCGCCGGTGCCTTCGAACGCCGTCAGCGGCAGGATGCCTTCGGTCTTGTAGCCAATGTCGAGCAAGACCGACTCGGCGGAAACAGTGACCACGGTGCCTTCCAATTGCCGGCTGCCGTTTTCAATTTTGTGCGAGTGGCTTTGCTCGAACTGCGAGAGGAGATCGCCGAAAGATTCGCTGGATTCAGGGTCAAGTTGCGATTCAGAATTGGATTGGGATTCAGGAATGTTTGGATTGGACATGAAGAGCTTACAGCCTCACCGTTGGAAGATCCCGATCAGGATATCATCGGGTGACTTTCGTAGCCTTTGAGCCGACATTTTTCCTCGAACAGTCAAAGTCCGTTCGAGAACCGACATTGCATTTCGGCTATGGCGCGTGCAGTGCGAAAATCGAGCGCCACAGGCGTGGAATAGCTTAGCCCAGGACGCAGCCGCAGGCGGAGTCCTGGGGGCGCTGCAAAATCAATTCGAGTCCCGTAGGGACGACAGAGCTTATCGTCAGCCGGAGAAGTGCGTAGCATTCCCTCACACCCAACCACTATCAAGCTTCCCGCATGCCACAGTTGCCATCCAAATGCCTGGAGGCTGAGAAATTATGATTCGCAAACTGAAGTCCGGCGAATACCGCCTTTACTCGCGCAAGAAAGATGCCAAGACCGGCAAGCATCGTAATCTGGGAACGTTTGGCAGTCGCGAGAAGGCCGAAGCCCACGAGCGCGCCGTGCAGTACTTCAAGCGGCACTGAACGCGACATTTAATCATCCACAAAACAGGTTCGCAACGGATATAGAAGCGCTAAAATATCCATTATCGGCGAGGATGCTATGGCAACAGCAACGCGTTTACCGTTGACGGCGGGCGAATACCTGCGGACCAGCTACAGTCCAGATTGCGACTACGTTGACGGCGAACTGCAGGAGAGAAACGTGGGCGAGCTGGATCATGCGGAAATTCAGGGCGCGCTGGTGCAATGGTTTCGGAATCACGGCAAAGAATGGAACATTCGAAGCTTGCCCGAAATTAGAATACAAATCACGCCGACGCGCTTTCGTGTCGCCGATGTTTGCCTAATTTCGCGCAACGAGCCGGCCGAGCAAGTGCTGCAACGGCCTCCTATCGCCGTCATCGAAGTTCTCTCTCCCGAAGACCGCATCTCGCGCTACCAGGAACGTTTCCAGGACTATCGCCAGATGGGTATTCGCCACATCTGGGTCGTGGACCCGCAAACCCGCCGTGGCTATGACTGCTCCATTGGGAGCTGGATCGAAACCAACTCCTTGGCGGTCGAGAATTCTTCCATCGCGGTCGATCTTTCCGTGATCTTCGCGGAGTTGGGTTAGCCGGACATTCGGGCTTAGTGCAAGCGATTCTCCGCCTCCCCGACGGCCCCAATCCTAGACAACCTCGAATAGGATCGTTCCTTTTTCCGTAGCGCTTGAGTATTGTTATTATTGTTATGTTATTTTATGCTTGTTATGTATTCATCAGTATGTTAATGTGGCGTCCTGTTGAGGGGAGACATTTCAATCAAGGAGGAATTGCCTATGGAACGCTCAGTAGATGCAATCAGAGCCCACGCCGTCAAAGAGTACGTCGCAGTCGCTCGCCGTAGAGGGGAGAAGCTGGTGCGCATCGTGGCCGGCGACGTTCATCGCGCCTTGAAACTAAAAAATCGGGTTCCGAATGTCTGCAATGCTCTAAAGTCCAGGATATTCCTCGACCAAAACCATTTGGCGATTGAGGATGTGTCGGGTCCTCCGTCCGGAATGGGAACGCGGGTGATCTACACCTACCGCTTGCTCGACGAAAAAGAACCGCGAGTCGAAGCGGCGCGGACACCGAGCTTCGAGAAGTTACGAGGTCTGCTAAAGGAATCCTTGCAGTCTCTGGGCGGCGGCGAGACCTTCTTGCGTAATGAGCGGAACAGGTTCCATGGACACGCTGCGGCGGAGGAAAAGTGAGCCTGGTCTATTGGGACACCATGCTGTTCATCTACTGGCTCGAGGCCCATCCCAAGCACGGGTCGCAGGTGCAGCGCGTTCATCGGCAGATGTCTCAGCGCGGCGACGAGCTCTGCACCAGCGTCTTCACCATGGGAGAAATTCTGACCGGCGCGTATAAGACAGGCCACACTAGCGAAGCGGAGCAAGTCCGCAAGTACTTTGAAGGCGACTCAGTGCGCATTCTTCCTTTCAATCTGGAGGCCGCCGACCGTTACGCGAAGATACGCGCGCAGCATCGCGTCTCGCCCGCTGACGCGATCCATTTGGCCGCAGCATCCCTAGCGCAGGTGGACGTCTATCTCACCAACGATGAACGCCTAAAGAAATTACTCATCGACGGCATCCAGTTCATCGTGGGATTGGATGGCAGCATCTTCTGACGTACCGGGCTTGCCAGGTTATTTCCCCGCCTTCGTCCATTGCTCCACCCACTCATTCACCGTCTGGTACCACAGCCGGCTGTTCTGCGGCTTGAGCACCCAGTGGCCTTCGTCGGGGAAATACAGCATCTTGGACGGAATCCCCAGCCGCTGCACGGTGGTGAACAACTGGAATCCCTCCGACACGTCGAGCCGGTAGTCGAGCTGCCCATGCACAACTAAGATCGGTGTCTTGAAGTTGGTGGCAGACAGCGCCGGCGACCACTTGCGATACATCTCGCGATTCGTCCACGGCGTGCCTTTGAACTCCCACTCGTTGAACCACAGCTCTTCCGTCGTGCCGTAGGCTGACTCGGTGTTGAACATGCCGTCATGCGAGACCAGGCACTTGAAGCGCGTGGTGTGGCCTTCAATCCAGTTGATCGCGTAGCCGCCGTAACTGGCGCCCAGCGCGCATTCGCGGTCCTTGTCGATAAAGGGATACGTCTTCTCCGCGTAGTCCAGCCCCAGCATTAGGTCCTGAAACGGAGGCCCACCCCAGTTGCCGTTGATAGCGTCGATAAACTTTTGCCCGTGGCCGGTCGAACCGTGGAAGTTGACCATCACTACCACGTAGCCGTTGGCGGCGAACAGCTCGGGGTTCCAGCGATAGGACCAGTCATCGCCCCAGGCGCCCTGCGGTCCGCCGTGGATCAGGAACTTCACCGGATACTTCTTGCTCGCATCGAAATTCGGCGGCTTGACCACGAAGCCCTGGACTTTGTCTTTCACCGCGCCGTTGAACCAGAAAGATTCCAGCGGCTGCATCTGGACTTGCGAGAGCACCGCGCCGTTGAGGTTCGTCACTGGCTGCGCTTTCGACAACAGACAATCGGGAATACTGTACGCGTTCGGCGGCACGGCCATGCGGCACTGCGGAAATTCCAGGGCTGCACTATATATCTCGTTCGGCGCGGTGACCGCCATGCGATCGAAGAGCAGCATCTTGCCGTCCGGCGTCGGGGTTGGGCTGTCATTGAATCCCGCCACAAGTTCCTGCGGCCAGGGATTCTCCACCCCATCACGTGCAGAACCGGCACGCGATGGGGACCCCGAATTCGTTGCAGTCACATTGATCGCATAGATCGGCGCGCCGCCTTCATTCTCGGCCGTGAAATAGATGGTCTTCGAGTCCGGAGCCCACGCCATGGAATCCACCCAGCGATCGAAGTTCGGGGTCAGGTCGGTGATCTTGCCGGTCGCGCGCTCGTACCGCATCAGGCGAAAACGATCGCTCTCATAGCCACCGCGCAGCTGCGAGCGGTAAGCAATGTAATTGCCATCCGGCGAATACCTTGGCGTACTGTCGCTGCCGGGATTGGTGGTGATCTTCTTGGGCGTTCCGCCCGCGACCGGCACAAGGAAGATATCGCTGTTGGTACTGGTGGCTTGCACCTCGTCAATGTTGCTGCTGTAGGCGACCTCTTTGCCGTCCGGCGAGAACTGATACTGATCCTGCCCGCCCAGGCTGAACGGGGGAACGTCGTGAGCGCCGGGCGTCAGATCCCGCGCCACTCCTCCGTCGGCCGAGATCACGAACAGGTGGCTATACTTGCCGTCGAAGTAGTGGTTCCAGTGGCGAAACATCAACTGCGTAAAGATGCGGGCCTTCACCTTAGACTTGGCACGCTCTTCATCGCGCTGCTTGTTGCAGGCATCGTCTGCGCAGTCGGGATAAACCGACGAGACGAAGAGGATGCCCTTGCCGTCAGGTGACCATACTCCACCAGAAGCTTCGGTCGAGATGGTGGTCGCCTGACGCGGCTCGCCGGTCAGCATGCCGCTGGAGGAGTCGAAGTCTTGCAGCCAGATCTGCGAGACGCCATCGCGCGACGACTCGAAGAGCACGCGCTTGCCATCCGGGGCGAAGCGAATGCGGTCTTCGCCCGGACCGGTCGCAGGAGTAAGCCGTCGCGCTTCGCCACCGCTGACGGCAACGATCCACAGATGCGGCTTGCGGCTGTTCTCGTCCAGGTTGACATCGACCGCGGAAAACGCCACCCACTTACCGTCAGGCGAGACGATGGGTTCGCCCACCCGCTTGAGCTGCATCATATCTTCAAAAGTGAAGGGACGTTTGCTCTGCGCAAATCCAGTGAGCGAGCAGCAGACAAGGAAAAGAACGAGACGCCGTAACATGAAGCCTCCAGGCGCACCTGCACTCCGGCAAGCGCAGGTTGCGCCGCTGGGAGTCCAACAACGAAGAGTCGTGGTAGCGTGCGCCAAAAACTGGTTAGTCTAAATCACCCAAGGAGATAAGCGAAACGCGAGCGCCGGCAGTTGCCTGGGGGGAACGAACAAAGGACCGCGCCGTGCGGTCCTCATTCGCGACAAAACCCCGCATCTATGAACTGGCTTTGGGTTGTTCCGGAGCGGCTTTGTCGACCTCCTTCACCGCAGCCTCCGCCGCTTCGAATCCGATCGTAGAGTGCGTCCCATCGCAAAAGGGCTTATTGACCGAGCCGCCGCAGCGGCATAGCGAAAACGCCGTCTTGCCGGTGAGATCGTAAGCATTGCCGTCAGCATCCACCAGTTCGATTGCGCCCTCGGGGGCTTCCACGCGGAACGGCCCATTCCTGCGGGCCATAATTTTCACTTGCGCCATGTCTCCTCCACTCCTATCGGCACGGTACGCGCCGTTTGACCATTGTAACGGAGGGTTCAGCCCGCCGTGCACCGCAAGATCTTGGCGCTTCAGAGTTCCGCCGAATTCACGATCGTTACCCTAGTCAGGGAAGCGCTCTTCTTTCATCAGGCGCAAGAGTCTACCCACGCGGTAGCTGATGGCTGATCGCTGCGGTTGCTTCTGGAACGCGACGTTAACCAGCGTGGGGGATGATGGAATTGTCATGCGGCCAGACCGATCCCCGATGATAGTTAAGCGGATTGAAGACGCGCTTTACTTGCGACAGGGTGCGCCATCGCCATCCGCTGAACATGTCGTCGCCCATCAGCCGGTTGGCAACGATGCGGGCGCGATCTTTGTTGATGACTCATGCGAATTGTGCGGCATAGCCGGCATGACCCACGAAATGAGTTGACGGCAAGCCGTGGCCGTGTTCCCTTGTGCCATGCCTTCCGGGAAAAGCGCTTTAGAAATTGTTCATGCCACGCCGGCCGATGTCGGCGAAGTGGCGCCGCTCTTCGACGCTTACCGCCAGTTCTACCAGAAGCCTCCGGACCAGGAAGCCGCGCGCCGCTTCCTGTTCGCGCGGTTAAGCAAGAATGAGTCGGTGCTCTTTTTGGCGCGGTATGAGGGACGGCCGGCTGGATTTGTCCACCTGTATCCGGTCTTCTCGTCGGTGAACCTGACCCGACAGTGGATTCTCAACGATCTGTATGTCATGCCCGAAGCGCGTCAATTCGGCGTTGGCCGGGCGCTGCTGGAACGCGCTCGCGATTTGGCCGAGGCCACGCGGGCCAACTGCCTGACCTTGGAGACAGCCAGCGACAACGTTCCCGCGCAACGGCTCTACGAGAGCCTAGGCTGGAAACGCGATAACGAGTTTTACCGCTACTTCCTGCCGATGTGAGCGGGGTTTACCACCTTTTGCCGCACGGTTTTGAAGGGGCGCTGGAAACGAACGGTTCGTCTTACTAGTAAGACGGAGGGCACAAATCTTACTAGTAAGACGTCTTACTAATAAGACGTCCCGTAAATCGAATGAAACTGCGCTTTGTATCAGGGCACGGCCGCAGCCCCGGAAAAGGCTTCTCCCCCGGGTTTTGGCATCCATTGTCCGCGGCTAAACAGTTTGTCGGAAGGGCCCGCCAGAGCAGATCTTCACCGACTGAAGTCGGGTCGGAATGGCAAAAATAGAGGACTTGCTACGGCGCAGATAAAGCTGCACCCCTGCCAATACGATTGAAGTCTATTGCCAAACTTGGATCGCGGGGCGGACCGGAACCATGGAAAGCGCAGGCCCTCGGCTTCGCTCCGCTGGGGATGACAAAGACAGACAAGGAACCGCTGCGCCGCCGCCCCAGGCAGTCGTCTTATTCGCTCCACACTGAGAGTTCGTTCCCGTTCGGATCGGAAAAATGGAAGCGACGGCCTCCGGGAAAGCCGAAAGTCTCGCGCACGATTTTTCCTCCCGCTTCCGTGACCTTGGCGTAGGTTCCTTCCAGCGAGGCAGCATAAATCACGACCAGTGGGCCGCGAGTCTTGGTGCCGTCAGGGCCGGCAGTTTGCGCGGCGGTATTGAATCCGCCGGCCAGGCGGCCGTCATGAAAGCTGGTATAGTCGGGTCCGTAATCCTGGAAGTTCCAGCCAAAGACCTGGCTGTAGAAGCGCTTGGTCGCCGCGATGTCGGTCGCGGGAAACTCGATGTAGTCGATCTGAAGATTGTGCTCTTGCCGGGCCATGCTCGCCTCGCTCCAAAGATACGTCGAAGGAGAGTAACACACTCGGGCCCAAAGGAGCACGCGCGCGACCCGTGAGGTTTCCGCAAGCGGGTGCTGGTGTCTCCGATCAAGAGTCGGGGACACCGCAGATATTTCCCGCTCCGACGCTCCAGCAAGCGCAGCAGTGGCGCTTGCGGGAGCCCATCTTCGCTTCGGTTGAAATGACAAACATATGCCAGGAATGACCGGCTGATCGGCAGCAGAAGCGGTTGCGAAAGCTTTCCCCAGTTACGAGCGATTGCTCATCGGTCGAGGTAACCGAGAGACGAAGGACCCCCCGGCTCACCGTCCTTGCTCGCCGGCAAGCGTGCCCAGCAAATGAAAGGGGGCGGGAATGTCCGCGCCCCCTTCGCGCCCGAATTCCGCCGTTAGGTTATTGCTGGTCGGCCGCGCCTCCGGGCTGGGTTTCGCTGTCTACGCCGAGCTCATGGGGCGAAGGGATATTGGCCGTCTCGGGATTGAGCAAGCCCTTGTGATCGGGACCCAGGCCCAGCTTGATCAGTGCCCGCGAGTCAGGAGTGATCTTCGTCTGCCAGCCGTTGGTGGACTGGTAACGGAGCATGGCTTCTTTGGAGGCTTCGTCCCACACGCCCGTCGGCTCGCCGGTCAGGTAATGCTCGCGAATCAAAGCGCTCTGGATGGCAACCGTCCTGTCCTCATCGATGCCATGCTGGCCATGCGAATGGGCAACCGCAGCGGTCTTGGTTGAATGCTTGGAGGAATGCTGGTGAGATGAGGTGTGGGCGCTGGAAAGCTGCGCATGTTTGGGTTTTGCCTTGGTGGTTGTGGTCGCCGATGTCACTCCGGCCGTGATTAGCAACACAAAAAATATGGAAGCCAAATGAGATATACGAGTTGTTAGGGGCAACGACCACCTCTCGAGCAAGTTTATGAACAACTGAATTATCCCGCTATTGTAATGAAGCTTTAACGGATTGGGGAACTATAAAACGAGCCAGGTTCCCAGAATGAAACAGGCGGCGCCAGGTACCACTTTGGTTCGGTGCCTGAGCGCCGCCGTTTGCGTTGCCTATTGTTAACCTTGCATGAATTCCGGGGCCACTCTCCAATTACGGCAGCGTGCCTCCCATGAACACCGTTGTGTTGTCTCGACTGCCGCGCGGGCGCACCAGGAATACGATGTCCTGGCCGCTCTTGGATTGCGCTTCAATGCGGCGGAAATCTTCTTCGCTGTTCACCGGCTGCTTGTTGATCTCGACGATGATGTCGCCTTTGCCGAGTCCCGCCGTCTCACCGAAGCCGTCGGGCTTGACGTCTTGTACGATGACGCCCTTAGTGTTCGGCAACTGGTAACGATCGGCCAGATCTTTGGTGATGCCGCGCACGGTGACTCCAAACTTGCTCTCCTGCGGTTGACCTTCATCGTTGCCTTGGTCCTGTCCGCCCAGACGTGCGGCAAAGAGCTTGGCACGATCAGCGATGGTGACCTCGGCGCTCGATTCCTTGCCGTTACGAATGTAGCCGACCTTAGCAGTCGAGCCAGGCTTCAGGGACGAAATCTCGGCTACCAGTTCATCGCCGTTCTTCACCGTCTTACCATTCACCGAGACGATGGTGTCGCCGGTCACCAGGCCGGCCTTTTCGGCGGGGCCATTGGGGGTAATGCTGGCGATGGTGACGCCGCTGTTGACGCCATAAACCCGGGCCACGGCAGGATTGGGTATGGCATTGAACTGCACCCCGATGGAACCGCGTGAAACCTTGTGCTCCGAGCCAATCAGCTGGTTATAGACCGACACTACGGTGTTGGAGGGCATGGCAAAGCCAACGCCCTGATAACCGCCTCCGCTGGTGTAGATAGCGGTGTTGATGCCGATGACTTCGCCGTTCATGTTGACCAGCGGACCACCCGAGTTGCCGGGGTTAATGGCAGCGTCGGTTTGAATAAACTTCTCAAACTGGCGCTGAGGAATGATGTCGCGCCCAATCGCCGACACGATGCCGGCGGTCACGGTTTCGTTCAAGCCGAACGGGCTGCCAATGGCCAGGACCCAGTCGCCGACGCTCATAGCGTCGGAGTTGCCGAGCTTGGCTGCCGGTAGCGGCTTCTTGGCGTCAATCTTGATGACCGCCAGATCGGTTTCGGCGTCCACTCCAATTACCGTGGCAGTGTAGGTGACGGTCTCGGGATCGCCCATCAGGTTCACGCGGATGCGGTCGGCTTTGTCGACCACGTGATTGTTGGTAAGGATGTAGCCTTTGGAATCGACGATCACGCCCGATCCCAGCGAGCGCTCACGCATGTCGCCGCCACCCGGACCTTGGCCGCCGCCCTGTCCACCTTGCCCACCTTGTCCACCGAAGAAGCGGTTAAAGAAATCCTGGAAGGGATTGTCCTCGTCGCCGCCACCGGGCCCTTCGTCTTGCCCTTGTCCCGGAGGCCCCATGCGCTGATGAGGGTTCTTGATAGTCGATTCGGTGTTGATGTTCACCACCGACGGCTCCAGCTGGCGAGCGATGGTCGAGAACTGGTTCGACATCTGGACGGGCGAGGGCACCTTCAGCGGAGTAGCGTCGGCGGAAGGATTCTGCTCTTTGCCTTTTACGGCCCCAGAAACCACGGTGCCAATCAAAATACCCAGCGTAAGAGTCGCCAGGATCACCAGGGTCGAGGCAAAGCGATTGGCTTTAAATCTTTGCCTGAAACCAGAAACTTGCGGATCCATTCAGTATCCTCCGGCTAACCAGCCAGTAGAAATTATACAGTTGCCGCCACTTACCGCTTGAATTGTGTGGGGAATCCCTGCCGGTTCGCTAACTATATAGACGCAGACAGCGAGCAATTCGTCACCTGAAGCAGTTGTCAGTTGCCAGTTGTCAGAAAAGCAGGTCCCTCCGCTCCTCCCCTAACCCCTGATTTGTCATTTCTGATACACGGTCTTCCCGCCAACTACGCTGCGCAGCACCTGCGTTTTCAAAATCTCTGCTGGCGGGATTCTTGTCAGATCGCGATCCAGCACGACGAAGTCAGCCAACATGCCGGGAGCAAGCGTTCCCTTCTCTTTCTCGGCAAACTGGGCATAGGCAGCGCCGGTGGTATAAGCCGCAAGCGCTTGCTGGATAGTAATTTTCTGCTCCGGAAAATATTCCTTGGTTCCGGCTTCGTTCTTGCGCGTCACTGCCGAATAAATCCCGCGAAAGGGCGTGATCGGCTCGACCGGGTAATCGGTCCCAAAGGCCAGCGGAATCCCGCTGTCGAGAAACTGCTTCCAGGGATACGAAGTCTTCGCCCGCTCGGGGCCAATGCGCTCGACCGCCCAGTGCATGTCGGTCAGCAAATGATTCGGCTGGACGGAAGCAACCACGCCGAGTTCCTTGAATTGCTGGAATTGCCCTGGCGCTATGACCTGAGCATGTTCGATACGAAAACGGAAATCGCGCCACCGATTGTTTTCCCGCGCGTTGCGCGCGGCTTCGGCATAAGCGTCCAGCGCCATCTGCGTAGCACGATCGCCAATGGCGTGAAAGCCCAACTGGAAGCCGGCTGCGGCGCGTTCCACGGCCATGCGGTTTAGTCGATCCTGCTGGTAGCGCGGCAATCCCGAGTTGCCGGCATCATCTGAAAACGGCGCCAGCAGCGCCGCCGTGCGCGAGCCCAGCGAACCATCCATGAAGCCCTTGAGCATCGCGGTGTGCAGCATGGCATCGTCTGCAGGATGCTGCGCGCGATGCTTCTCCAGCAGGTCAACCGAGCCGTTGAAGTCGAGCCACTCGCTGATGCGCAGCGTGAGCTTCCCTTCCCGTTCCAGCTCTTCGTAAGTGAGAAAGTCTTCCCAGTCTGAATAATCCTGCGCTGAGGTGATGCCCCACATGGCAGCATTGGCCAGGGCGTATTCGGCCGAGCGGCGTCTCTGCGAAGGAGTGGGCGCTGGGATCTTCGACCACACCAGCGTCATTGCCGGATCTTCGCGAATGATCCCCGTGGGCTCGCCCTGGGCATCGTGATCGATCTTGCCGCCAGGCGGATCGGGCGTGGTGGCGTTGATTCCCGCTGCTTTCAGCGCGGCCGTATTCGCAATCGAAATGTGGCCGTCCACGCGACCGAGAAACGCTGGATGATCGCCAGTCACCGAGTCGATATCCTGCCGCGTTGGCAACTGCTGCTCTGCCCAGAGCGTGTGGTCCCAGCCGCCGCCAACGATCCAGTCGCCGGGGGCCAAAGCCTTTGTGTGATCGGCAATCCGCTGCTGCATCTCCTGCGGCGACCGTGACCCGGTGAGATCGACTTCGAAGTGGCGCAAGCCTCCGGCCGCGAGATGGACGTGCGCGTCGTTGAAGCCGGGCATCACAAAATGTCCGCCCAGATCGACGACCTGCGTGTGGCTGCCCTTCAGCTTGCGGATCTCATCGTTCGATCCGATGGCGACGATGCGGCCATCGCGAACTGCCATCGCCTGAGCGCGCGCGGGTGCGGCCTGCGTGTAAATATCGGCGTTGACGAAGAGGATGTCGGGAGCGTTGGCGGTGAAAGCCTTCGCGGTCGATGGTGGATCGGAGAAATTCGTATTCAACGCGCCCAATGATATCGCAAGCACAACGGCGAGAGCGATCTGCATGAAGATGTGGTCCAGGTGGAAGGCCAGCCTCAGACCAGCTTATCCCATTTGCCTGAGGCTTGTGCTGGTGCCCCAGGTTCACGTCCGTTAAGAGATTCAATGCATCGGGCGCGGGATTTAGATTCACTGCTTCAGATTAGACGGATTCCTGCATCGATTCCAGCCTTGCAGAAGCCGCCACCATTCGCACGAACGCGGTCTCTTCCATCGGATTCGAATCGCATCACTCCCCCGACACTCCCGCCAGTGCCAGCGTGAGCAGCAGAATCCGTTTCAATCCCAGATCGCGGCCGGCCGGATCGTACCACTCATGAATGGTGTGAGCACCGCCGCCGCTGCCGCCCGCGCCGATGGCGATGGCTTCCCGCCCCAGCGATAGCGGAATATTGGCATCGGTGGAGGCGCGCTGAGTGCGGGCCGCGTTGTTCAGTTGAGCGTCTACCGCGCGAATGGCTTTCAGCAGCTGCGATTCCAACGGCAAGTCAGCCGCGGGACGATTGCCGATCACGCGCACCTCCGCGGTCAGCAGCTCCTGTTTCTTACGGCTGGTCATTTCAGGGATCACGTGATCGATGGCTTCATGCAACGCGCGCTCCAGCCGGTCAAGCTCCTCGACCGATGCCGAACGCGTGTCCACACGCATGGTCGCTGACTCGGGAATGGAGTTGACCGACGTGCCGCCGCGGATGATCCCGATGTTGTGCGTGGTTTTAGGAACGGCTGGAACCGGCGTGCGAGTAAAGCGGTCGATCATGCGGGCCAGGGCAACGATGGGATTGGCCGCGCCAAAGTCGCTCCATGAGTGTCCACCGGCTCCGCGGACCGTGACTTCATAGCGGCGACTGCCCAGGCCCTCGGCGATGATGGTGTCGGTTCCCGCACCGTCGAGCACAATCAACGACGCAATGGTCGCCGACCACTGCGGCTGCTGGTAGATGTGCCTCACGCCGCGCAGATCGCCTTCGCCTTCTTCCCCAACGTTGCCGATAAGCAAGATGGGCGCGGTGTTCGTCAGCCCCGCTGCCCGGAGAGCGCCGGCAATCGCCAGTAGCGCAACGATGCCCGCGGAGTTGTCCGAGATCCCTGGACCGTAGAGTTTGCCCGCATCGCGCCGAACCTCGATCGGTGTGCCTTCAGGGAATACGGTATCGATATGGGCGCTAAGAGCGATGTAGGGAGCGTTGGGATCAGTCCCGGGGCGAATGCCGAAGACGTTGCCAATCTCGTCGCGGTGCACGTCGGAGAGCGCCAATTCCGTGAAGCGGGCCGCCAGCCACTCGCTACGCGCCGATTCGCCCCAAGGCGGCGCGGCAATGGCGGTCACATCGATTTGCGCGTCTTCCAACTCACGGCTGTGCGCGCGAAACCAAGCGAAGGCCTGGTGTACGCGGCGCAACTCGGCAATGCGCGCAACCTGCTGTTGGGCCGAACGGGATCCTTGGGATTCGCTTGCGAAAGGCGTTCGTACTGGAGAACCTGGAGCCATGGCGTCGCCCATTAGTATACGGCGGGGACAGAAGAGGACGCGGGTGACTACGATTAAAGCACCAGCACGAAACCGCCAACCGACTTAAGGGCGCGATCAAGGAAAGTTGACGTGTTCATAGATCTGCTCGTTCGTCACCTCTACTTTGGGGCCTTCGGAGACAATGAGTGGGAACTGCACTCTCTTGGGACGAGGACGTTGTCCTTGCAACAGGACGCTCTTGACACCAGACAAGACTAACTCGCGCATGGATTCGCCTCGCGCAGCAGCTTGCTCCTTCAGCTTGCGGTATAAGGGCGCTGGAATGTCAACCGTGGTACGAATGGATTCCTGCTTCATGGTGCTATTGTTTCACATCTGCCATAAATATGGAGCCGAGGATACTGGCCGCAATCCGCTGTCGGGAAACAATAGATTTACGACGCCAGCTCCGACCGCATCCCATTCGCAGTCTGGATGCACTCCATGATCTCGGGATCGGTCAGCATCCGCTCGGACTCCTTGGCTCGCCGATAAATCCGGTCGACCAGTTCATCGGTCGCGGGAATGTCGTGGCGTTCCAGCCAGAACTGCACATTCGACTTGCCACTCATCGGCCCCACCTCGATAATCTGCTCCATGCCGAAGAAGTGTGAGGGCACGCCGGAGTAAATGCTATTGGCCAGCATCACATCGTTCTTGCGGTAGGCTTTGATCACCGCCGCTGCGTGAACCCCGGTTCCGGTGCGGAAAGCGTCGTCGCCGACGACCGGGTAGTTCTTGGGAATGGGAACGCCGGTAGCTTTGGAGACGGCTTCGCAATACTCCTTCAGCTTGGTCAGGTCCTGGCTCTTCCACGGCTCGATGCCCAGCAGCCTCAGGTTCACCAGCATCTGGTCCATCTGGGTGTTGCCAACGCGCTCGCCAATGCCGCAAGCGGTAGCGTGGACGACCTCAGCTCCTGCTACCAGCGCGGCAATCGAATTCGCCACTGCCAGTCCGCGATCGCAATGACCGTGCCACTCGACGCGGATGTTCTCGCCCGACGGCTTTACCACTTCGTTGATGACGAAGTGCATGAGCGCGACCACTCCCATGGGCGTTGCGTGCCCGCAGGTATCGCAAATTACGATGGCTTTCGCGCCGCAGCTAATCGCCGTGCTGTAGAGCCGCTGGATGGTCTCGGGATCGCAGCGGGTGGTGTCTTCGGTCACGTACATCACGTCGAGACCGAGCGAGATGGCATACTTCACCGCATTTTCCGTGGTGCGCAGCAGAAAGTCGTCGCTCCAGTCTTCGGTGTAGCGGCGAATGGGACTCGATCCGATGAAGGTGGCTGCCTCGATGGCAACGCCGGTGCGCTCCACGATTTCAGCGATCGGGCGGATATCGTTCCGATGGGTGCGGGCGGCGCAGTTGGGCTTGATCTTCAGCTTCGCCCGGCCAATCTCGCGCGCCAGCGCTTCACAGTGCGCCACGGCGCGAGGACCGGCTCCCGGCAGCCCAATGTCGACCATGTTGATGCCGACATCTTCCATCAGGTGAAGGATTTCGATTTTCTCCTCGATGGTGGGATCGCGCACGGAAGGCGATTGCAGGCCATCGCGCAGCGACTCGTCATTCAGCAGAACTTTGCCGGCCGGTACCATCGACCGGGCATAGATCGTGTTCCAGTCGTAAATTAATTCCGAGAGATTGGCAGACACGTTAGCTCGATACCCCGATTTCCCTCCCAACAAGCCCCACGCTCGTCGGGGACCCGGTCACCGCCACCCCACAACGCCGGTCCACTAGAACTGATGCGGGACTGGGCCCGCTCGATAAACCCTGCTCGACAAAATAAAGTTCAATCCGAATTATCGCCCAAACATGGCCTACTGCTTTTCTTTTTCTTCTGCCGGCTTCGGCGCCAGCGTCAGTCCAAACGCGGACTGGCGCCCCAGACCAGCGACATTCCGCCCCTTCGGCTCCTCGTCGCTTGGCAAATACAGCGTCCGGCAGTGCTCGCAGCGATAGATCTCGGCCTGATCGCCCAAGGCCTGGCGCACATCGCCGCAGGTCTGCTCCAGAACGTCAGCCAGGTAGAACCAGCGCTTAAGGTGGCCGCCGCACAACTTGCCTTTCGCGTCGGGCTCATTGCAGGCTCGCTGAAATGCCTTCTTGTATTTCACCTTGTGGTGCGGAAGCTGGGGCGCTCCGTCAGGGCTGATCTCAGGCATAGATGGCAGTATCGCCTGTCGCGGGAAATATCTCAATATTCTGATTATGGTGCAGAAAAAACGCAAAGAAGCCAAGCCTGGCTCTGAAGCACCTTCAAGGAGGATCGGACCAACACTCCTAGACTCGGTTGGACCTGCGCAGCAGTCCAGCCGAGCGCAAAGCGCCTTTCAGCCTCGTGCCCCAGCTTGCAGCAAATAGGAAGTCAATAAATCCCCCCATCTGCTGCTGATATTGCTTGCCGTAGCCGAACCACCAGACTTTCGGAATACCGGGAATTAAGTCCACGTCAACGTATTTCACTTGCACCATCTCTTGCAGTCCCAGCTCGCCGTGGGTGCGACCGATGCCGCTTTGTTTGAATCCGCCGTGCGGGGCTTCGGCGATTCCGAAGCACGAAATCATGTCGTTGATCATGACGGTCCCGGCCTTGATCTTCGCCGCCATCGCCTCGCCGCGGGAACGGCTACGAGTCCAGACGCTGGCAGCCAGGCCGAATTCGCTGTCATTCGCCAGTCGAATGGCTTCTTCGTCGCTGTCGAAGGGCGCGACCGGCAGCACCGGGCCGAATGTTTCTTCCTTCATCAGACGCATCTGGGTGGTGACATCGGCCAGTAACGTTGGTGCAAAGAAGTTAGGGCCAAGTTCGTTGAGCCGCTTGCCGCCCGCTAGCAAACGCGCTCCGTGCACGATCGCATCCTGGACTTGCCCTTCAACCATCTGCAACTGCCGCTCATGGATCATGGGACCGATCTCTACCTCGGAGTCGATGCCATTGCCCACACGCAGTTTCGCGATCTTCGTCCGGCAAGCTTCGAGAAATGGCTCGTAGAGGCTGCGGTGAACGTAACAGCGCTCGACCGACAGGCAAGTCTGACCGCAGTTCATGAACGCGCCCCATATGGCGCCGCTGGAAGCGATCTCCAGATTGGCGTCGTCGAGCACGATCATCGGGTCCTTGCCGCCTAGCTCCAGCACGACCGGAAGCAGCCGGCGCGCCGCCGCTTCCCCAACGCGTTTGCCGGTGGCAACACTGCCGGTAAAGATCAGCTTATCGACGGGCGACTCGATCAGCGCTGCCCCAGCCGGCCCCTCGCCGACAATTACCTGCATGAGATCGGGGTCTAAGCCGGCAGCGTGTAGCAATCGCTGCAGCTCCAAACCAACCAGCGGCGTGAACTCCGACGGCTTCAGGACAACCGCGTTGCCGGTCACCAGCGCGGCCAGCGTCTCGATGGCCGGAATCGAGAAGGGATAGTTCCACGGGGCAACAATGCCGATCACGCCGTAGGGCTCGCGCAGCAGCTTGCCGCGCTTGGTCTTCATCGCAAGATTGCCGTGCGGCAGCGGTTGGTCGCGGAGAAAGCGATGCGCATGTCGAATGCAGAACTCCGCCGCATCCAGCACCACGAGCACTTCGGTCGCGAGAGCCTCGGCGGCAGGCTTGCCAGCTTCGCGGCAAATCAGGCTGGCAACCGAATCCCGCTGCTCGTTCAGGCGCTGCTGAAAACGCCGCAACCCGGCGATGCGATCGCTCACCGCAGTCGCCTGCCATTGCGGCTGCGCAGCCTTGGCACGCAGCACGGCAGCGTGCACGTCGCCGGCGCTTGCCGACGCCAGCTCCGCCAGCACCTCTCCGGTGGCGGGATTCGTGGTCACGATCACGCCACTGGTTGCGATTCTTGCTTCGCTTGCCATATTCAATACTCGACGCTGACCAGATAGAGTCCGCGAGCGGCAGCCGTCGGTCCCGCCGCACTGCGATTGCGGGCTTCCAAGATCGCCGGCACATCGTCAATTTTCAGCGCGCCTTTGCCGACAAGCAGGAACGTTCCCACCAGATTTCGCACCATGTGGTGCAGGAAGCCGTCTCCGCGCACAGTGTAGATCAGTTCATCCTCGGTTCGCGCCCATTGCGAAGAATGAATGGTGCGGATGTTGCTCGGAGTTCCAAAAGCGGAACATTCGTCTTCTTCCCTGGCTTCTTTCATGCGGGCGCTGCGATCGGGATCGGAAGCCGCAAACGAAGTGAAATCATGCTTGCCAACAACATGCTCGGAGGAACGCATGAGCGCCTCCTCGTCCGTCGGATAAGGGTCGTGATAAACGTAGTTCGCCAGAAACGGCGGACAAATAGCCGCGCGATAGATGCGATAACGATACGTCTTCGCCTTGGCGGAATGTCGCGCGTGAAAATCGACAGGCACCCGCTCGACAGAATTCACCCGCACCGACGGCGGCAGAATGTCGTTCAGCGCGATGACCAGGTTGCGCTCCGGTATCGGACTCTGGAGTTGCACCGAAGCAACTTGCGCCAGAGCGTGGACTCCGGCATCGGTGCGTCCCGATCCCTGAGGCAAGACATCTTCCCCGGTTAGCCGCTGGAGGCAGTCGGCCAGCGTGCCTTGCACGGTTCGCCGCCCCGGCTGCACCTGCCAGCCGTGAAACTCGGAGCCGTCATACGCCAACGTGATCTTGAGATTGCGGCCCAATTGTTGCCTCAGTAGAGGGATTCCTGGTTCAACGTTTTCGATCTGTTAAGCAGTGTAAAGGTATGTAAAGCGTGCGCTTGTCACGGCATTGTGTCAGCTATACTAACTTCCTGCGACCTACGAGGTTGAAATCAATTTCCGTCCCCCGGCGACGTTATCTTGAGATCGAATCTCCGCAAACTGTTACGCAATCTATGTCAGGCGACAGCAAATTGCCGCAAAGGCATGTAGAACTCTTAGCGTCCTTTCTAGGAGAACGAAAGAATGTCTCTTCTTAGTCCGATTTCGAAGCCTGTTACCTCCCTAGCGCTGAAGCTGGTTGCGTTGCTCTCGATCTGCGTGCTGGCAACCGCCAGCTTCGCCCAAAATCCAGCACCGCAAAATCTGCCGGCCCAAACTACGACGCCGCAGGCCACTACTCTAGGAACGCAGCTAACACCTTTGCCGCAGGCCCCGGCGCCACAGCATAACGCGCATCCCTATTCCGATCAGGACTACAGCCGGGGAAAGAGGCAATGGCCCAATCCATTCGTTGTCTACACGTCGCGCCAGGTTGGACCACTCAACGTGGCGAATTCCGCGCTCGTCGATCAACTGCTGAAAGACGGCAAGATGTACTTGTCGATCAACGACGCCGTGGCCATGGCGCTGGAGAACAATCTCGATATCGGCATTCAGCGCTACAACCTGGCGATTGCCGATACTGACGTCTTGCGAACATCATCCGGCGCGGTAGCGCTGGGCGTGAATACGGGACTGGTGCAAGGCACGCCTGGCGGTACCACCGGCACGACTTCAGCGGGAGGTACCGGAACCTCCACCACGGGATCAACCGGCGGCGGCGCCGGCGGCACCACGATCGGCGTCGGCGGAGCCGGCGCAGGTGCAGCCGGTATTGTCGCTTCCACCCAAGGCGAAGGTCCCGCGCTCGACAATTACGATCCCGTCATTACCGGAACCATGTCGATGCAGCGCGCCATTACGCCGGAGTCCAACACCATAATTTCCGGTACCAACGAATTGAACGCCAACACTACTACGGCTAACTATACCTATACCCAGGGATTCTCCACCGGAACGTTGATGACTGTGGGCTTCGACAACACTCGCGTGGCCTCGAATGCATTGTTCAATACGCTGAACCCGACCCTCACCCCCAGCTTCAACTTCCAGGTGCGCCAGCATTTGTTGCAAGGCTTTGGCTTCGATCCCAACATGCGTTACATCCGTATCGCCAGAAACAACAAGCTGATTACCGAGGTCACTTTCCGCAATCAGATCATCACCACCGTGTCGCAGATTGAAAATATCTATTGGGACTTGGTGAACGCCTACGAGAACGTGACCGTGCAGCAGCGCGCCCTCGACCTTGCCAACCAGACGCTGTCCGACAACCAAAAGCAAGTCACGGCTGGAACGCTGGCGCCACTTACCGTGGTCCAGTCTCAAAGCGCCGTCGCTACCGCCAAGCAAAACTTGATTGCGGCGCAGGTAAACCTGCAGCTCGAGCAGTTGCTGATGAAAAATGCCATTACGCGGAACATGGCTGATCCCATGCTCGCCATTGCGCCCGTGATTCCCACCGACACGCTCAATACCACCGAAGAATATGCGGTTGGGCCAGTCGAGACGCTGATTACTCAAGCCCTGCAGCAAAGGCCTGAGATTGCTACCGCGCGCCTCAATCTCACCAACAGCGAGATCACGAAAAAGTCGATTCGCAATGAATTGAAACCGGTCGTCGACCTGTACGCTTTCTACGGCGCTTCGGCGCTGGCCGGACCGCGCAATCCGTTGTGCGTTTCTCCTACGGAATGCGCCAACCCGGATTTTCCGGTCGGTTACGGCAGCGCCTTCAGCAATCTGTTCAACAGCAGCTTCCCGGACAAGGGCGTTGGAGTCAACGTCAACATCCCGCTGCGCAATCGCCAGGTGCAGGCCGACCAGGTGCGCTCCGACCTGGAGTACCGCCAGGCGCAGATGAGCTTGCTGCAGACGGAGAACACCATCGTGCTGCAGGTCCGCCAGGCGCAATTCACCTTGCAACAGAACTACGTTGCGCTGCAGGCGGGCATCGCCGCTCGCGACTACGCCGCCGAAGCCCTGGATGCCGAGCAGAAGAAATTGCACATGGGCGCTTCGACGAGCACGCTGGTCCTACAGGCGTCCAGCAACTTGACTCAGGCGGAGTCCAACGTTCTGTCGGCGGCTACCAACTACGAGAAGTCAAAAGTCCAACTCGATCTATCGACGGCCGACACGCTCACCAAGCTGGGCATCAATATGGCTGACGCCGAAGCCGCGCAGGTGAAGCAATCGCCCAAAGTGCCGGGCGTGGTTCCGGCAAACAACAATGACCTGACCACGCCGAAGCTGCAGCCGCTGGGTCCGGGCGGGCCGGACGCTGGTCCGACGATGGCGCCTCAGCCGCAGAATCCGACGCCGGCGCAACCGCCCGCGCAGCCACCGCCCCAATCGCCTTCGCCGCAGTAACCCCAATTGGCCGGCAGCTCGGCTGAAGCGGACTCACGTAGGCTGAAAGAAGGTCCTGTGCCATCTAAGATTCGCAAGCCCAAGCCGTTCCGTGCCGCGTCGGCGGTGAAGGCTGCGGCGCGCGAGGCCATCGGCACGCCGCCTCCGACCCGCGCCGAACCTTCCACCAAGAAACCTAAAACAAAGTCTGAAAAGCACAAACTGACGCTGGGAAAACTCCTGCGCGACGCCGCCGAATGACGTTCGGCAATCGGAGCTGAGTCTAGAAGTTCGGCCTCTCCAACGGCGGTTGCCAGGCGAAGAAATCCTGCCGCATACGCTGGGCGTAGTTCTGAAGCAACTCTTGCACTCGTGCCGGATTTGCTGATTTCACAATCAGGCCGACATGGTGTTTCTTGTCATCCATGCGCCAGACAATTTCCGCGTCGTTGTAGGCCGAGGTGTCGGGATGTTCCTGCTTCGCCAGCGAAATCAGCAGTCCGGCGGAATCGTTTCCCGGAGTTGGAGCCTGGTACGGGGCCTTGCCTCCGGCAATCTCCACCTTCGCCCATTCCGCCCACAAGTTGACCCCAGTGGCAGTTTCTATCAGGTCAACGATGTGCGCGCCGCCGGCGCGCGCCGAAGTTTCCAGGAAGTAAAGTTTGCCATCCTCGCGGCCGCGGATGAACTCGGTGTGCGACACCCCGCGCACCAATCCGAACGCCTGCACCACTTTCTCGTTCAACGCGAGCAGGGGCGCCGCCTCCTCCGATTCCAGCGGCAGGGTCCGCGTGGTGAAGATGTCGCCCTCCTGCGAAACGTCCATCGGAGGCCGGCCGTAACGGCTGGCGATGGAGAACAGCAGCTCACGCTCGTAGAAGATCGCATCCACGTGATAAATATCGCCGGGAACGTACCGCTCCAGCAGATAGAACGACTGCTGATCGCCTAGTATCTCCAGCGCGGCCCACAGTTTTTCAGCCGTGCGAATCTTCTTGATGCCCATCGAGCCCGCCATCGATCGCGGCTTCAGCACCCAGGGTGGCGGCACGCGGTCCATAAACTCGCCCAGCCGCGCATAGTTCAGAACATGAATGAATTCCGGCACCAGCAGACCCTCCTCGCTGGCCTTGGTCCGCATGGCAAGTTTGTCGCGAAAGTAACGGGCCGTGGTGTCGCCCATGCCGGGCACGCGCAAATGCTCGCGCAAAGTGGCCGCCGTCTCCACGTCGAAGTCATCCAGCGCCACCACGCGATCGATGTTTTCGGTGCGCGCCATATAGCTGACGCCCAGCAGCGCGTCTTCCAGCTTCCATTGCTTCTGCACGTCGGGCATGTAGAAGATTTCGTCGATGCTCTCCCGCGGCCAGTCCTCATGCTCCAGACTGTGCGAGGTGAGCAGCAGCGTGCGACAACCTTGGCGATGACATTCGCAAAGGAAGTCCGTGCCTTTGTAGTAGCTGGCCAGGCAGAGCACGGTGAGCTGATGGTCAGGCGATGACGAAGATGTGACTGAGGACGACATACAGTGCCTCCGGCGGCAGCAGCCTGCGCGAACCATGTCGCGCTTCGCCGCAACACTATAGCAGGCAAACGCCAGTCGCCGACACCGAGGCGCTCACCAACCGCGTCATGAGTCAATCACTGCTCCCCCGCAAAATAGTAAAAGCCGGAGGCCCATCCTCCGGCTTCATCATATGCAGGGAGCACCTGACTACATTTTCAGCTTGCGTCTCAGCCCAGCCGCAATGGCCACAACGCCCGTTCCGAACAGCGCTAGACTGCCCGGCTCTGGAGTTGTACCGCCGCTTCCCGAGCTGAACGTGAAGTTATCCATGACGAAGTATCCCTCGTAGCCCACGACCCCGATCTCGTTCACCTGCCCGGTATAACCTGACGCCAGAAATTCGGGCGTGGTGGGGTTGGGAGTCAACTGGGCCGACGTCCAGACTTTGGTGCCGTCGTCATAGAGGTTGAAATAGACCGGTCCAAAAGTAGAAGCCCCCGAGAAGTAGGCTCCCAGAAACTCGACCGTTCCACTCAAAGTGAATATATCGGTCTCCCCTTGGCCGAAGGCGCCGTTGTTGTTAAACAAAACGACGTTCGGAGGAGACTCGTATGGATAACCGCCCTGGCCCTCCCAGACTCCCATGGTGTTGGGCCAAGAGAAGCCACCGTAGCCGGCCGGCAGATCGACTACACCGCCGTTAGTTTGAATGTCGTCGAAGCCCAAGACCGTTTGCCCAGAAGCCGAAACCGCCAAGGCCAGCGAACAAGCCATTAATAGACAAATCCAAGCGAAACCTCTTTGTACCATCGGACCTCCTTGACCCCTAGGGGTTGCCATGCTTGACGCAATTTGAGTTCCAGTTCTGGAATTGGCAATACAAGCACTTAGGTGCGGAGCCGCAACTTTCCGTGCAAAAACTTGCACCTTAGTTCGCCTAATTTTCTTCTGGAGAACGTTTCAGACAAGCATGTTAGTGCCAGGCCATCCGCGCTGGTTCCCTTGATGGGTCATTTGCGCAGCGAAACCGCGCCCAGGCTGCAGCCCCGCCGGTTCCCTGCCGTACCGCCTGGTCCGCCGATGGCATCAGCTGCCTCATCCCGTCTGGTGCCGCTCTTCCTCGACGTCGATGGGACGAAACTGATCAACCACGATGAATACCATCAACACCGCAACCGGAAGGTACAGCGCTCGCAACTCCCATCGCTGTTTGACCACGATACCGATGGCCGCTCCCGCCACGTAGCAGGTCCAGGTGGAGGCCAGCATTGCGCCCTCCCGGACGTCCCGCTGCTTTGGCGCTAGTCTGACAACGTGGGATATACGCTTCAACTCGCGGAGTTGATCGTAACTCCAGAAAAGCGCCCGCGTGAAGGACTCGGTCAGTTTGGTCAGGGTCCCGGTCACAAAGGTCGTGTAGATGGTGAGCGCGCCGATGTGGGTGAGTGTCGCCGTCTGCACGCCCATGGCGAATGCCAGCAGAGCGACCAGCGTGAAGTAAATGGGAGAATGCAGATCGACGATCTGGCCCAGGTGCATGGCCGGGGTCGCGCAGGCGAACAGAGCCAGCAGTAGCGCTTCCACCGCCAGCGTGAAGGAGGCAATCCGCTTGACACCGCGGCGGCCGGCGATTTGGACCGCGATTCGCGTAAGCGTCATTCCCACAATGTAGGACACGATGGCGCAAAGCGGCCGCAGCAGGTTCGGCCAATCCTGCCGGCCCAAATACATGCCGACATGAACACTGTTGCCACTCATGTTGGCGGTGAATACCTCGAACAGCGCGACATAGCCAACCGCATCGACATATCCGCCAACCGCGGTTAGTGCCAGCGCGACCGCAATCTTACCTGCCGTGCCAAGTTCGGGTTGGTTGCTCACAGTCGTTTGAGCGCCATCTTGGCTGCATTGTAGCCGCACATCCCGTGTACGCCGCCGCCGGGTGGCGTGGACGACGAGCAGATGTAAATATCCTTCGCCGACGTCGCATAGTACTTCCGTGTAGGACGAAACAGAAATTGCCGCAGATCGGCGGCGCCACCGCCGATGTCGCCGCCGATAAGGTTGGCGTCCATCGCCTCCAGCGCCGCGGGAGAAAAAACCCGACGTTGCAGAACACAGTCGCGAAAGCCCGGCGCGAAACGCTCGATTTGGGCTTCGATGCGCGGCAGCATATCGACTTCACAGCCATTGGGCACGTGGCAATACGCCCAGGCAACATGGCGTCCCGCGGGCGCGCGCGAACTATCGAATAAGCTGGGCTGGGCGAGCAGGACAAACGGCCGCTCGGCAATTCGCCCATGGCGCATCGCGTCTTCCGACGCCGCGACTTCCTCGATCGTACCGCCCAGGTGTGCGGTTGCTGCCCGCCCGCACTCCGTCGCCTTCCACGGAATCGGGTCGGACAACGCGTAGTCCACTTTGAAAACGCCTGGTCCGTAACGATATTTCTCCAGTTGATGCTGATAGCCTGACGACAACCGATCACCCGCGATGCGAAGCAACTGCTGCGGTGTGACATCGCAGAGCGCGACATCAAATGGTCCCAGCGACGCTAGGTTCTCGACCCGCGTTGACAAATGCACCTTGCCGCCCAGGCTGGCGAGATATCCGCACAGCGCCGTGGTGATCGATCTCGCCCCGCCGCGCGGAATGGGCCATCCCACGGCGTGGGCAGTGGCGGCAAAGATAATGGAGAACGCCGCAGTGAGCGGTTCGTCCAGCGCGAGCACGGAATGCGCTGCCAGACCTGAGAAGAGCGCCTTGGTCCTGGCATTCTTGAACCAGAAGCCGGCCGCCGCCGTCGCCGAGGGAAACCCCAGCAATCCCAGGCGCGCCAGCAGAAAAGGATGCCGCGGAAACAGCGCTACCGGCCGCAGGATTTCCGGAGCCAGTTCTGTCCAGTGCTCAGCGAACGGCCCGAAGAGCCGGCGCCACTGCTTGCCATCTTCGCCCAGCGCGACCTCGGTTGCGCCCAGGTCGCGTTCCAGAATTACCGCCGTGCCATCATCCAAAGGATGCGCTAGAGGCGCCGGCGGCTGAATCCATTCCAGTCCATAGTCAGACAGTGGCAGCGTGGAAAAGAACGGCGAGGCCAGTGCCATGGGATGCACGGCCGAACCGAAATCATGCAGAAAACCAGGTAGTGTGAGAGGAAGCGTGCGAGCTGCGCCACCGGGTTGCGGCTCCGCCTCGTAAACGTCAACCTGTAATCCCGCTTGCGCCAGAACGATAGCGGCGGCAAGACCGTTTGGTCCGGAACCGATGACTACAGCTCGTCGCTGGAGTGCGGGCATAGCGACCAGTGTATAAGCGTTTTCGGGATTAGGGTATCGTGGGAACCGTTTGGAGCGGGTGAAACGCGTATATACTCGCTGCCATTTGTAAAACTAGAAATGAGGATTCCGGTGAACTATATGTGTTTTCGCGTTTGGATTGTGTGCGTAGCCGTGGCTACGTCGGTCGGGTGCGGAATGCACCGTAATTCTGAAGACGATTCGCCGTCCGTACCTCCGGCGCGCCGAGCAGCGGTGGAAGACAGTGTGCGAACTTTTGTTCTTAACGTGGCTCATGACGTCACCCAGGAGGGCCCTGCGGCTTGGAGCAAATATTTCGCTGACGACCCAGCCTTTTTCATGGCGGACGAGGGGCACCTTGTGTTTCCCAACAGCCAGTCCGCAAACCAGGCAATTCAGAATCTCACGCGCACGATCAAGAGTATTGACCTGCGTTGGGGAGACGATCTGCGCATCGATCCGCTAACTCCCAACCTAGCCATGGTCGCAGCCCCGTACACTGAAGTCCGAATCGATACGGAAGGACATCGAATAACCGAGAGCGGTTACTTCACTGGCCTTGCGGAATACCGAAGTGGCCGTTGGCAATTTCGAGATGCGCATTGGTCGGTTGCGGCTGCGCCTTCGAAGGTTCCATGATGGTAAAGCTCAGGCGTAAAGCCAGCGTTCGGACGGTATATTCCGTAGGTAGCTGTACTAGACTTTTTTCCCATTGCGCGTTAGCGTGACAAAATAATCGCGGCTGATGGACTCCACTTTGGCCGTGGCCTCGGGAAATTTCGCGAAAATCCGTTGCAACTGCTCTGCGGTGTAAAGGAACAGATCGCAGCGTTTCTGGTAACGCAGCTTGCGCTGCCAGCCCAGAATGCCGCCCGCCACGGGAAACGAAAAGAAAGCTTTGTTCCGGGTGAGGGACAACACTTTCGCAATCACCTTCTCCGGATCGGGCATGTAGTCCATAAAGCCCATCACGATGACGTAATCGAACTGCTCCTCGGGGGGGTACTGGTAGAAGTCGGCAACCTGGAAGTGGCAGCGGTCGGCCACCCCGACCTGGCGGGCGTGTTCGGTGGCCAGCTTCAACATGCCTTCGGCAAAGTCGATGCCCACCACGCGGGCCGCGCCGCGCTGCGCCAGAGTAATCGAGTAATGGCCCGGCCCGCATCCGATATCGAGCACGCTCTTGCCTTGCACCGGCTCACAACCCTCAATCGACTTCTCGTAGCGCAACCGCATGCTCTTGCGGAAAAAACGATTGATGACGCTATCAATCATTCCATTCTGATTGCCATAAATGGCATCGAAATCGTTGGCGTATTGATGGAAAAACGTTTGGGTACGATCAAGCGACATGGGAATCTACCAATTGGGGGTGGTTGCTGATTACATTCTGGAAGGTGGTCACGGGAAAGTCGCGGAGAATCTGTCGCACTTTCCATTCTGTCGTTTGCAGATTAACGTAAGTCTTAAATTGCCGTTTGCGATTCATCGGCAAACGCGGGTGGGCCGGATCAATCTCGCGCGGATGGATGTAGAAGACCACCGGACGGCCTTCCGCTAGCACCTGACGGGCCATCTTGCGGACCAGCCAGTAAGGAAACAGCCGCAAGTAGCCTCCGCCGAAGAAGCACATCGGTTTGCCCATGCAGGTGGTCACGGTGATGGGCACTTCAAGGATGCCGTCGCCATTTCCAATACGGTGCGGATCGCGGCGTCCATCGCGCATTCCGCCGTGCCCGCGTGCCGCGGGAAACACCGACGAGTCATACTGGTAGCCCGCTTCCGCCAACACATCAAAAAACCAGGGTGTCTGCTCAGTGGTAGAAAAACCGGGCGCACGATATCCCGACACGGGTGCACCGGCTATGTCTTGCAGCAGCAGGCGGGCGTGGCGAACATCTTCGTAAAAATCCTCGCGGCTCTGCTCATAAACCAGGCGATGTCCGTAGCCGTGCGATGCAATCTCGTGCCCGCGAGCGGCAGCTTCCTTCACTAATTGCGGGAAGCGCTCACCAATCCATCCCAGCACGAAGCAGGTTACATGCACCTTCTCTTCGCTGAAGATATCCATCAGCTTGGAGAAGTTTTTTTCCACACGCGACGGCAGACTGCTCCATTCCGCAAGCGCAGGCGCGCTCGGTACGTCCAGGATATGGAACCAGTCTTCGACATCGACAGAGAAGATGGAGGTCTGCATCGCTGCCCGCAGGTTTCTTAGGTATATAACGATCCGGCGGCTGGACACAAGTGTGGCGGAGGCACGGCGGATGTCCTTCCGAAAGTTGCTTCCGTTATTTGTGGGGGCCGGTGGCTACGTACTCACGGCGATTTCCTTGACCTCTACTTGACGGCGAAGTAGGGTTGCTTGGCTGCCTCGCCCGTCAAATGAGGATCGATTCGGCGTGGCCGGAATCTTCGTGGCTCACTTGGTTTTATTTTTCTTGGGCTTCTTGACTTCGCGTTTTGGTGCGTTCTTGTTTGCCATGTCCTCAGTTTACGCGAATTGGCAAAGGGTTCAACCTTTTTTGAACTCCAGGGTGCGGACTCTGCCAACAAGGAAGTTCCGCAGCGCCGCGGAGGAACGTAATGTTCGGGTAGTATGAAAATGAGCGAAGCCCAGCCGTGAACTCTGTTGTCATGACTATGAAATCTTCTCGCCAGTTACTGGCCCTGCTGCTCGCTTTCACCGGCGGGGTTCCGGCCCTGGCCGGCAATGCGGTGCATCCGGCCCACGGCTCCAAAACCATGGTTGCCACGGTGCAGCCCGAAGCCTCGAAGGTGGGCGTCGCCATCCTGCAACAAGGTGGCAATGCCATTGACGCGGCGGTGGCTGTAGGCTTTGCGCTGGCCGTCGTTTATCCCGAAGCGGGCAACATCGGCGGCGGCGGCTTCATGCTGTTTCGCCGGACGGACGGAGAGGTCCACTTCCTCGACTATCGCGAGAAGGCGCCGGCCAAGGCTACGGCCAACATGTATCTCGACGGCCAGGGCAACGTTGTCCCGGACATGAGTACCATCGGCTACCAGGCCATCGGCGTGCCCGGCTCGGTCGCGGGGATGGCTTACGCGCAGAGACACTGGGGAAAATTGACGCTGAAGCAAGTGATGGAGCCCGCCATCCGGCTGGCGCGCGACGGCTTTGTGCTCGACTACGATGAGGCGAAGGTTTTTCACGATTCTCAACTGGCGCAGTTTTCCGAGTCCCATCGCATCTTTCAGCACGACGGCGACTACTACAAGCAAGGCGACGTCTTTAAGCAGCCGGACTTGGCAAGAACTCTGGAGCGGATTGCCGACAATCCGGACGACTTCTACCATGGCTCGCTGGCTCGCGAGTTGGCCGCATCCCTGCAGAAAGGCGGGGGCCTGATCACTGCCGACGATCTGGCGCAGTACGAAGTCAAGGAGCGGCAGCCGATTCGCGGTACCTATCGCGGCTACGAGATCATCAGCGCTCCGCCGCCATCGTCAGGCGGCATTGCTTTGGTGGAGGTCCTCAACATCCTTGAAGGTTACGACCTCGCCAAGCAAGGCGATCGCTCCGCCCAGAGCATTCACCTCACCGCCGAGGCGTTCCAGCGCGCCTTCTTCGACCGTGCCGAGTTCCTCGGCGACCCCGATTTCTCGAAAATCCCAGTTGCGCAACTGATGGATAAACGTTACGGCAACGCCTGGCGCGAGACCATCCCGTTGCGCCGCGCCACGCCCAGCGCCGAGTTGCGACGTCCCTCGATCTTTTCCCAACTCGACAGCTATGCCCGGGCGCATCCCCAGCCGAACTCGATTCGCGAGTCGCAGCATACGACGCACTACTCGATCGTCGATCCCGAGGGCAACGCGGTTGCGGTCACCACCACCCTGAACGACGGATTCGGCTCGCGCGTTACCGCCCAAGGGCTGGGCTTTTTGCTCAACGATGAGATGGACGACTTCTCCTCTAAGCCCGGCGTGCCCAACATGTTCGGACTGTTGCAAGGGCCGGCGAATGCGATTGGCCCAGGCAAGCGCCCGCTGTCGGCGATGACCCCAACCATCGTGCTCAACAATGGCAAGCTCTTTCTGGTGCTCGGCTCACCCGGTGGGCCGACCATCATCACCACGGTCGCTAATGTGCTCATGGGCGTGGTCGATTACGGATTGAACATCGAGCAGGCGGTAAACGCGCCGCGCTTTCACGAGCAATGGATGCCCGATCAGATCGAGATGGAGACGGTGGGCTTTTCGCCCGACACCATCGCTATCCTCGAACACATGGGCCACAAGACTAAAATTGCTCACGGCTATTGGGGCGACGCCGAATGCATTGCCGTCGATGGCAAGACGGGCGAGTTGCTAGGCGCCAGCGACGGACGCAACGACGGAAAGGCGGTTGGCTATTGATGCGACGGGCGATGTCCACTCTGGTGTATGCAAAGCGTGAACGGCTGCATCCTGGCCTGCTTGACCAGATGGTCGACGGCGGCGCCGAGGCGATCGAGATCTTCGCTGCCCGCGGCCACTTCAACTACACCGATCGCCAGCACATTCGCGAGATCGCCAACTGGTTTCGCAGTACGGGAGCGGCGTTCCATTCGATGCACTCGCCCATGCATGCGGATGACGAATGGGGACGCAGCACCGGGCAAGCCCTCAACATTGCTGCGGTGGAAAAACGCGATCGCATAGCGGCCACCGACGAGATCAAGCGCGCGCTGGAAGTGGCGGAGCAAGCGCCGTTTAAGTTTCTGGTGCAGCACGTAGGCGTTACCAATGAAGACGCCGACCCGCACAAACTGGAAGCGGCGATGAGTTCTCTGGAACACCTGCATGCCTTTGCCAAGCCGCTGGGCGTGCAACTGCTGGTAGAAAACATTTCCAACGATCTGTCGACGCCGGAGGGTTTGCTCGAATTGTTGCACGCCGGCCGCTTCACCGATATCGGGGTGTGCTTCGATCTCGGCCACGCGCATCTGCTGTCGAGCGTGAAGCAAGCATTTGAGGTGCTGAAGGACCGTATCCGTTCCACTCACGTCCACGACAACAAGAAAGATCGCGATTCACATCTTTGGCCCGGCGACACCAGCCCGGGCGACGGCGGCATCGATTGGAACGAAGCGATGTCGCTGTTGAGAACCGCGCCGCACGTGCCGCCGCTGTTGCTGGAGGTCGAGGGCGCGGACGGAGAGAAGGTCAGCGAGAAGATGGCGGAGGCGTTCGGGAAGCTGGAGAAGGCGTAAGTCCTAGCCCGGAATATCCATTTCGCTATAACTGCCCGGCCTGGCGGCGTTCACGGCAGCAGCCACTTCTGCGAGCAGGGGGCGGATGAGCCGCCACCGTCCCTTACCCAAGACGACAATTGCGATCTGTCTACCTGCAAGGTTTTGTTGATAGCGGATATTCTTGTCGGTGCTTATCAGCACCTCAAAACCAGCCCCCTCGGCTGCCGCAAGCAGTTCGCCATTGGCCAGGCCGTCCCAACCTCGTTCTCTGCATTCGGTTACGGTGTGGCCCAAAAGCGCTCGAGCGGTTCCTCGTGGAGCGCCATTGTCCAGCAGAACGAGCATCTAACGGTGCCCGATCGCCGCGGCGTCAAGACTTCGTGCCGCGAATTCAAGCACAGCCTTGATCTGCTCGCCAGTGACCGGAAATTGCTCAACGACTTCATCGATCGTCATCCCGTCCTCAAGGTTTTCTAATATCGTCGAAACCGGTGTGCGAGTTCCCCGAAAAACCCATGCGCCGCTTACTTTACCCGGAATACTCTCGACCGCTTCGCATTGTGACCAATCAAGACTCATAAAAGTCGCCCTCCCATGCCTTCCAGCGCTTCGCCCTGTGAGGTCGCGATACCAACAAGCCCGGCTTTCGGGTTGGGCGTAAAATCGACTTCCATAATCTCACGGTAGGACTTGTAGAGGCTTGCGTCAAGGCGGAACGCGTCGCCAATTTGCGTGCCTGCCCGCCTGACTTTTCTGCGCGCAACGTGCATACTGAATACTTAATCCCATGAACTCATCCACCAAAACCGAGACTGAAACTCCCGTCACCACCATTCGCGAGATTGGTCAGCACGAAGGCCAGACCGTCACCGTTCGCGGCTGGCTTTACAACCTGCGCGAGAGCGGCAAACTACTGTTCCCCATCTTTCGCGATGGCAGCGGCGTCATCCAGGGTGTGGTTGCCAAGAACGCCGTTTCGCCCGAACTCTTCGAGTCCATCAAGGGACTGACCCAGGAGTCCAGCGTGATCGTCACCGGCAAGGTTCGCGCCGACAAGCGCGCTCCCGGCGGATACGAGATGGACGTCAGCGATGCGCAGGTTTTGCAGCGCGTCAATCCGGACGATCCTTACCCCATCTCTCCCAAAGAGCACGGCGTCGATTTTCTGATGGAGCATCGCCATCTGTGGCTGCGTTCGCCGCGGCAGGCGGCCATCCTGCGCGTTCGCGCCGAGATCATCAAGGCCGCGCGCGACTATTTCGACGATCGCGGCTTCACTCTCACCGATCCACCCATCCTTACGCCGGCGGCGTGCGAAGGCACCACCACGCTGTTTCCCGTGGACTACTTCGAGGAGCAGGCCTACCTCACGCAGTCGGGTCAGCTCTACATCGAGGCAACCGCCATGGCGCTGGGCAAGGTATACAGTTTCGGCCCAACGTTCCGCGCCGAGAAATCGAAGACGCGCCGCCATCTCACCGAGTTCTGGATGGTCGAGCCGGAAGTGGCTTACGCCAACCTCGACGACCTGATGAGGCTGGCGGAGGAATTCATAACATTTATCGTCAAGCGCTGCCTGGAAAAGCGGCGTCCGGAACTGGAGACCATCGGCCGCGACATCGGCAAGCTGGAGAAAATTGACACGCCGTTTCCGCGCATCACCTACGACGAAGCCGTGCAGATGCTGCAGGACGGACATGCTAAGGGCCTGGTCGAGAACAAGTTTGAGTGGGGCGGAGACTTCGGCTCGCCCGACGAGACTTATATCTCGTCGCAGTTTGACCGTCCGGTAATGATCCATCGCTATCCCGCGGCGATAAAGGCGTTTTATATGGAGCCTGATCCCGACCGGCCCGAGCTGGCGTTGTGCGTGGACGTACTCGCGCCCGAGGGCTACGGCGAAGTCATCGGCGGCTCGCAGCGCATGGCGTCCTACGAACTGCTGCTCGAACGCATTCATCAGCACGAGCTGCCCCAAGAGGCATTCAAGTGGTATCTCGATTTGCGCAAGTTCGGCGGCGTTCCGCACGCGGGTTTCGGCATGGGCATCGAGCGTGCGGTGGCGTGGATCTGCGGCCTGGAGCACGTGCGCGAGACCATCCCCTTCCCACGCATGTTGCACCGGCTGTATCCCTAGGGACTCCCGTATAGGCGAGGGTGTACCACAATGTAGGATGTTGTTTCAGGAACTTCTTATGGCGACCAGTCCCATCACCAAACCGCTGGAGAACATTGAAACCAAACACATCCGGATCATCGGAGTGCCGCTCGATCTAGGCCAATCGCGCCGCGGTGTTGACATGGGCCCGTCGGCCATGCGCGTCGCCGGACTCGAAGCCAAACTCGAGGCCCTGGGCTACGATGTCGAAGATGGCGGCAATGTCTCCGTCGCCATGCTGGAAACCGAGTCCGAAGGCGATCCGCACGCGAAGTATCTGACCGAAATCACCGAGACCTGCGCCGCTCAAGCTGAACTAGTGATCGAAACGTTAGGGGCAGGGAAAATTCCTCTCACTCTCGGCGGTGATCACTCGATCGCGGCCGGCACGGTCTCCGGCGTTGCCGAGTTTTATCGCCGTAAGAACCAGCGCATCGGACTTCTCTGGATCGACGCTCACAGCGACATCAACACGCCCGACACCTCGCCCAGCGGCAACGTTCACGGTATGCCCCTGGGCGCGATCATGGGATTGTTCCAGTCGCCGCTGAGCGATCTGTACGGCTTCAGTCCGAAAGTGCGTCCGGAAAATTGCGTGCTGGTCGGTATTCGCGACGTGGATGAGCATGAGCGCATTAACATCCGTAAGGCCGGAGTGCACGTCTTTACCATGCGCGACATCGACGAGCGCGGCATGCGCTCGGTGATGGAGGAGGCGCTGCGCCAGGCCGGACGCGACACCGTCGGCTATCACGTTTCGCTCGATCTGGACTGGATCGATCCCGAGGACGCTCCCGGCGTGGGAACGCCGGTGTGGGGCGGCGCTACTTATCGCGAGGCCCACCTGGCGATGGAGATCATTGCCGATCACGGTCGCATGCTTAGCTTCGAACTGGTCGAGGTAAACCCCGTGCTTGACGAGCGCAACCAGACCGCCGAACTGGCGGTCGAGCTGGCGCTCTCGGTTTTTGGCAAGAAAATTCTGTAATTGCCGCCGGCAGGCTGGTCGCGAGCGAGATGATTCACGCCATCGAGGACCGAAGTCGATTTTGTTTGCTCCGTGGTGAAACAATCGGGCGAGGATGCCGAACGCTCGCACTCGTCTGCAGCAATTCCTGAGAGGGACCGATGCCCAAACGAATCATATTCTGCGCCGATGGAACCTGGGACGGCGCTGCCAACAGCACCAACGTTTACAAAATCTTCAAGGCCCTGAACTTTACCGCCGAGCAATGTCCCATCTACGACGACGGCGTCGGCTCCGACGGCAATCCGTTGCTCAAGTTCGTTGGCGGCGCTTTTGGTGTAGGCCTTGATCAAAAAATCAAGGACGGCTATACCCGTATCTCTCACCTGTACGAGGCGGGCGACCAGGTGTTCCTCTTCGGCTTCAGTCGCGGGGCTTACACGGCGCGCAGTCTTGGCGGCATGATTGCGCTCTGCGGTCTGCCTACCCAGAACGTCGACGACCAGCAAACTGAGCTTGCCTTCGCCGCCTATCGCCAGCACGACCTGACGCAGCGTCCGCAGATGATTGCCAGCCTGAAGCAAAAGTATTCGCCCGACGATGCCCAAATCACGATGGTCGGGGTGTGGGACACCGTCGGATCGCTGGGCGTTCCCGCCATCTTTGGTGGAATTGACACGCGGAGCTACGGCTTTCTCGACACCACATTGCACCCCGATGTGAAGAATGCCTATCAGGCGGTCTCCATCGACGAGCGCCGCCGCGAATTTCCTGCGACGTTATGGTCCGGACCTGCGGCGCCCGGACAGGTGATTGAGCAGATTTACTTCACCGGAGTTCATTGCGATGTCGGCGGCGGCTATCCTGAGACGGGGCTTTCGGACATCACCCTGGGCTGGATGATGACCAAAGCCACGGCGCTTGGGGTGGACTTCAACCCCGCCGTCTACCAGCAATACGCCAACCTCGATCCCAAGAACTGTTTGGACCAGAAGCATGACTCCTGGTCGATTGCCTGGGGTTTCCCCAGCGCTCGAATCATTGCCAACAACGCCTCCATCAGCAACAGCGCGCAGATACGTCTGCAGCATGACGCCTCTTATCAGCCGACTAACCTGAAGCAGAATTGCGGAGTGCTGGCCTCTTCGTACACCGTAGTTCCGGTGCTTTCGGGAATGGGCTCGGCAACAGGAGCAGGCGCCCCGTAGAGATTCTGATTTCTGGCGCGCGGATTTCCCATGAGTTCCCCGTCGAGGGTTCCACAATTCGTCTTGCCTTCCCTGCCCGGGTTGCGCAGCGCCACCGTGTTCAGACAGAAGATTTGTTATTACGACGTAGGCGCGGGACCGGTTCTGGCGCTGCTTCACGGAATCGGCGGTGATGCCGATGATTGGGCTTTCTGCCTTGAAGCACTCGGCCAGTCGCATCGCGTCGTCGCTCTCGACCTGCTAGGCTTTGGCCGCTCCGATAAGCCGGCGATTGACTACTCCATCGCCGGATTCGTCGAAGTGCTGCAGCGATTCCTACAGACGCTGAAGATCGAGCGAGCCTCGCTCATCGGAGGCTCGCTGGGGGGCTGGATCACCACAACCTTCGCTCTACAGTTTCCCCAGATAGTCGAAAAACTTGTCCTGGTCGATGCTGCCGGCCTGTGGGGAAAAAATGGTGCGCTGCCTATCGATCTGCGAGTTTCCACTCGCCAACACATGCGCGAAGTCTTCGAGTTTCTCTTCTTCGACAAGAGCCTAGTCACTGACGATTTAATCGAGCTTGCCTATCGGCAACACCTCGAGCGCGGCGATGGATATACCATCCATAACCTCTTGCAGAACTTGCAGGACGGGCGCGAGCGGCTGGACGAAAGCCTCGCCGATATCAAGGTTCCAACCTTGATCATATGGGGAGAACAGGACGCCATGATACCCGTGGCTGCCGCGCATAACTTCCACAGACTAATCCCTGGTTCCCAACTGGAAGTCGTTTCCGAGTGCGGGCATTTGCCCGCGTTGGAGACGCCGGCCGAACTGGTGCGGCACGTGTTGAATTTTATTGGCCGGTAGGTTGAGCCGACTTTTGCGCAACCGCAGAAGTCCTTATAGCGCGCAACGGCTTTCGCGGAAGCCCGTTCATTATCTATATTTCCCCACTTGCAGCGATGCGTTAAACATGTTTAACATAAACCACAGGGGAGCTTACAATGCTGGGTATCCGCTTGGAACCCGAACTCGAGAAGCGGCTGGACCGACTGGCTAAGACCACCGGCCGGAGTAAAAGCTATTATGCCCGGCTAGCAATCCAGCAGTTCCTGGAGGATCGTGAAGACTATCTCCTGGGAATCGCCGCGCTCGAACGCAACGAACCAAGGATTTCGCTGGAAGACCTGGAGCGCGAGCTTGGCTTGGACCGTTGAGTTTCAACTCACCGCACAAAAGCAAATCAGGAAACTCGATCCCGCCGTCCAGGGGCGGATACTTGCTTATTTCCGCGAGCGCGTGCTGGCGATCGAAGATCCCAGAAAACTAGGCAAGCCGCTGAAGGGCGATAAAGGCGATCTCTGGCGGTATCGGATTGGAGACTACCGGGCGATCTGCAAGATTGAGGCCGAGCGTTTGGTCGTACTGGTCCTTGAGGTCAGACATCGCCGCGAGGTCTATCGCCGGTAACTACCTGTCAATCTTTCTCGCGTTAAGATCGAAGCATGAAGAAACTCCGGGTAGGTGTCCTGTTCGGCGGACGCAGCGGCGAGCATGAAGTCTCGCTGCTGTCGGCGGCCTCGGTGCTGAACGCAATCGACAAGAAGAAGTATGAAGTGGTGCCCATCGGCATCACCAAGCAAGGCCGCTGGGTGACCGCCGCCCACGCCGAGCGCCTGCTGCAAGGCAAGCCGCCGGAAACTCCCGAGCCGCGCCATCTGCGCGCTGGCGACCCGGATGCGACTCCTGCAGCCGCCGTGCTCGCGCGCGGCGAAGGCGTGGTGGTTCCACCCATGCCGGGGCAGGATCACTCCTCGCTGATGCCGTTCGAGACCGACGCCCACGAACTTCCCGCCGCCGTCGATTCCGTCGACGTGGACATCATCTTCCCTGTGCTGCATGGAACGTTCGGCGAGGATGGCACAATTCAAGGCTTGCTGGAGTTGGCAGACATTGCTTATGTCGGTGCCGGCGTGCTCGGCTCAGCCGCGGGCATGGACAAGGACGTGATGAAGCGTCTCTTCCGCGATGCCGGTCTCCCCATCGTCAAGCACGTCACCGCGTTGCGCAGCGACTGGCGCGGGCAGCCGAAGAAAGTTCGCAAGCAGATTGAAAGCTCGCTGAAGTATCCCGTGTTCGTGAAGCCCGCGAATTTGGGCTCGTCGGTCGGCATTAGCAAGGTCCACGATTCCAGCGAACTAGCCGCCGCAATGGACGAGGCCGCGCGCTTCGATCGCAAGCTGGTCATTGAACAGGGCGTCGGCGGCGCAAAAGCGAAGGCGCGCGAAATCGAGTGCTCGGTGCTGGGCAATGACAAGCCGATCGCGTCAGTGCCCGGCGAGATTGTGCCCGTCAAAGAGTTCTATGATTACGACGCGAAGTACCTGGTGGAAGGCTCGGAGTCGATCATCCCGGCCAAGATCGGCAAGGCCAAGCAGAAGGAGGTGCAGCGGCTGGCGGTCGCCGCGTTTCAGGCAGTGGACTGCGCCGGCATGGCTCGCGTGGATTTCCTGATGGACCCGCGAACCAAGAAAATGTACGTGAACGAGGTCAACACTATTCCGGGTTTCACCTCGATCAGCATGTATCCCAAGATGTGGGCGGCCACCGGCATCTCCTATCCCGAACTCATGGACCGGCTGATCCAACTGGGCATGGAGCGCCACGCAGAGAAAAAGCAGAATCAGTACAGCCGGTGAGGTGATGGGACAACAGAAACCGTATCGACTCCGCAATGTCTCAACTGCTGACCCACGATTGATATTTCCCCATGCTCTTTGTGAGTAGGCTTTACGATAATTTCGACGTCTTGCCCAAGCGCGGTGAGAAAGTCCATTAGCCGCTCAACCGAGAAGCTGCCCGAACGGTTACGCATCAACGCTGAAACATGCGGTTGTTTGATGCCCAGGATTTTTCCCGCTTCCGCTTGCGTGAGACCGCGTCCTTTGATCAGCCGATAAATCTGTAGCGTGAGCTTTGCTTTCAAAAGTTCCTGTTCAGGATGGGGGAGACCGAGGTCGGCAAAAACGTTGCAGCTACTTTTTTCCATCCTCACAGGCATCTTCGTCTTCGTAATCATCAGTTCAGCCTTTCTCTACGGAGTCGTTCAACCTCAGCCAGCCGGGAGCGAATAAGATCCATGTCTCTTTTTGGCGTGGCGATGCCTCGCTTCGATTTCTTCTGAAAGGCGTGCAAAACATAAATCGCCTCTGCATAGCGGACGGTATAAACAGCGCGCCAAGTGTTGCCATCATGATCCGCGACAATCTCCAGTGTGGCCCCTCCGCCAAAACCCCGGAGCGGTTTTGCGGACGGATCAGTTTCACCCTGCTGGGCCGCATAGAGAGCGAGACCAATACTTCGCCGGACTTCCCTAGCAGCCCGTGGCAGAAGTNNGACGGGCATTGCACCACGGGCTGTTAGGGAAGCTGCGCACGTCTCTTCGGCTCGATCCCATCCACACCAGCAAACGTATCGATCTGGCCACTTATACATAAATACGTCTATTCGTATGCGGTGTCAAGATGGGGAATGCACCTTGTCTAGAAATTGCCTTCGGGAGCGAGATTGAGAGTTCAAGATTCTCCAGCCTCCGCTAACCCTTTTTCCCCACCCTCGTCTATCTCCATAAGCAGGGAGCGATGCTTAAGGGGCATGCGGGACGTTCCACTCCGCTAGATCGCATGCCCCGGGCACCGCAACGTGCCTCCTTATTCTCCTCATTCGCAACGGAACTTACAGGCGCTCCTTCTCGTATCAAAAACGAGGAGGGGCACTGTGAGCAAGAACTTCCTCATTCTCCTGTTCTGCCTTGCGGCATTGAGCGTCTCCGCTTTCGCCGACGAATGGACCAAGACCTACCAGGTCGGCAACAATCCCAGCCTGCGCGTGGACACCAACGATGCCTCCATCGAAGTCACCCACGGGGTCAGCAATACTATTTCGGCGCGGGTCATCGGCGACGGATACACCATTGGCAGCACCGGCGTACGCGTCACCGAGAGGCAGGATGGCGACAAAGTTGACCTCCAGGTGCACATTCCCAATGAGTGGGGATTCCGCATCAGCATGCACCGCGGGGTGCGGGTTGAGGTCCAGGTCCCGCCTCAGGCAGCTCTGGATTTGCACTCCGGCGACGGCCACATCTCGGTAAACGGAATCTCAGGACAGACGCGGATCGATACCGGCGATGGACATATTAGTGTCCAAAATTTCAGCGGGAATATGCGCGCCCATACCGGAGACGGCCACATGACCATCGACGGGGTGTTCACCGACCTTGACTTGCGCAGCGGCGATGGCCACATCGACCTTACCGTACGGCCGGGCTCGCGGATCAGCAATGGCTGGCTGATCCACACCAGCGACGGCGGAGTGGAGGCGCGCCTGCCGCCGGACTTGGCTGCCGAACTCTACGCTCATACCGGCGACGGCCACATCCAGCTCGATCTGCCGGTCACGGTCAACGGCTCTATTGAGCGTTCCAGCATTCGCGGCAAGTTGAACGGCGGCGGCCCACTGCTGGAAATTACCACCGGGGACGGCAGCATCCGGGTCAGCAAATTCTAGGGCGTAGCGTGATCAAGTGTGGCCGGGTTTCTGCCGATAGGATTGGAGAACGAACCGCTATCGGCATATGGGCCCCTTGACCAGAACCCGGAGCAACCCTCGACATGACAAGCCCAAGCTCTACCTTTTCTGCCAGCATCTGGTAGCGCAGGAACGGTTCCTCCGGCTGCTGAAGCGGACCGAGTTCCAAATCGTGGCCAACAGCGAGCTACGGCCGCCCGAGCCCGACCTAGAGGACCCCGAGTCACCCAGCCACGACAATCTGGTAATCATCGATGGCAGCGACTTTCAGACGACCCTGGAGTTCGTCCGTAGCCTGCACTTTGAACACAGCGGACTGCATCTGCTGGTCCTGCTGCCCAAACTGGAAGATGCCATCACTTATCCGTTGTTGCGTCTCGGCGTGAAAGGTTTGCTTTTATATCGTCTGGCGCCTCGTGAGTTGGCCCGCGCCGCTACTCAAGTAGCTTCCGGGGCCTATTGGGTGCCCCGCGACCTGTTGAACCGCTTCGTCGAGTCGATTCTGCCCGAACTAAGCGGCTGTAAGTCGCTCGACAGCGAAGTCGGCATCAGCCGGCGCGAGCGCGAAGTGCTCGACCTGCTGCTCGACAATCTGTCGAACAAGGAAATCGCCAGCAAGCTGTTCGTCACCGAACGCACCATAAAATTTCACGTCTCCAATCTGTTGGGCAAGTTTCATGTACAGCGCCGCGCCGACTTGATCGTCCTGTGGATGCAACGCAGCACCGCTTTCCCCTGGCTGACCCGCGATCTCGGCCGGCCCCTCTCCGCGCACGTGAACTGATCCGCAACCGTAGGCGCCGGTTTGATGTGCCGGCGAAACATGTGGATGGTCGCTTTTGACCAGACTTGTACCCCGTTGAACCTCGTATAATCTTACGAAATGACGCGGGTCATGTGGGGGCGACATTCCAAATGGAAAATCCTATCTCTATTGTGTCCTTGGGATTGCTGTGGCGAATCCAGTTCTGCGGTCTCGCTTTCCGTTCACCAAGCTGGAGCGGGGAATGACGAGCCGCAACAGCCACTTTGATAGTGTCCGCATCAAATCCACCGGTTCTTACGTTCCGTCGAAGATTCTGACCAATGAAGAAGTGGTGGCAAACTTGCCAACCTCTCCGCAGTGGGTGGTCGACACGCTGGGAATTCGCGAGCGGCACATCGCTGAACCGGACGAATACACGTCGGATCTGGCTACTCGTGCGGGACTGGAAGCCATCGCTTCGGCAGGGCTTGAACCCAACGATATTGAATTGATCATCGTTTCCACGGCGACCCCCGACCGCAAGATGCCCTCTTCGGCATGCATAGCGCAGACCAAGATGGGCATTAGCAACCGCTGCGCCGCGTTCGATGTGGCGGCAGTGTGTGCCGGATTTATTTACGGCATCACCATCGCCGGCCAATTCATCCAGAATGGTACCTACGAGCGGGTGCTGGTGATTGGCGCCGATACCTTCTCCAAGGTCACGGACTGGAACCACCGCGACTGCGTGGTTTTTGGAGACGCTGCCGGCGCCGTGGTCCTGGAGAGGAGCGATCGGGAGAATGGGCTCTTTTCAAGCATTCTTCTCGCTGACGGCGAAGGAATGGATCATTTCACGGTCTACCCTGGGGATGCGTACTTCAAAATGAACGGCAAGGAGGTTTTCAAGGCGGCTACAACCGCAGTGCCCGAATGCATTCTGGAGATTCTCCGCATCAACGGGCTGGGCCTGGAAGACGTTTCCTTGATCGTTCCGCACCAGGCCACACTTGGCGTCCTCAAGCGCATCGCCGAGACACTCAATATTCCTTTTTCCCGAATCCAGACGAACCTGGAGTCGTACGCCAACACCGCTGGAGCCACCGTTCCGCTGCTGCTGGACCAAGTAAACCGACGCGGCCTCCTCCACGAAGGCGATCTTCTCTTGCTGGTGTCCATCGGCGCTGGCTGGACCTGGGGTGCAAGCTTATATCGGTGGTAGCGTCCGATCCTGGCAACTTTCCAGGAAGTGCTTTGTCAACCGCATCGCAAGCGGTTAGCCGACTGCTAGTTCGTCGCGGAAGCAGCCCGGCGAATGTTTGAGAGTCCGGATGCCTGCGCTATCGACTGCTGTCCCGCGCCTGGTTTGACCCCCGATTCCGCAGGCTGATAAACTAACCTTTTCCCACCTTAGTGACACATCAGATAAGGACCACCTGTGCGCAGTTACGCTCGACATCAGCTTAAGCAAGACTCGTTTACCACCTCGACCGCCGAAACCATCTCGTGGGCCGTCGAACATCGCTCGAAAGTCACGGCCGCGATCGTTGGGCTGCTGGTCATTCTGGCCATCCTCATCGGTGGCTGGGCTTACATCAACTACCGCGATCAGCAGGCGAGCGCGCAACTGGCGCAGGCGATTGAGAAGTACAACGCTCCTATCCGTTCCCCTGAAATCCCGGCCAGTCCCAACTTGCCTAGCTTTGCTTCGGCGCAGGAGCGCGCCAAGGCCTCCAATGCCGAGTTTACCCAGATCGCGGGCAAGTACCCATTCACCCAGTCCGCCGCGGTGGCCCGTTACTTTGCGGGAATCACCTTCCGCGATCTCGGCGACAGCACTAACGCCGAAAGCGACTTGAAGCAAGTTGCGGACAGCCGTTATAAGGAAATCGCCAGCCTGGCGAAAGTGGCGCTCGCCGCCATCTACCAAGATACCAATCACAATTCCCAAGCCGTCGAGCTCTATAAGCAGCTCATCGACCACCCCACCGTCTCGGTCGGCAAGAGCACGGCGCAATTCTTGTTGGCCTCGCTCTATGAAAGTATGGCCCAGCTTGGCGAAGCACGCCGTATGTATGAACAGATGCAGAAGGAGAGTCCCACCGGCGCGGTGGCGCAAGTCGCCGGCCAGCGTCTGCAAGCGCTCGCCAGGCAGTAACTTTCCCGCGGCTTCACTCGCATGGCTTATCTGCCAGGTCTTGGTATCGAATGGAAGCCGGTCGCACACGCGGCCGGTTTTGTCTTTCTGCGAACATTCTCGTTTGCGGCTATACGGTTCGCGGAGAGCTCTCCCTGATAGATTCTAGAAGGGGCACAGCTTCAGCTGCGCCGTCCCCAGTGCTGTATTTTTTCATCCCGAACCGGCTTCGGCCGGTGAGCGACCCTCTTTTTCTAATTTTTCAGCAAACTGGATCGCCCCATGTGTGCCCGCAGTCCCGTGCCAACGAGTACACTGTACTGGCCATGACCTTGTTCCAAGCCCAGCCTTACGATCCCCGGCCTGCCCGCAGAAAAAGAGATCTCATCCTCGCATTGATTGTGCTGGTGATCGTGATTGGATTGGTGTGGTGGCAGTTCCGCTTCTGGCCGGAAGAGCATCGGGTCGACCGCTTCTTCGATGCGCTCCAGCAACAGAATTTCGAACCGGCCTACGGCATCTGGATGCATGATCCCGACTGGAAACAGCATCCGGACAAGTACTCGCAATATCCCTACAACGACTTCATCAAGGATTGGGGACCGAGCGGCGAGTGGGGCATCATCAAGAGCCATCACGTTGACGGGACGAAGTCGCCACCGGCAAGCTATGGCGGATCACCTTTCGCCCCAGTGAGCGGTGTCGTAGTGCAGGTCACCGTCAACGATCGCGTCGCCGACAAGGCGCACATCTGGGTGCAGAAAGACGACAAGACGCTGAGCTTCTCGCCGTACTAGGGCCGCTGTTTGCTCGCTCTTTGCTTCTCGCCGCTCGCAGTCGACTCGCGGCCTCTTCGTTACTGGCATCGCGCATTTTTCTTGGAAGGGTCATCCCAACCGATCGCTTCAGCGCAAGTGGAGGGACCGCTTTCGTCGAGCGGTCCCGTTTCCCTCCTGACACCCGCTCTATTATTCCTTGGCTGCCTGGAGCAGCCATACGATACCCTTGCACAAAATATTCAGACTTCACGACTGCAGTGTCGGCGGCGGTCCGCCGGTTTGCCTGCAGCACGCATAGGAGCTGCCCGATGAACCTGCGCGCCATGGTCCTTAGCTTCGCTCTTCTTCTCTCGCTGCCGCTGTTTGCCCGCGAGAAGACCGACGTGTTGGTCATGAAGAATGGCGACCGCCTGACCGGCGAGATCAAAGGCCTCGACCAGGGTGTGCTCTATGTCAGCTTCGACTACATCCTTGGGACGTCTTCCGTGCAATGGTCGAAAGTGGCTCACCTGGAAAGCAAGCAGTTGTTCATCGTGAAGACTGCGGACGGCTCGGTCTACACAGGAACGTTGAGCACCGCGGAAACCGAAGATTTACGGCCCGTGAAGATCGAAGTGACCGACAGTGCGCAGAAGCAGACCGTGATTCCTCGCACCGAGATCGTGAAGATGGGCGAGACCTCCGACAAGTTCTGGGAGCGTTTCAACGGCGCGATCAACTCAGGCATCATCTATTCCAAGGGAAATGACAACACCCAATACAGCCTCGGAGCAGAGGTTGATTACCTGCGCGAACGCTGGTCCGGCGATGCCAGCCTGAATTCCACTTTGTCCGCCAGCAGCGGCGCCAGCTCGGCCGCAACCCGCAATCAGTTGAACCTCGAAGGCATGCATCTCTTGCCCTGGAAAAACTATTTCTATGCCGGCATCGGCAGTTTTCTGCAAAGCTCGGAGCAGGACATCCGATTGCAATCCAATCTCGGCGCCGGCATTGGACGCTATCTGAAGAATACAAACCATGCCAGCATCGCAGTGATCGCTGGTCTAGCTTGGCAGAGCACGAACTACAAGCAGACGGTCCTCGCGGTGCCCACCCAGAACGTGGCTGCAGCCTTGATCGCGGCACAGGTGAAGCTTTTCCGGTTTAACAAAACTAACCTCAGCGTTACGGCTACTGCATTTCCTGCCCTCTCCGAGCCCGGCCGTATTTATTTCAACACCAACGCGACCTACTACATTAAGATCACCAGCGACCTGTCGTGGAACGTCTCTTTTTACGGCAACTGGGACAACCAGCCTCCCGCCAACTTCTCGGGCAGCGATTACGGCACCAGTTCCGGGCTGAGCTATACCTTCGGACTGCGCTGATCAGGCACGTGCGCCAGCGGCATTTCGCGAATGCCTGCACTCTAACCCGCAGAAAATTACATCACACAGACCCTTGATGGCCGTCACTGCCAAGCCGTGAGGGAACCTGCATCATGGACGCTAGATCGGTGCCGCAAGTCCGCTCGCAGAGCGACTTTCGGCGGCTCACCGATCACGGGCAGTCTGGTGGCGCAACGGCACCGACACCTGTCGCATGAAACGCGAGATTAAGGCGGGTCGCGTATGGATCACCAGTTGTATTCGGCGGCCGCGGCGTTGATTGGCTGCCGGCAATCGGGATTCGGACGCGAAACGCACAAAATCATTCTTGAGCATTTATCCACAAACCAAGAACCTTTGGTCAGCTAGAGCCCGAAGTCCCTGGGCTCCTCCTAAGGAAACCCCGATGAATCAAAGTCACCGACCAAACACGTCCCTATCCGGACGGCGACGTCTGAGTCCTCGTTGGGCTGTGTACCTAACTGCTCTCCTGTTGACGTTAACGGGGCTGATGCAGGCACAGAGTCCAGCACTCCCCTCACCCGATGCGTTGCTTGACTTGCTGGAGGTCCTGCACGCCAACGGCGCCGTCAGTCAGCAACAATACGATGCCCTGAAGGCGCGCATGGGGGCCACGGCGGCCACGGCACCCACGCATGAAACCGCGGAACAGACCTCAGGACCGCAAACCGAACAGAAGGCGCCGACGGTGAATCCGAAAATCATTACCATGATGGACAAAGGAATTGGGATTCATGTCGGAGCTGTCGATGTAACTCTTTCCGGAGAAATCAACGGATTCTACGACCACGACAGGGTAGACAAATCATCCTCCGCCGCGCTGGTTGCCGGTGGCCTGGCCAGTACCGGCAACACCGACTCCTCGTCGGTGCGCAATGGACTGCTTCCCGGAAACTTCTCTATCGCGTTTGCCACCCACCAGATGGGTTACGACGTTGGGGTCACCTTTGGCTTCTATCCCGGACTCAATAGCGTCACTGGAGTTGGGGGAGCTAACTCGGCTGGAAATCCAGCAGCGCTGGGCACCACCGGCATCGACTTCCGCCAGCAGTTCGCTACCATCGGCAAGCCCACCCTGGGAACTTTCAAGATCGGTCGCGATATCGGTCTGTTCGGTCAGGAAGCCATCCTGAACGACTTTTCCCTTTTGGGTGTGGGTAGCACGGGCGGCAACATCGCGCCCTCCAACACTTCGCTTGGGCGAATTGGTCTAGGCTATGTTTACACCGACTTCATCCCGCAGATTACCTATACCTCACCGTCCGCTTATGGACTACAGGGGGCGTTTGGTGTCTTCACGCCGCTGGATGCCGTCAATTTCTCCGGGCTGTCCGCGAGCCTCACCGCTCACGATCAGCCTCAATTCCAGGCGAAATTGACTTACACCACGTCTGATAAGCACCCGGCAAAGCTCAAGCTCTGGACCAACGCCGTCACTCAGGCCCTGGAAAGCAACTCTGCAACCCAGGTTCTGCCGGTCGGCAGCGGCGCTCAGGGAACCGGCATCGATTACGGCGGCAAGCTGACTTACGGCGGAGCGGGAATTGTCGCCTATGGCTACTACGGCTGGGGTCTTGGGACCACCGGTCTGTTCTTCGACGCGGTGGCGCCCTCGGGACTCAAGCGCAATTCCGACGGGTATTATTTTCAGGGGACGTATACATTTATTCAGAAGTTGACTTTTGGCGCCAGCTACGGTCTCAGCCATTTGGCACTCGCTCCCGGCGAAGTGAATCCGGATTTGTTGAGCAACAACAGTTCGGAGATCGGAGGGGTCCGCTATAAGCTGACGAACTGGGTGAACCTCGTCGGCGAGTACACCCACACACGGTCAAATGCGTATGGTGGACAGGTTGCTACCTCGGATGCGATTGCCGCGGGAAGTATTCTGTTCTTTTAGGCCGCCTGTCTCAGTTGGGAGTATGCCGAGGACGGACTTTGGACGCGTGCGGGCCTTCGGGCCCGCATTCGCGTTTATTTTTTGCCCCGCAGCATCCGGCTATTCCAAATCAAGCAAGTATCTCGAGACCGGCCATTCAGCTGCACGACGCCCGAAAAAGTCCTGTCGGCGTCTGTTCGTCCAGGCCGTTGCCAGTATTTGCATAGCGGCACCCACCAGTTTTTTCGCTAGAATGATGGCACAGGAGCAATACCGGAGGAACGACGATGGCATTCGACAAATACGTGAAACTGGCGGGCAGTGAACGCCAGCCCATGCCGGGCGCAAAGAAAGCCGGCGCTTGCGATCCAAACGAGCAGATGCAGGTAACCATCGTTCTGCGGGAGCGTCAACCGAAATCGCAACATCCTTCCGTGGCCGATTTGGTGGCCAGCGGCGAGCGCATCTCCCGCACCGAATATGAGGCCCGCTACGGTGCCGATCCGCAAGACATAAAAACGGTCGAGGCATTTGCCAAGGCCCACGGTCTGCCGGTAAAGCAGACGAATCCCTTCGCCAGGTCGGTAAGTTTGGACGGCACTGCCGGCGCCTTTGCCGAAGCTTTTCAGGTGGAATTGTCGATGTACGAAATTCCCGGCGGCTCGTATCGTGGCCGTACCGGTGCACTCAGCATTCCGTCCGAACTCCATGGCGTTGTGGTCAGCGTTCACGGACTCGACAATCGTCCCCAGGCCACCACTCATTTTCGTGTCGCCGCAGCGTCCGCTGCAGCATCCACTTCCTACACGGCGCTCCAAGTGGCCAAAGCCTACAACTTTCCCACCAGCGGCAACGGACAAGGGCAGACCATCGGAATCATCGAATTGGGTGGAGGATTCACTCAGTCCGACCTCAATACATATTTTGGTTCGCTCAGCATTTCGCCGGCGCCATCGGTCACTGCCGTTTCCGTGGACGGCGCAAAGAACCAGCCCACGGGAGACACTAGCGGGCCCGATACCGAAGTGATGCTGGATATCGAAGTGGCTGGCGCGATCGCCCCCGGCGCCAAGATCGTGGTCTACTTTGCGCCGAATACGGATGCCGGCTTTCTGGATGGGATCAACCAGGCGGTGACGGACAAGACCAATCAGCCCGCCGTGATCTCCATCAGCTGGGGAGGAGCGGAGTCAACTTGGACAGCGCAATCGTTGCAGAGCTATAACACCGCGCTGCAGGCGGCATCGGCGGTCGGCGTGACCGTGTGCGTCGCTTGTGGAGACGACGGCTCGACGGACGGGGTCACCGACGGTCTGGATCATGTAGACTTCCCCGCGTCGAGTCCCTATTCCCTGGCTTGCGGCGGAACTAGTCTTACCATCAGCGGCGGGTCGATCGCCAGCGAGGTCGTTTGGAACGACCTTCCCAGCGACGGCGCTACCGGGGGCGGAGTGAGCGCCACGTTTCCCTTGCCCTCCTGGCAGACGAGCGCCAACGTGCCGCCGTCGGTGAACCCGGGAAACTTTGTGGGACGCGGAATGCCGGACGTGGCCGGTGACGCCGATCCATCGACTGGCTACGAGGTCCAGGTTGACGGCTCGCAATTCACGGTCGGGGGCACCAGTGCCGTGGCACCGCTCTGGGCAGGCCTGCTTACTCTTCTCAACCAGGCGTTGGGCAAATCGGTTGGTTATCTTAACCCCGGCTTGTACCAAAGTATTCACTCGGCGTCGAACGCCTTCCGCGACATTACGTCTGGGAATAACGGCGACTACAAAGCCGGACCAGGGTGGGACGCGTGCAGTGGATGGGGAAGCCCCGATGGCGCGGCGATCCTGCAGGCCCTGTCTTCCGCTACGACGGTCAACCCTCCGCCCACCCCAGATCCTAAACCGAAACCGAAGCCGTCTCCAAAGCCGAAGCCGAAGCCGGCCCCAAAGCCGAAGCCGAAGCCGGCCCCAAAGCCAAAGCCGAAACCGAAGTCAGCTCCAAAGCCAAAGCCGAAACCGAAGCCGGCCCCAAAGCCGAAGCCGAAGCCAAAACCGGCTCCAAAGCCAAAGCCGAAACCGAAGTCAGCTCCAAAGCCAAAGCCAAAACCGAAGCCGGCTCCAAAGCCAAAGCCGAAACCGAAAAGACTCCATCGTAAATAAGGTGGCTAAGCGCCGAGTCGACGAGCGTAGTCCTAAAGCACTGACTGAGCAACTCGAGTAAGTTGGCGGAAGCGTGTGCAAGTCGAACGCTTGAGCGGTTTGGCGGCGAGCGGGGCGGAATCCCGCAGGAGAAATCCTGAGTTGAACTCCGTGCTTTGTATTTTTCCCTGTAGGGATTTTCAGGCGGAGAACGGTTCGCTGGTGACTGCATCCTCCGCCACCGCCCCAACTGCCTTATCGGCGGAAGTCGTCCCTGATCTCCAGCAGGATGGGCGAGGCGGGCGGCGGATCGGCGACGACGGTGTACATGAAGTTGCCCGCGCGCCGCCACCATCCCCGGAAAACTCTGCCGTTTTCACCAGCGATGCGGAGCGGAGACCAGCGACTTCGATGGATCGCAGCCGGGTCCGCATCGTATTCTTCTCGGTCGCCGGGTCCGCGCATAGGATCAACCAGGCTCACTACCACACTTCGCGTGTCGGCCCGAAGCCCGACGCGCAGCGCTTTCAGCGCGCTTTCCTTTGCGCTCCACAGCAAGGTCAACAGCCAGGGCCGGTCCGCTTCCGGCATCCGTGAAACCATTGCCTGCTCTTCCGCGGTGAAATAGTCGTCGAAAAAACCAGCGCCCCGCGGCTCGATCAGTTCCAGATCGCAACCCACTGCGGCGGGAGAAGGCATAACGGCGCAGACCGCCGTTGCCGCGCTGTGGCTCAGCGACATCCCGATGGTTGCCGGTTGGTCGGCAAGAAACACATCCGGCGCGCCCGACGGAGCGGCACGAATTTCGATGGCTGCAAGCGCCGAGGGATAAGCAGGAAGATTCAAGTGAGCGGCCACCGCACGTTTGGCTGTCCAGCGCCCCAAACGCCAGTCGCCTCGGCGCTTGGGAAATCGCAAGCCGCTGAGTAGCAGTGTCTCGCCGGCGCTAAGCCAGTGGTTTTCGGCCGGTACATCCGCAGCGGTCTGTTCCAGCCAATACAGGTTCACGGCGAAGCGTCAACTTTAGCTTAGAGTCAGTACCGGATGGTTAGGTGCTGACTTTTCTGCTTCCGATCCTTTCTCCTTTTCTATACCACGTTCAATGGCATGGATGAGGTAAGGACGAAGCGTCGCCGGCGGAATAATTTTATGCAAAGCGCCCACCTTGAGGGCCCGATGAATGCTGTGCACGCGGTCGAACTCTTCGGCCACCTCGCCTAGCTTCTCGGAGTGCACGATGGGGAAGAGTTCGTTCCACTGAGCTTGCAGCCGTCCCTTCTCTACCCCATCGGCTTGGGCCATGGCCTGGGTCAGCGCCTGCAGCCGCTCATCTTTACGGGCCCTGGCGTCCACTTCACCAGCAAAAACCACGGCCGCTGCCGGCGCCCCGCCGATAACCGAGGCATACGTTCCCTCCAGCGCTATGATTTCAAGGTTCTCGTTCAACACCTGGGAGAAGACCACATAGGCTCCGCCATGATAACGAGAGATACCACAGAAGATCATGGGGCCTTTGAAGTTCACTACGGCCCGGCCAATTTCGGCGCCATACTCCAGTTGCAGTTTGCGCAGCGACTCCGGCGATCCATCAAACCCCGACAGATTCGCCAGGATCACGACCGGCCGGTTATTGCTCGCCGCATTGATGGCACGGGCCGCCTTCTTCGACGAGGCTGGAAAGAGCGTTCCTGCCGTCCACTGGTCCGGTCCGTCCGCCGGGACAAATCCCAGGCGGGCGACGGGATGCGACTCGATGCCAAGCAGACAGACCGGGTAACCGCCGAGATGGGCGTCCCAAACCACAACCGTCTCGGCCCCTCTCATGCCGGACCAGCGCTCCAGGGGAGAATGGTCCTGGTCAACCACCGCCGCCAGCACTCTGCGGATGTCAAATGGCTTCTTACGCCCCGGGTTGGTCTCGTCCGAGAAAATGTCTCCGACACGCACGAAGCTGCTGGTGCCGTCGGTGCCGTGAGGATAAGTTTGCACGTCGCGGTCAATGGGGTCGCTGGTTGCGGCACGACGGGGAAAACGCTCGCCCGGAAGAACGTAGGTATGCTCGTAATGGCGGAACAGGATATGACAGGCCTCATCGATGTCGCGGGCAAAATACTGCGCCTGGCCGTTTGGCCCCATGATGCGATCATAGCCACCAATTCCTTGATTGTCTTCGGCCGAGACGCTGCCCGAGTAATCGAGAGCGCGCTTGCCGGTAAGCACCATGGCGCCCGGTGGGGTCATGATTAGGATTCCGCGAGTGTGCAAAAGCATGGTAGCTTCGGAATTCCAGTAGGGTTGCGCTCCCACGTTGATCCCGTTCACCACCAGGTTCACTTCGCCACCTGCCTGGGTGAACTCGATCAGGCGACGCAGAACGCGCGATATCCAGTCCATGTTCTCGACGCCGCTGTCCATCGAGATTTTCGCTCCGGCTGAAATCGGAAACCACTCCAGCGGCACGCGCTTGGCTTCCGCCAAATCGATGGCCGCGTTGATGAGACGGCATTCCGGTTCGGCGAGAGCACCCATTCCTTTACTGGGATCTCCGAGTACCAGGACTCGCGTCATGCCTTCGGGATACTTGGGGGTAAAGTTGCGCACCACGCCCATGATGATGTTGGCTTTGTTCTTGCCGTAAGGACGAGTGACGGGGACTACACGATTGTCCGCATCCAGATCGTATTCGACGAAGTCGCCGGTGGAAAATTCGGCCCGCGTGTCCTCCCGCGAGGGCGTGAGCATCTTGATGATTTCATACGGATAGATGAGCCCATGCTGGCGCATCTTGACTACTTTTTGATCGTATTCAGCGAGCGGTTTCAACGGTTGCAGTTTGGCGGCGGGCCGCAGGGTCATCAGCAAACCCGTGCTGCCGGGGTTGGAAACTCGCACCAGCATGTCGCGCAGCTCGCCCGTCTGGGGATGGGGAATGCGGGCCTGCATCACCACCTGCTCTAACCCCAAACCGTCGGTCGCCGGGGCCAGTCGCCGTGCGATATCGTGCAGTTCATCGGCGTTGAAGTTGAGCGGCGGCCACACATAGAGCAGTATCCGGTTCCAGTAAAGGCGCTTCTGCGATGGCCGCTTCATTTGGAATTGCCGGATGGCGGCCAGGGTCTCGGCAAACATGCGCTCCAGGTGCGGCAGTTGCACCACCCGGCCCGCCGGGTCGCGTACCGGGGTAAGGTCACGGACCTCGGCACAGGCAAACAGCCGTTCATCCTTGGGATTTTCGTGGGCGACGGCGTGCAGAAGGTAAACGTCTTCCACTGACGGCAAACGTTCGATCGTGAACTCCTTGAGCCGCCACAGATGCAGCCGGTTGGCCATCATGGGGTGGATACCGCGATAGAACTTGTCTTCTTCGTATTGGTCCCCATGGAGCACATAGGTGAAATGCAGCGTGCCGCTCATGCTCTGGCCGCTGCCTGGGCCACTCACGGCTAGCACGATCCTCTGCACCGAGTTGGGGAATCCGGCCTGATTCAACAGCGATTGGGCTTCCCGCTGCACGGTCTCCGGATCGCTTAGAGAGCCGGGATGCCACACATAAAAGTCGATGGCGACCTCGCGGTCAGGTGGGACCTCCTCGATCAAGGGAATCAGTTTCTCCGCCGTTTCAGCCAGTCGGGAATTTTCCGCATGGGCGGTAAAAAGATGGATGCGCTTCTCTTCCTGTTCGTATTCCGCCGACACATAGCGTTGCCCGTCCAATGCTCGGCAGCTCAGGCCGGTGAGGGTCAGCGGCCGGTAGTATCGCCGGGTGAGGACCTCCAACATCAATTGCCGCAAGCCGAGGTCTACCGTCGCAAACCTGCTGGAGAACAGGCCTGCCAGCAGTTGTGGACACTCGGTCAACGCGCGGACCCGGTCATCGCGGTCCGCCGCTTCGGGATTCTCCGCCAGATAGGCAAGGTGATCTTCCATTTCGGCATAGACCAGCTTCCGCGCCCCTTCGAACACGGGCTGATCGAAGCAGCGATAGCGCACTTCCCGAGCCAGGTCGCTGACCATCGGAGAGCTTCCGCGGGTGATGGCAATCAGCTGATCGAGAAGTGTACGAAAGGATTCGTCAGCATCCGGAGTCAGCGTTTCGCCGCGCGGCAGTCGCCGTTGGAGCACACCCAGAATCGGTGCAATCTGCCGCGCCACCCGTTGATGCGACTTGTAAATCCAGAGCAGGGTCTCTTCCAGCGCGGGTGAGGGATCCAGCGTGGTGATGCCGTAGTGGGCGAGCGCGCGGCGCAGTGCGTCGACAAAGGCCGACGGAAGTCCCTCGCCTTGCGTCTTGATCATGCGCAAATAGGTAAACAGATAGGCTTCGGAGCTGGGCTCCTCACCACCAGACGGATCGTTGGTGCCCGGTTTCCGGCGGAACAGAGAACAGATATCGACGAAGATGTTGAGGACCTCATCTTCCTGACGCCGGAGTTCTTCGGTATCCGACCTGAGTTCGCGGAACTGGCCCCACTGCGCAAACACGCGCGCTGCGCGCGCCGGATCAACATCAAACCCCAGCATGAGCTGCCGCAGTTCGTCCAGGTTCTGCTGCCATGCCAATTGATTGGCGCTGTCTTCACCCGACGTCAAGGACGTACCAAAAACCACCCGCTCCATGGTTTCAACCGTCTTCTCGTCGGCCGCAGGTTCGATCTGCATGAGCGGAGCACCGATGTCGACCTGCACGTTGGGGATGGTCATGATCTGCCGCACTTTGCCGGAGAACGGAGCCACGATCTGCGTCTCCATCTTCATGGCCTCCAGCACCAGCAGCCGGTCTCCGGCCACAACCGTGTCGCCCAGCTTTACGGCAATGGACACCACCACCGCCGGAGCCGGGGCGTGGATCACACCTCCGTCGTCGCGGTCGATACGATGGGAAACGCCATCCACTTCAATCCGATAACTCAGTCCCTGCACCGACGAGACCACGTGGGAGCGTTGACCAAATGTGGTGAGCCAATACTCAAAAGGGCCAAGGTGATGGAGGTGAGCATCGATGCATGATCCATCCACTTCGATGCGGTACCGTTCACGGCCCAGGCAATAGGTCTTCATCGCGTAGGCTTGGCCGCGGTATCGCAGCTTTACGGTACGGCCAGCCTCACTCCGGACCTGCGGCCGTCCGCGCACGGCTGAGGTATAGAACTGGGCCTGCTCCACCGCCAGGTCGGCACAGTAAACTTCAACCGCAGCCTGCACCAGGGCCACATCGGCGTAACGCCGCGAGAGGTGTTCGCCATTCGCCGTCAGACGATCTAGCCATTCGACATCCACTTGACCGTGCTGCACCTCGGGCCGGTTTAGTAATTCCAGCAGGAACGCTTTGTTAGTGGCTCCTCCCTTGATGACCACAACGCTCTCGCGCAGCACCCGCTGCAGCCGGGAAAGCGCTTCTTTGCGGCTCTGGCCAAATGCGATGATCTTGGCGACCATGGAGTCGAACTCTGGGGGCACCGCATCTCCCACCGATACCCCGGTATCAATACGTATGCCCGGTCCAGTCGCAATCATGAAGCGCTCGATGGCGCCGGGCCCGGGGGCAAAACCATTCTCCGGATCTTCGGCGTTCAGCCGCACCTCGATGGCATGACCAATGGTGCGAGGCTGGGCAGCCTCCAGGCGACCGCCGCGTGCGATGTGAATTTGGAGCTTGACCAAGTCCAGCCCGGTCGTACACTCCGTTACCGGGTGCTCGACCTGCAAACGGGTGTTCATTTCCATGAACATGTAGCGCTGGCTAGCCGGCTGGTACAGAAACTCGACCGTGCCCGCGTTGCGATAGCCTGCTGCCTGGCTCAGCCGCACGGCCGCTTCCCGCAGCAACTGGTCCACCTCCAGGGAGAGGCCGGGCGACGGCGCCTCTTCCATGACTTTCTGATGACGCCGCTGCACCGTGCAGTCACGCACCCCTGCGGCCCACGTCGTCCCGTAGTGGTCGGCGATAATCTGAACTTCCACGTGGCGGGCGCTGCCTCCTACTAACTGCTCCATGAAGACGGTTGGATCGCCGAAAGCTTTAGCTGCCTCGGCGCGGGCGCTCTCCAACGCATTCGCAAGCTGATCGTCTGCATTCACCCGGCGGATGCCGTGACCGCCTCCTCCCGCCGTGGCTTTGATGAGCAACGGGTAGCCTAACCGCTCGGCATGATGGACCGCATCCGCCAGGGTCTCGACCGGCCCGCCGCTCCAGGGCGCAATCGGAATGTGGGCCTGTTCGGCCAAACGCTTGGACGAAATTTTGTCACCCAACATGCGCATCACTTCCGCATCCGGACCAATGAACACGATGCCCATCTCATGGCATAGTGCCGCGAAGTCGGCATGTTCGGCGACGAAGCCCCATCCCACCCATACCGCTTCGGCGCGTACCGCCGCCAGGGCCGCTCTGAGCCCTTCATAGTTCACATAGCTGCTCTTGGGCTGATGAGTGTTGGGATCGATGAACGTACTGGCGCCGAGACACCAGGCCTCGTCGGATTCGCGGACAAACATGGCATTGCGATCGGGCTCGGTGAAGAGTGCGATGGTGCGCAGCGAGGTACCGTGTTCGTGATTGAACTCGCGCGCTGCATGGATGAAGCGCATCGCGGCCTCGCCGCGATTGACGATCACTACGCGCTGAAATTCGTGCTGCATGAGTTCCCCCGATCGCAAGACCGTTAAGGTTGGCAGCTAGGTCGTCACGCCAGGACTGGCCGCATGTCTTTAAGCGACTTCAGGTCGATATTGTCGGGCAAGGCCACAGTGCGGTAGCCGCTGACCTGCAGGTAGCGGTTTCCGGCCGTATCCACGACCTCCGCGTCGAAACTTTCCTGCTGTTCGTCAGGCGTGACTATGGCATACAGCGGCCCTTCGGCCAACTGTGGCGAGCGCGACCAACTGACCTGCTCCACATGCAGCGGCAAGCCCATCCGATTGTGCATACCCATTTCCCAAAGGCCGGCAGTTTGGAAGCAGAGTTCGATAAGCCGCGGGGCCATGAGCGTAGGGCTATCGGAAGGCTGGTGATTGCCAGGTAAGTCCTGGGCCATTTCGCCCACCATTCGCTTTCCGTCCCACCAGGCACGTTCCACAACCTGATACGCCGGTCCGTGGAAATAAATGTGATAGATTTCGGCGGCATCGATGATGGACTCCGACGACAAGTGCCAGGGTTTCAGGGGCGACACTTTCGCCGCCTGCTTGGTCAACCGCACTCGCGCGATGAAGTGCGTGGTTTCTTGCGGTTTGGGATGATTCGGCAGGGTCCGCCGGCCGGTCAATCGGCAATCTGCCAGCAGACTGTCCCCTTGGGGATAGAAGACGGCTTGAACCATCACCGTCCGCGGCTCGTCCCTGTAGAACTTGAAGGGAGCCAGAAAGTTCACTTCTTCGACGGCCCCGATATGCCATCCCGGATGCACGCAGAGCGCAGCTTCCGCAAACGCTTCGATCCCCATGACGCCGGGCAGCACGGGAGTGCCGTCAATGCGATGGTCATAGAGGAATGGCTGTGCCGTGGGATCCAGGGTCGTCTCCATGGTCAAACCAGTGTGAACGCCCATTCCCGTAATCTTGCCGACCATCGGCCCTTGCGCCGTCAGACGCTCGCGATGAGCGCTCAGAGCTTCGGTATCCAGGCCGCCGGTGGAATCCCATTCGTCCAATAGAATGCCCAGCCGCTGCCCGATCACGATTTCACCACAGGTTGCTCCGGCCGTGAGTTCGCGACGAATCAAAGGCACACCGGCCTCCGGCGGCAGCATGTCGATGCCGGCCACCTCCATCATCTTGGGAATGGAGCCGCGCGTGGCCATGCCAATACCACCCCACGCCGTCCAATCGATAACAATACCGCGTGTCGCCGGACGGGTCGTCCGGAAGCTCGACGTGATCTTGCACAGCAGGTCGTTGGCGGCGCTGTAATCGGTTTGGCCGCCATTGCCAAAGCGTCCGGCAATCGAACTGAACGCCACCGTCGCCCTGAGGGGCATGTCGCCGACGGCGTGCAGAAGGTTGAACCAGCCATCGCTCTTGACGTCAAAAACCAGATCAAACTCGCGCGGGTCTTTGTCGGGCAGGAAGTGGCTGCGCTCGATCCCCGCGGCGTGCAGCAACACATCGATGCGGCCACTGCGGGTACGCACCTGATCGATGACTCTGGTTATCGCCTCGCCATCGGCAAGGTTGACGCTGAAGTAGTGCGCAGTACCGCCCGCTGCTCGCACGGCGTCAATCGCACTCTGCGCCGCTTGCGCGCGTTCCAGTCCCGCCAGTTCCTTTTCCACCAGCGCCGGCGTGGCCCGCTCGCCGCGCGCTTTTATGCGGGCAAACAGGTCGCGCTTCAGTCCTTCTTTGTCGCTGACAAAGCGCTTCAGATCGGGGCTATTCGGATCGGGCTCAGGAACCAGGTCGAGCAGGTAGAATGTTCCGCCCGAAGCCGTCGCCAAATCGGCGGTGATGGCGGAGACGATGCTTCCCGCCGCTCCGGTCACCAGAAAGACGCTACTTTCATTAAGGGTGAGTCCGGCGCGACCGTCTGCCGCGGGCTGTTCTTGCAAACCAACCGTCCAGCGCTCGCCCGCCTGGTATCCAATCTCAACCGCGCCCGGGTCGCGCAGCGTTTCCGCGACCAGGCTTTCTGCGATTTCCGACGGCGTGCGCCCGGCTTCGAAATCGACCGCTTTCACGAGAGCGTCCGTCCGCTCCCGTTTGTACGTTTTGGCAAATCCCACGACCGCGCCGCCCAGCGGGGCGGTTGCTCCCGCTGCGTTGTACCCATGTTGGCCGCCGAGCCCGGTTGCCGACACCAGGAACGTGCCCGGTGCAGCAATCTGCTCAAACAGAATGCGCATAGTCGTAAAGAACAACTTAACCCGTATCCGTAGGGCTTCACGCCAAGCCGCCAGATTCATATTGTCCAAACTGCCCTCATCGTCCAACGCAGGCAGCCAGTAGACTCCCTGCACCGGCCCGGCAGCCAGCCAGCTCTTAAGGCGAGTGGTCAATGTGTCCGCATCCGGTGCGCCTTCGATGAGCAGCACTTCCGCTCCCTTTGCCTGCAACCGTTTCGTCAGCGCATCGGCCACGCCATTGCTGTCCGGCATAACGATGACCCGGCTGCCCGCTCCCAGAGTCACACCCGTCGGTTTGCAGATGTTGAGTGGCGGACGCAGGTTAGGCACGGGTACACGACGTGGAACGCGATTGACTGCATCGAAGTTGAGGAGTGGTCTGCGCTCTGGCTTTACCGCCGGTGCCGGTGCCGGTGCCGGCGGCGGTGCTGTCGGGCCGGGGCCTTGCGGCGGCTGGTCCGGCGGAACGCTCCCAGCCGGCGCGACTGCGACCGCTCCCGGCCGCTTCTGCTGGGCAAACTGAATCACGTGACCCAGGGTCGGAAAGTCGCGCAGCTTTGTACTTTCATCTCGCGGAATGCCATAGGCGGCCCGCACTGAGGCAAACATCTCTGCCTGCTTGACGGTGTCGATGCCAAGGTCGGCCTCCAGGTCGAGGTCCAGGTCCAGCATGTCTTTGGGATAGCCAGTCTTCTCGGCAACAATGTCCATCACCTTCTGCTTGACGGCCTCATCGTCGTCCGGTGAAGCCGAGACTGACGCCGGCGCAGGTGCCGGAGGCGCGGGTGCGAT
>PMWW01000099.1 GCA_003165795.1 Acidobacteriaceae bacterium
CCGGTGCTGATCGGCGAACCCGGTGTTGGCAAGACCGCCATCGTCGAAGGATTGGCCCAGCGTATCGCCGACGGCGAAGTGCCATCGTTCCTGGCGGACAAACGTATTCTCGCCCTCGATCTGTCGCTCATTGTCGCCGGAACCAAGTATCGCGGTCAGTTCGAAGAGCGGCTCAAGACCATCATGAAAGAGCTGATGGAGTCGCAGAACTCCATCATCTTTATTGACGAGCTGCACACGCTGGTGGGAGCGGGTTCAGCGGAAGGTTCGCTGGACGCAGCCAATATCCTGAAGCCGGCGCTGTCGCGCGGAGAAATTCAATGCATCGGCGCCACCACGCCGGGCGAATATCGCAAATCGATCGAGAAAGACCGTTCGCTGGAGCGCCGCTTCCAGGCGGTCAAAGTTCCTCCTCCGAACGAAGCTGACGCAGTCAAAATTCTTTTTGGGATCAAGGAGCGCTACGAGAAGTTCCACGCCGTCAGCTATACCGACGACGCCATCACGTTTTCGGTTTCGCACTCCAATCGCTACCTGCCCGATCGCTTCCTGCCGGACAAGGCCATTGACCTGATCGACGAAGCCGGTGCGCGTGTGAAACTCCGTCAGACTTCCCTGCCCGAGGACATTACCGAAGTCCAAAAGCGCATCAAGTTCATCGTGCANNGAGAAGGCCCGCTTCTACTCCGATGAGGAGCGCAAAGAGCGCGAGAACCTGCGCGCCCTGCGCGAGAAGTATCACCTCGATGAATCTTCCACTGGCGTGGTCGGCCGCGAGGACATCGAAGACGTCGTCTCTCGTTGGACGGGCGTGCCCATCGCGTCCATCAAGGAAGAAGAAAGCCAGAAGCTGCTGCGCATCGAAGAAGAGCTGCACCGGCGGGTGATCTCGCAGGACCGCGCCATCTCGGCGCTGGCCCGCGCCATTCGCCGCTCGCGTGCTGGACTGAAGAGCCCCAACCGGCCCATCGGTTCCTTCCTCTTCCTGGGTCCAACTGGTGTCGGCAAGACCGAAGTCGCGCGCACCCTGGCGCAGTTCATGTTTGGCAGCGAGAAGTCGCTGGTACGCTTCGACATGTCGGAGTTCATGGAGAAACACTCGGTGTCCAAGCTGATTGGCTCGCCTCCAGGATACGTCGGCTACGAAGAGGGCGGTCAGCTCACGGAACGCGTCAAACGCGCGCCGTACTCCGTCGTGCTCCTCGACGAAGTGGAAAAGGCGCACCCTGATCTGTTCAACATCCTGCTGCAGGTGTTTGAGGACGGTCAGCTCACCGATGGTCTGGGCAACACGGTGGATTTCAAGAACGCCATCATCATCATGACCTCCAACATCGGAGCGCGCCACCTGCAGAAGCGCACCGGCATGGGCTTCCAGTCGGAGCTTGATGAGGCGACCTCGACCAAGGTCGAAGACATGGTGCGCAACGAGGTGAAGCGCACCTTCAACCCCGAGTTCCTCAACCGTCTCGACGAGGTCATCATCTTCAACGCCCTGACCGAAGTCGACCTGATCCAGATCGTGGAGCTTATGGTGCAACACCTGAATACCAATCTGGCACAGCGCTCCATCACGGTCACGGTGACGGAGGAAGCGCGCAAGTGGATGCTCGACAAGACCGTCGTGGATCGCACCTATGGCGCTCGTCCGTTGCGGCGCGCGCTGCAGAAGTACATCGAAGATCCACTGTCGGAAGCGCTCATCCAGGGCACCTTCGAACAGCGGCCAGCTTTCATCGAGGTCTATCTCGACAAAGACCAGCTTTTCTATCGCCCGGTCGGCGAAGAGAAGACCGAAGGCGTGCTGCTCTACAGCAACTAATCTGGATCAAACCGTGCAGCGAAGAAGGGAGCGATGGCGCTCCCTGTTGTTTTCCTGGTTTTCGTGCAACTTAAGAACATGGACCTGATTGTTTACTCAGCTTCTTGGTGTCCAGACTGCCGCACCGCCAAGCGCTTTCTTGACCAGCACAACGTCACCTACACCGACGTTGACATCGAGACCACGCCCGGCGCAGCCGACGAAGTCATTCGCCATACCGGCAAACGCGCTATCCCGCAGTTCGTGGTCGACGGCAAGTGGGTGCAGCCCTATCGTCCCGGAGAAGGATTTCTCTACGAAGAAATGTCGGGACTGCTCGGCCTGGTGGACGAGGGCTAGATTCTGAGATTAATGTGTCAGGCGGTTTGAAGGGGCGCCCTTCAGGTGCACTGTGGTCAGCTTCATACAGCCTCCGAGCCGGCGGCAGGTCGCTCTGAATCTTCGCGGGCTGAGCCGGCAGAGGTTCGCCTTCCCTCGGCTGTTGCTCCCAAATTTGCTGACAGCTTAAAGTGAAAAGCGAAGCGCGAAAAGCGGCGTCCCTTGTACAATAAACAGTTTCGCTGTCCTCCAAGTCATCGCTGGCAAAAGGAGTCTCTCTTTGATCACCCGTTATACCCGCCCCGAGATGGGCCGCATTTGGAGTGACGAAAACAAATTTCAGACGTGGCTTGATGTGGAGCTGGCCGCGACCGAGACCCTCGCTGAAGCTGGCATCGTGCCACAATCGGCGGCCAAAGCTATCCGCGAGAAGGGCGGATTCGATCTCGCCCGCATCAACCAGATCGAGGCCGAAGTGAAGCACGACGTAATCGCCTTCACCACCGCCGTCGCGGAAAAGGTGGGTCCCGAATCGCGCTGGCTTCATTACGGCCTGACTTCGAACGATGTGGTAGACACCGCTCAGGCCCTGCTGGTAAAGCAAGCTTCGGTCATCATTCGCGAGGATCTGGTGAAGTTGCGCGAAGTGCTGAAACGGCGCGCCTGGGAGTTTAAAGACACTCCCGCAATCGGCCGCACCCACGGCATTCACGCCGAGCCCGTGACCTTCGGACTGAAGCTGGCGAACTGGTACTCGGAAATTCAACGCAACATCGAGCGCTTCGAGATGGCGTCGGAGCAGATGCGTGTCGGCAAGCTTTCCGGAGCTGTCGGCAATGCGGCTCACCTGGAACCGGAATACGAGGAGGCGATCTGCCAGCGTCTCGGATTGAATGTCGCGGCGGTCTCGTCCCAGGTGATTCAGCGCGACCGGCATGCCTTCTACGCCGCGACGCTGGCGGTGATCGCTTCCACGCTGGACAAGATTGCCACCGAAATTCGCCATCTGCAGCGTACTGAAGTGCGCGAGGCGGAAGAATATTTCAGCGAAAAGCAGAAGGGCTCATCGGCCATGCCGCACAAGCGCAATCCGGTAACCTGCGAGCAAATCAGCGGGCTAGCACGCGTAGTGCGCGCGAACTCTCAGGCCGCGCTGGAGAACGTGGCCCTGTGGCACGAACGCGACATCTCGCATTCATCCGTCGAGCGCATTATTCTGCCTGACTCAACCATTCTCGCGGACTATCTACTCCACAAGACGACCAACTTGATCGACACATTGCTTGTCTATCCCAAGCGCATGCTGAAGAATCTGGAATCGACTGGCGGCCTGGTGTTCAGCGGACAGCTTCTACTCGACCTGGTCGAGGCCGGCGTGCTACGCGAAGATGCCTACCGCCTGGTCCAGTCGAACGCCATGCGCGCCTGGAAAGACGATTTGAATTTCCGCGAGCTAATCCTGAGCGATCCGGAGATCACATCGAAAGTGAAGCGAGAGACGCTGGAGCACGCGTTTGATTTGAAGCGGCCTTTGCGCAATGTGGACAAGATTTTCGAGAGAGTGTTTGGGGAGCAAAGATAGAGGTTCCAGGTAGAGCGGCGCTTCAGCGCCGCGTTCGGCGCCAACAAAGGACCGCCTCAGCCGGAGCATTCATGCATGAATGCTCCGGCTGAAGCTTAATGGTCAAGCGCCTAACGCCAGCCTGAAGGCTGGCTCTACCAAACTGACAACTGACAACCGCTCTACTCCAGCCGATTNNACGTTGGACGCGCACGAGTTCAGCATTCCCAGCAACGCGGCTATGCCTTGGTACGACGCTCCGTAACCAACGCTGGTGGGCACCGCTATAACCGGTACTCCGACCAGGCCTCCGACGACACTGGGCAGCGCGCCTTCCATTCCCGCGCAAACAATGATGACGCGCGCGCCGGTCAGCGCCTCGCGCCGTGCCAGCAGCCGATGGATGCCGGCGACGCCGACGTCGTACACATGCTGCACTTCGTTGCCCATGATCTGCGCCGTGACCAGCGCCTCCTCGGCGACGGGAATATCACTCGTCCCGGCGGAAACAACGACGATTTTTCCTTTGCCATAAACCGCCTCATCCCGCGTCAGCGTGATGGCGCGCGCCAGTTCGTGGAACTCGGCCTTGCGGAATTTGCGTTTGACCGCGCGAACCTGCTCTGGCGAAACCCTTGTCGCCAAAACGTTGTGGCCGTGTCCGGCGAGCCGAGCAAAGATCTCCGCTAGCTGCGCGGGAGTCTTTCCCGGACCGAAGATGACTTCCGGCACGCCGACACGCAGCGTTCGGTGATGATCGACATTGGCGAAGCCGAGGTCTTCGAACGGCAGATGCCGCAACTGCTGCACCGCTTCATCGGACGAGAGCTGGCCGCGCTTTACCTGGTCGAAAAGTTTCTTGATGGCGTCGGGGTTCATGATTGAGATCACTTTCGAGTTTCAAGTTTCAAGTGAGTGGCCCAGGAAACACGGTGGTACGATGAGGAGGTTTCGTCGGCAAAGCAATTTGATTCCTGTCGCCGATGAAACTTCGCTTCACACGAAACCTTAGATGCTAGCGCCGACCAACGCAATTCCGCGAACTCTGACAGTCGCCGTCACTGGCGCCAGTGGTTCAATCTTTCCCAAGCATCTGCTGGATGCGCTCGAACGGGATGAGCGCGTCGGGACCGTCAACCTCATCGTATCCGACAGTGGCCTGCGTGTGATGGCGGAAGAGCTCGGCGTGACTGGTCGAAATGGAATCGTAGCCAAGCTGCTTGGATGTTCGCCCACCAAAATCCAGCAACAGAATAACGCCGACATCGGCGCCAACGTGGCCAGCGGTTCGTATGCGACCGATGCCATGATCGTCTTGCCCTGTAGCATGGGAACGCTGGCGCGAATCGCGAATGGCATGGCGATCCAACTCATCGAGCGCGCCGCCGACGTTTGCCTGAAGGAGCGTCGCCCGCTGATCCTGTGCGTGCGCGAGACGCCGTTCAATCGCATCCATCTACGCAACATGACGCTGGCCGCCGAGGCGGGAGCGACCATCTTTCCGGTCATACCCGCGTTTTATTTTCGACCGGCTTCGACCGACGAGATCGCCCGCGAGTACGTGAATCGCGTTCTGGCGCACGTGGGATTGCCGCAGCCGGAAGCGTATCAGTGGAAAGCCGAGTAGGGGTCGGCCATTCCAATTCGTTCGCCGAATGAACCGGCGCCTTAGGCAGGTCGAAGACTCTCGCGCCTCAGAATCGCATAGCCCTTTGTTACATCCTTCCAGGCGGTTTCTATCGCCGAAAGTTGATATTGTGCGTTCCTGATATACAGCTCTCTGATACCCGGGTTAGTAATGTACCGCATCCCCCGGTATCTCTTGAGTAGGTCTAAAACCGTGTGATCACCCGACCGTAATCCCGAACTGTCGCGTGGCCGTCTTCAACAAGGGATATGGCTCCCCTCATAACACCCCATAGTCCCTTCACGAACAACCTAGAGGCCCCGGCCGGAACCTTTTTAGGGTGATTATTTACTTGACTCGACCAACGGTTTAGCCTATAGTTTTGCTTGTGGAGAGCAAGACCATGAGCGAACCAAAGAGCCTTCAAGAAGCAATCGTTTACTTCTCGAATCCCGACAATTGCATTGATTACTTGGCCGTGCGCCGCTGGCCCGCTGGCGTCATCTGTCCAACCTGCGGCTCGGACAAGGCAAAATTCAGCGAGAAGCGCCGCACTTGGACTTGCAACAAGCATCACTCCAAACGCGAGTTTTCCATCAAGATCGGAAGTGTTTGCGAGGATTCCGCCATCGGTCTGGACAAGTGGCTTACTGCGCTGTGGCTTCTCTCCAATTGCAAGAATGGCATCAGCAGTTGTGAACTCGCTCGCGATCTGAACGTCACCCAAAAGACCGCATGGTTCATGCTGCATCGGATTCGCTTGGCTTTGCAGGATGAAACCTTTGGTAGCAAGTTGGGCGGCGAAGTGGAAGTTGATGAGACCTTCATAGGTGGCAAGGCTCGCAACATGCACTTGGATGTTAAGAAGCGCCGCATCGCTGGTACTGGTGGACGCGACAAGACCGCTGTTATGGGAATCCTTGAGCGTGGCGGATATGTTCGCGCAACCGTAGTGCCCAGCCGCAAGAAGAGTGTTTTGCAGGCCGAAGTTAAGAAGCACGTCGAAGCTGGCGCGGCTCTCTATAGTGATTTCCTGCTCTCCTATGAAGGTTTGGCTGCTGAGTACGCCCATCAGGTTGTTGACCATGCCGAGAAATACGTTGACGGGCAGGTTCACACCAACGGACTTGAGAATTTCTGGTCGCTTCTGAAGCGCGGAATTTCTGGAAGCTACGTTAGTGTTGAACCATTCCATCTGTTTCGCTACCTTGACGAACAAGTATTCCGCTACAACAATCGCGCTACCAAGAAGCGCAACGTTACCGATGCCGACCGCTTCGATATGGCTGTCCGCAAAATCTTCGGCAAGCGGTTGACCTTCGCCTCGCTTACCGGAAAGCTTGCAGAAACGGCCTTCTAATCCTTACTGCCTAAAACGCGGCAGACGAAAATCCCAAAGAGGAGATCCATGACTAATCCTCGCGAACAACCCGAACGCCCTTCTCGACCCGGCAGGACGGGGGATAGCGCCCCTACTCAACCAACTAGAACGGAAAGGCCAGCCGATGCCCCGCCTCCGCCGAGCCCCCCGTCCCCGGAAAAGTTTAGAAAAGGCGGATAATCAGTGTTGCAATGTTGGCAGCGAAGGCCACGGCTACGCACCCGAATGCCCAAAACGAGAGCCTAGATTTCTGTTTGTTGATAGCGAGATTAGCCTGAACGCTTTCTATTGCATTCGCGACCCGCGCTTCAGTTAACTTTTCAGCCGTAACCGGGTCGGCATCTGGGTAAGTCTCGCGATACGCTTCTGTATCCAAAATCCATTTCTTGTATGTCGCTGGTGGTGGCTCTCGCTTATAATCTCTCGGCCATAGTTCGGCCACGGCTAGGGCGCCTCCCAGAATAAGCGTGGATATGGAACCTATCTGCACTAGACACTGAGCAAGCGACATATTGGCCTTAATCAACTCCCCCGACTGGATAGCTAAAAACGTCAGGGCCACCATAGTGAGCCCGGTTTTAACGTCAAGCGTGTCCCCCAGAGCAAATTCTTGGCGATCTCTTTCGTATGCAAGAGACTCCAATGCATTCAATACGTCTTGTGACGCCATGGTAGGCTCCTATTTGTTGGTGCGGGGAGGTGTGTCAACTCTTCTGTGT
>PMWW01000097.1 GCA_003165795.1 Acidobacteriaceae bacterium
ATTGCTATTTGCTGCCTTTCCCATGGTCATCCAGGTCCTCAATCTCGGGCGGGTGTCGTACGAAACGGCGCTACAACTGCAGCGGACGCTGCTACAGTTGCGCAAGGCAGGCCGCATCGGAAACACGCTGCTGCTGCTGGAGCATCCTCCGGTCATCACTCTGGGTCGCAATGCGCGTTTGGATAATGTTCTCGCGTCGCCCGAATTCCTGGCACAGCGTGGAGTCGCGCTGTTCGAAATCGATCGCGGAGGCGACGTCACCTTCCACGGGCCGGGACAGCTGGTCGCCTATCCCATCTTCGACTTGCGCAGTTTTGAGCCGAAAGTTGGCGCGGTGGAATTTGTGCGCCGTCTGGAAGAAGTCCTGATCCGCACCTGCGGCGACTTCGGGATCGGCACGCAGCGCATTAAAGGCCTGACCGGCGTGTGGACGTATGCACTGCGCAACAAACCAGAAGCCAAGATTGCGGCCATCGGAGTACACATCTCGCGCGGCGTTACTACTCACGGTTTCGCCCTGAATGTCAGCACTGACCTGGATTTCTTCACCCTGATCGTGCCCTGCGGCATCGCCAACAAGCCGGTGACTTCCATGGAACGAGAGTTGCAGAAACCCTTGACCGTAGACGAAGTGGTGACTTCCGCTTCGCGTAATTTCGGGCGCGTCTTTCAGTCGCAGATGCTGTGGCTGGAGTCGCTGGACGACCTGCTGGCAGGAACTGGCGAGCCGGAGAAAGCTTCCGTTGCGGCCCGGCCCGAAGCGTCAGAACCTCCCGCGAACCAGGACACTCCCGCCCGCCCGCCAAACGAGTTGCGCAAGGTACACGGCGACGGAGGTGAGTTGGCGTAGAGGCCGCTATTCGGCATTTGCCCTTCTCTTATCGCAAAATCGCCGAACAGGTGAAAGCTCATGAGAATGCCTTTCGGCGCCATGTTGATGTCTCTGTTTTCCGTGCTGCCCTTCCAATGAAATAACGGTGTTGCGGGCGCTGCGATATTTCCTCCGTCTGACGGGTGTTTCATCCCCTAAATTAAAGATTGGCCACCGGAGCGAGACGGCGGCCGTTTCCTGGCGTTATGCGACGGAAGCCGGAACGCCTACTCGAACAGTAGAACCATGCCAGAAAATTGTCTGTGCAATATACGACACATCGGTTAACTAAGATGGCTTACCCGTCAATGCACTTTCCAGACACTACCCAACTTGCTCTCCGTTCGCCATCCGTTTATCGTTGCTTCTGCAGCCTATGTCTGACAAGAAGCGCCCTAATTTTAGGACTCCGCAGAAGAAGTCGAGCAAGGTTCCTCTGGCTCCTGCGACGAAAGCGTCCAAGTCCCCCGCGCCCTCTGAACAGGCCGATGGCTCGCCTAAGCCTACGGACACAAAGGTCGCGGCCCGCCAGACCACTCCGTTGAAGCCTACCGCCAACAATGGCGACGACTCCGCTTCGTCCGCCCTGCGCTGCTACAACATTCCCGACTACCGGCTGGAACATCCTGAGTTTCGTATCTTCATGTCGGGCGAAGGCTCCAGCCTGGAGTACCGCGTCGAAGGCGATTTGAGCGCGGCGGCTCCGCCGATTCGCGAGTCGAAGTATCTCTCGCGCGAGCAATGCATCGCTATCTACCGCTGGATGCTGCTGAATCGGCGCATGGAAGTAGCGCTGGAGAATCTCTACAAGCAAGGAAAAGTTGTCGGCGGCGTTTACTTCGGACTCGGGCAGGAAGGTTGTTCGTGCGCCTCGGCGTATGCCCTGGGGGCGGACGACTGGCTCGCGCCGATGATTCGCAACCAGGGCGCGATGCTGGTGCGCGGATTCAGCGCGCGCGACATCATGCGGCAATACATGGCCAAGGGCGATTCGCCCACCTGGGGACGCGACGCGTCCTCGCATTTTGGAGATTTTCAGCGACGCAATGTTTGCGCGCCAATTTCCATGCTGGGCGAACTGATTGGCGTAATGGCAGGCGTTTGCCTGGGTGCGCGACTGCAGGGCAAGAACATCGCCGGGCTGACCTACGTCGGCGATGGCGGGCAGTCCACCGGCGTCACCTACGAGAGCCTGAACTTTGCCGCGGTACAGAAGCTGGGTCTGGTCCTGGTAGTCGAAAATAATCTTTGGGGATATTCCACTCCCGCCGACATGCAGTTTCTGGTGAAAGATCTCGCCGAGCGCGCCATCGCGTACGGAATTCCCGGCGTGATCGTGGACGGCACCGATCCCTGCCAGGTTTATGACGCTACCCACGAAGCTTGCGAGCGAGCGCGGCGCGGCGAAGGGCCGACGCTGATCGAAGCGAAAATGATGCGCATGAAGGGTCACGCCATTCACGACGCCGCGCAGTACGTACCGGCGGAGCTGATCGAATATTGGCAGCGGCGCGATCCCATCGCACGCCTCGAGCACTACTTGGTCGACAAGAAGCGCTGGCTGACAAGCGAGGACAATCAGAAGTTGATCGACGACGTGGAGCGCGAGCTGGAAGCGGACCGCGATGCGGCGGTCGCCTCGCCGATGCCCGATCCGGAGACCGACAAGACGCACCAGGGCGTGTACTGCGATCCATCATGCCATGAGATCAAGCCCAAGTACGGACCGGTCGTCGCGAAACCTCGCCAGACGGAATCGGGTGGCGCGAAGTCAACAGAGGCTGCAGTGCACTTGAAGTGAGCCGCTCCTCATAACATCTCAAGCTAACTTATTCCTTTTGGTAGCGCATGGGCCCAGGGTTGTCCCCATGCTTCATCACCAACGTAGTCCCGTCGATAGACAGAGGCTCGTTCTTGAATAAGACTTGCTGTATAGCGTCGCCATTGATCTCGAAGTAGAAATCTTTGTTGGATGGGTCGATTTTAAACGGACCTGCCTGCACCGAGTAGACCTCCACATCAAACGAAACCTCCCTCGCGTCGGCCAGGTCGGGAAACACCGCAGAACCGTCAGCGGTTGTCGTGGCCTGCAGATGCTTGTCCCCCGCTCGTAACTGCACCTGAATGTTCTCTACTCCCTGGCCATTCTGGCCCTTCACCCACACGCGAATCTTGCCCGTGTTGCCAGCCTCGCTGCGGGCCAGGCGAAAGGGAGCTTCTTGCTTGCCGGTGCTCTGCAAGATAATGGCGTTGCCTTCATGCCGCCATGTACCTTTGGCCCAGTAGTCGGCTGCGCCGTAGGCCAGCATGTACTCGAAGGTGCCATCGGGTTTCAGCCAGAGTTCCGAGCCAACCTCCATGACTCCGTGCAAGACATAATGGCCGGCCAAGTCTTCACCCCACGCGACTGTCGCGGCCAGGGCCATCAACAACCAAACCAGGGCCGTTCTCATAGTTGTCACCAGTAGTCGCCGCCACCGACGCCATCGTACATCATGCCATTACCTGCGACCGGTCCTTGATAGGTCGCTGAGTTATCGTGCTACAGAATTATCGTGCTGGAGAGTGGGCAGTGCGAAACTCGAGGTCACTTAAGAACTGGCATCGCATTGAGCGACCGTCATCCAGTGGCGAGAAGACTGACGGGTTCGCCACGCTCCGCGCGCTGGATGAAGGCAATGGCTTGGCGCTCGGCCCAGCGTCCATCGTAGCCGTTGGCTTCGGCGAGGAAGGCGCAGTGTCCGCCGTGCAAAGTTTCGACATAAGTAATGTGCGGATTGTGCAGCAGCTTCTCACGTGTTTCAGGCAGCACGCGAATAAAGGGATCATCGTTCGCATGCATTATGAGGGTGGGAACGGCAATGCGATCCACCACCCGCGCGGCAGCGGCTCGGGTGTAGTAATCCTGAGCGTCGTGAAAGCCCGAGTAGCGCGCGGTAATCTGGTCGTCGAAGTCGCGCAGGCTACGCATGCCGCGCAGATAGCGTAAATCGTAACGCCCAGGATAGAGTGCGGCTTTGCGCAACATGCGGCGACGGAGTCCACGCAGGAACTTCCACTCGTAGAGTCGATTGGCGCGATCATGAAGCGCGTCCGCCGAAGGTGCAAGATCCATTGCTGGAGAGACACCGATACCGGCTTTCACCTGCGGCGGCGCCTGTTCGCCCCACTCGCCCAGCAGCTTGAGGACGAGATTCCCGCCCATGGAATATCCCACCAGCGCCATTTTCTGCAACCCGTCTTCGGCAATCAGCGTCTGCGCCACTGTTCCGACGTCGGCCGACATGCTGGAGTTGTAGAGCGTCGGCCCCAGTTGCTCGGTGCCGCCGCAATTGCGCATGTTCATGCGGACAACATTCATCCCCGCCAACCACGCTTTGCTGCCGGTTCCGATCACGTATTGCGAGTCGCTGGAGCCTTCGAGGCCGTGCACCACGACCAGCGTCATCGCGCTGGCGCGGTCCGCCTGCCAGTGACAATGACAGAGCACTTGGACTTCGGGCTCGACGCGAAACAAGCGCTCTTCGGCTGGAGGAAGCTGGTTTTGGCGTGGCAGGAAGTTCCCCGCGATGGTCTGCGCGTGTCCACCGACGAAAGGTCGCCGCGGACGGAAAGGCTCGCCAAGAAAATCGCGTGCGCGAGTGGCTTCGGCTGCCTGAGCGTCAAGCGGCTGGCTAGATACAGATTCGCCGGGTAAGGATGGGATAGGACCGTGCTCCTGCATCTATAATACCCTTTGTATCACTGGCGGGTGCTTTGCTTCGAGCTGAAGCCGCGCCATGAACCGATCTTCCTGGAGCTGGAGTAATTCATGCCGATTTTCGAATACCGTTGCGAAGCCTGTGGACACAAGTTCGAGGCAATCCTCTTCGGCGCACAGACGCCGGAATGTCCCCAATGTCACACCGCCAAACTGGAAAAGCAGCTCTCGACCTTTGCCGTCAGCAAGGGCCGCGCAGCCTCGCCGGCCGCGGGTTGCGGACAGAGCAATTGCTGCATGATGAACGGTGGCGGCTGCGAAGTGAACTAGCGCCCAGACCACGGAGTCCGGGCGTTTTGGGCGCCGGCACCTTGGCCGCGCCGGAGAATTGACGGCGCGGCCGAATGCTATAATTTTCCTCAGTTGCGGTGGGTGTAGTTCAGTGGTAGAACTCCGGACTGTGGCTCCGGCTGTCGAGGGTTCGAATCCCTCCACCCACCCCAAAGCCCCTCAGTCGGCTATCTCATTAGCCTGCTCTATTGCTTGGCCGCAGTCGCGCCAGTGCCTTGCTTGGCCAGCTTCACGCGAGCGGTTTCCAGGTCCTTCTGCACCTTGGCAACGTCGTCGGTGTCCATCTCGGCGGGAATGGTCCTGTTCCATTCCTCCAGCGAGCGCTCCCAATTGGCGGCGGCCAGCTTCAAACGTCCGGTCTTCATGTAGAGCTCGCCGAGATGGTCATGAACGGTGGGATCATTGTTGATCCGCTCCGAGGCGCGGCGCAAGTTTTCTTCGGCAAGATCGTAGTTGCCCATCTTGTAGTAAGCCCAGCCAAGCGAGTCAAGATAAGCGCCATTCTGGGGATCGAGCGCGACCGCACGGCGAATGTAACCCAGCGCTTCTTCCAGGCGGGTGTCACGGTCAGCCAGCATGTAACCGAGGTAGTTCAAGGCCTGGGCATTCTTGGGATCGTCGGCGAGGACCTTGTGAAACGCTTCTTCGGCCTTGTCATATTTCTTCTGACGCTCATAAATGGAACCGGCGACGAAGAACGCGTAGTCCCTGTCTTCCGGCTTGGTGGAAAGCTCGATCGCCTTGTTGATGTTCTCTTCCGCCTCGGGCCACTGCTTCACCCGGCTATACATCTGGGCCAGCGCAATGTAAACCCGCTGGTCATCGGCGGGACTGTCTTTGAGCAGAGACTTCACGTGCTCGATGGCCGGCCCCGCGCTGCCCATGTCGGCTTCTTGCGCGGCAGCAACCATCTGCAGATCGCGATCATTGGGAAACTTCTTGGCGGCTTCTTCGGCGACATTGGTGGCCAGCTGCCACTGCTTGTTGTCGCGATAGGTGTCGATAATTTGCTGATACCCGCGAACGGCGTTCTCGTCGCCGAGATCGAGCATTCGGCGGAAAGTCTCAACCGCCAACTGATACTTGTTGGCTTCTCGGTAGATGGTGCCCAAGCGCTCCAGGAACACGGCCCGGTTGTTCTTGTCGGCGATGGAGTACTGGTCTTCGGAGTGCTCTGTCTTTTGCAGCAACTGGGTGAGAATTGGAACCGCGTCATCATATTTTCCCTGGGCTTCGTCGATGACCGCGATGTTGTACTGCACCTCCAGCGAATCGGGAACGATGGCCGTGGCTTTCTTCAGCGAATCCATGGCCTGATCGAACTTGCCATTGCGACGCTCGATTTCGGCAATCCGCATGTAGGTCTGCGCGTCGGAGGGATCAGCTTCGACGATGACTTTGTACTGTTCCAGCGCCGCGTCAGTTTGGCCGTCGTTCATCAGATTCTGGGCCAGGCCCCGAACCGCATCCAGATTGTCGTGATCAAGTTCGGTGGACTTACGATAGGCGTCGACAGCTTGCCTGTACTCCTTCTGCTGCTCGTAGGTGTAGCCGAGCGCGGAATATAGCTTGGCCGTGCGGGCATTGTCGGGGATGGCGTTCAGGACCTGCAAAGCGCGGGCGGAATCGCCTTCCTCGTTGTAGAGATAAGCCAGCGTCGTGACCGCTTCTTCCGAATCGGGCTGGATGGCAACCGCAGCCTTGAATTCGTTTTCCGACTTCAGCAGCTCATTGTTCAGCCGGTATAAACGGCCAAGGAGTAAATGATCTTCCACGCTCTTGGGATCGAGCTTGACGATCTGCTCGTACTGGTCGATGGCCAGCTTCAGCACTTCTTGCGACTGTGTCCCCGCTTGCATGTCGCCGAGCGAGCGCAGATAGATTCGTCCCAGCAGCCGACGCGCTTCCAGGTTGTTGCCATCGCGCTTCAGGATGTCCTGCGCTTCCAGAACGGCGTCGCGAATGCGTCCCGTCTTGGCGTAAAGCTCAGCTAACCCGGCATTCAAGTAGTCGGAACTCGGGTCGTTATCGATGGCGATCCGGTACTCGTCAATCGCCTTGTTGGCGTAATCGGCGCGCCCGTAGGTGGAAACCATCTCCTCGTACATGTGCGCCATCATGAAGTGGTAGTACGCAGCGGCCCGGTCAGGCTGCTTCTGAACCACAGGTGGGGACGGCGCCGCTGGCGCTGACGGGACTGCGTGGCCGTCGACCGCGTCGGGAGAACTGGACTCCGGGGACGCTGGAGTAGCAGGAACGGTGGGAGTGAGCGGGTTTTGGGCGACGCCGACCATGGAGCCGGCAAACAAAAGCACCAGTAGCGAGACACGGATACGATTTAGGATCATTCAGGACCAGCCACTCAACAGCGATTGGATGCCGCGCCTCACACTGGAGTCTTCACTTATTTTAGCCCGCCATTGCCCGCAAAGGGAAAAAAGCATAGGTAATCCTTCGTGGGACTAACGCGGGCTTCTAAAAAACGCTATAAACACCGGAGATTGTTGGACGTAACGGTGAGGGGAAGGTTAAGAAATGTCAAAAAGCAGGCCCCGCTTACAGCACTGCTACCCTCCAGGAATTTTCCCCGGCAGCAAGGCGTGCGATGTAATGGGTCGTGGCGTCTTCCGCGTGAATCACCTTATCGCCACCCGTCGGTGGAATTTGCAATGAAGGCACTTGCAGAGTCCATTGGCCGGGCCGTCCGGCGAGCGAAAAATCGCCCTGACTTTGTAGATTTGATCCGCGAAATGCTGGAAAAGAGCCGGGCGGCGAGCATTGTACGAACGCCGTTCTGCCCGCTGAGTGCACCTCGACCAAATTCCATTGGCGGGGTTATCGATGCGATTCTCCCGCTGTAACAATTACCCGCCGCAGGCGTTTCCTACGTATTCGGTATTTCTCTCGTAACATGTCTCGCTGAAATTAAACGAGTTACCTCGGGTTGCCGTCGGCGGAGTTTGGCCCTCAACTTGTAATGGAAACAGTGTCTGCGCTTGCCGCCTTTTGCGTTGTGCAATGGTCGTGGGTCGGCGAAGAGTGAAAAAACAGCGGCCCGACAGGCAATGGGTGCCTAGAGATTCTTGGAGGTCTGGTAATGAAAATTTCGGTTCTCTTCACATTGCCGCTGGCCATCGCGTTGATGCTGCCTGCGGTGGCCCAACAAGCGCCGCCCTCGGAAAGTCAACAGCCATCGGCGACGTCTTCTTCTTCGCGGGGCAGTTCGCAGCCAACCACCACGACACCGGACGCGAACTCAGATCAAGACATGTCAGCCCGCCAGCCGCTCGAGCCCGAGCGGCAAGGCTTTTGGGGGAAGATGAATCCCTTCGCGCGCAAGAAGTACGTGCAACGCCAGCTCAGCCCGGTTCGCAACCGGGTGAATGAGCTTGACGACCTGACCGCCGCAAATGCGAAGGAGATCAAAGATGTCGATGCTCGCGCTCAAGCAGGTATTCGCCAAGCCGACGCAAAGGCCACTCAAGCCGATCAACACGCGGTGGATGCAGGCAATCGGGCACAGCAGGCCAATCAGATCGCACTGCAGGCCAGCAATCGCCTGAACACGGTCGAACATATTGTCGGCAACATCGACCAGTATCAGCCGGCAACCCAGACCGAGATCCGCTTCCGCTCCGGCCAAACGACGTTGAGCCCCAAGGCGAAGCAAGCTATCGACGACATGACCGCAAATCTGAAAGACCAGAAGGGCTACCTCATCGAAGTGCAGGGCTTTTCGCCTGCCGGCGTCCAGAGTTCGCAGGCCATGGCAAATTCGGTGGTGCGTTACCTGGTGGAAAAGAACGAAGTCCCGGTGTACCGCATTTTCGTGATGGGCATGGGCAATGCAAAAGTGCCCGCAGCGGACGGGGAAGCTAAGCCAGCGCACGGCAGCCGCGTGGAAGTCAGCTTGCTGAAGAATGACGTGGATCAGTTGGCCTCTGCATCGCAGCCGAACGGAGAAATGGCCGCAGGCATGAGCCATCAAAGCCTGTACCAACCATCTGCTTCGACCTCAAGCCAGTACGCTCCTGCGCAGCAGCCCAGCAGCACGAACTCGGCTTCGACGAGCACCAGTCAGCCGTAGCGTAGACGAAATCTCTCTGACCGCAAACCCAACTCCTCCTCAACCCCTCGCACCGGCGAGGGTTTTTCTTGCTGGACGAAATGGGACACGCTGCAGTTATGCAAGAGGCAGAGCAGGTCCCGTGGTGTTAGCCTTGAGCGCGGAGAACGAGACATGGAAGCGCTTTACTACTCGCGAATGTCGTCGCCGGTTGGCCCGCTGCTGATTGGCGTTTCAGAATCAGCGCTGGTCATGCTCGAGTTCGATCGCGGCCTGCCACAAACAATTGGTGGCCAGCAGGTGGCATGGGAAGAATCGGAGGCCCGTACCCGGTCCGTCCGCAAGCAAATGGATGATTACTTTGCCGGAAAGCGGCGCAGCTTCGACCTCGCTCTCGATCTCCGCGGAACCGACTTCCGCAAGCGCTGTTGGAGCGAGTTGCTTCGAATTCCCTACGGTGAGACTCGCTCCTATGCTCAGATCGCGCGCGCGGTCGGCAACCCCAACGGCTTCCGCGCCGTGGGCCAGGCCAATCACTACAATCCCATCGCGATCATCGTTCCCTGCCATCGCGTACTTGCGGGAGGCCGTAACCTGGGTGGATACGGAGGCGGTCTGCCGACGAAGGCTTTTCTTCTGCGGCTGGAAGGCGCGGCGTTTCGCCAACCTGCTGCAACCTCTGAAGCGGCGAAGCAACTCGCGTTTACAGCCAGCTAGCTTCGATTTCAGGCGTGGCCGCCAGCAGCACGCGGGTGTAGGGGTGTGTCGGTGCTGTCGTAATCTGCTCCGTCGTTCCCATCTCGACCAACTCGCCGTGTTGCATGACGGCGATGCGATCGGCCAGATAACGCACGATCGGCATGGAGTGCGAGATGAAGAGGTAGGTCAGGTGAAATTCTCGCTGCAGCCGCTTCAGCAGGTTCACGATTTGCGCTCCCACGCTGACATCCAGCGCTGAGACTGGTTCATCGGCAACGATGAAGCGCGGCCGCAGTATCAAAGCCCGAGCGATCCCGATGCGCTGCCGCTGGCCGCCGCTGAATTCATGCGGGTAGCGCGACAGGGCCGAGTCATCCAGCCCGACGGCCCGCAAGACTTCCACGGTACTCTGCCGGCGACTCCGGCTATCTTCGCTGCCATGGATCGCGATTGGCTCGCAGACGATCTGCTCCACCGTCATGCGTGGATCGAGCGATCCGAACGGGTCCTGGAAGATGATCTGCATGTCGCGACGCAACCGTCGCAGCCCAGATCCATGAGCCCGCAAGACGTCATGGCCGTCGAAAATGATCTCGCCTGCGTCAGGCTCAATGAGGCGAAGCAGCATCCGTCCCAGGGTGCTTTTGCCCGAACCGGATTCTCCCACCAGGCCCAGCGTCTCTCCGGCCTCAATCGTTAGGGACACATCGCGGACGGCGCGAATTTCGCTCGACGTGCCGCCTCCGAAAGCCGACTGGCTTCCATGAAATGTCTTGACCAGGTGTCGAGCTTGCAGCAACGGCATCACGACGATGGTAGCAAATGCCCGTGGCCCAAGAATCGCGATCGTCCGAACGCCGGTCTGCACTATCTCCAAAGCCTTAGCTGACGGCTCTATTACAACGGTATGTTCCCATGCTTCTTGGGCGGGTTCTTGTCGCGCTTGTTTTCCAGCATGTCGAGCGCCTGGATCAGCTTGCGACGGGTGTCGCGTGGGCGGATCACCGCGTCGAGATATCCTCGCTCCGCGGCAACGTAGGGATTGGCAAAGCGCTCGCGGAACTCTTCGATCTTTGCGGCGCGATCGGCCTTGGGATTCTCCGACTTTTCCAGCTCGTGCCGGTAGACGATATTTACCGCGCCTTCCGGCCCCATCACCGCGATCTCGGCGGTTGGCCAGGCGTAATTCACGTCGGTGCGGATGTGCTTCGATGCCATGACGCAGTACGCTCCGCCGTAAGCCTTGCGAGTGATCACCGTAATCTTCGGCACCGTCGCCTCGGAGAACGCATACAGCAGCTTCGCTCCATGGGTGATGATGCCGCCGTACTCCTGCTGCGTGCCNNGGCTGGTTGGCCACGATGCCTACGGGCTTGCCATTCAGGCGGGCGAAGCCGATAACGATGTTCTTCGCGTAATGTTCCTGCACCTCGAAGAAGTAGCTGTCGTCCACCACCGAGTTTATGACGTCCTTGATGTCGTAAGGCTGGTTCGATTCTGTGGGGACGATGGTGTCGAGGTGCTCGTCGGCGCGATCGATAGGATCGGTGCAAGGCTTGCGCGGCGGATCTTCCAAATTGTTCGACGGCATGAAGCTGAACATCTCGCGAATCATGCTGAGGCACTCGGCGTCATCGTGGGCCATGAAGTGCGCGACTCCGGAGCGCTCGTTGTGCGTCATGGCGCCGCCCAACTCGTCCTTGGTGACTTCCTCGTGGGTCACGGACTTGATAACGTCCGGCCCGGTAATGAACATGTACGAAGTGTTCTGCACCATCAGGATGAAGTCGGTCATCGCGGGCGAATAAACTGCACCGCCAGCGCACGGGCCCATGATGGCCGAGATTTGCGGCACTACTCCCGAGGCCAGCACGTTGCGCAGAAAGATGTCGGCGTATCCCGCCAGCGACATCACGCCCTCTTGAATGCGCGCGCCTCCGGAATCGTTCAGCCCGATCACCGGCGCGCCGACTTTCATGGCCATGTCCATGATCTTGACGATCTTGGCCGCATTGGTCTCCGACAATGAACCGCCGAACACGGTAAAGTCCTGGGCGAAGACAAACACCAGGCGACTTTCGATGCGGCCGTAGCCAGTGAGGAAGCCATCGCCGAAGAACTTCTGCTCCTCCATGCCGAAGTCGGAGCAGCGATGGGTGACCAGCTTGTCGGTTTCCTCGAAGGTGCCTTCGTCGAGCAGAAACTCTATGCGTTCGCGGGCCGACATCTTGCCTTGCTTGTGTTCGCGCGCGCGGCGCTCTTCGCCACCACCGGATTCGGCAAGCGAATCGCGGCGTTTAAGTTCCGCCAACTTCTGTTCCAGGTCCATGGGCGTGATTATAAACAGCGATGCAAGAATGCTGGTCGGACTATGGTGATTCTTAGGTCACTTTGAAGCGTGACGAAGGTACTTGCTGGACGGCCAGGGCAACTTTGCACAGAGGTTCTCAACCGAAGTGTTCCCAGCCAGCCGGCTTCAGTGCTTCACTTTTTCCGTCCAGCTTGATCAGCTTCATCTGCTTGCCACGGACAATCTCGCCAATCTTTGTGACGGGAACTCCGGCGATTTGCTTGGGAATTCGACGGTTGGGACGAGCTGCAAAGAGCAGCTCATATTCCTCGCCGCCGTGCAGGGCAAGCGTCAAACCGTCTTTTCCGGGATGTGCTGGCAGAGCCTCGGCGAACACCACGGCCCCAGCTTTGCTCTCTTCGCAAATGTGGCCCAGGTCCGTCGAAAGGCCATCACTGATGTCGATCATGGCCGAAGCCAGCCTCTTTTCGCGCAGGAACCGGCCGATCGCGATTCGGGGCTCGGGATAGAAGTGCTTGAGATGCGACCTTGGCCGAAGCGTCTTTCCGTCGCGAAGCTGATTCAGCGCCGCTGATGACGAACCCAGGGTGCCAGTCACGTATAGAAAATCGCCGGGTTGTGCGCCGGATCGCAAGATTGCCTCTCCTTCAGGAACGGAGCCAAGCACGACTACATCCGCCAGGATTCCATCCGGTGATTGCGCCGTATCTCCTCCCGCGAGGCTGACCGAATATCGAGCCGCCAGCTTCAGCAATCCAGCGATGAACCGGTCGACCCACTTTTGCGAAAGATCCTGAGGCAGAGCCAGGGAAAGAAACGCTGCATGGGGCACGCCACCCATGGCGGCGATGTCGCTCAGGCCTCGGGCCAGGCAGCGATGGCCCACCGAATCCGGCGGATGCCACTGGCTCCGGAAGTGAACATCTTCCAGGCTGAAGTCGGTGGTGATTAGCGCTTCACGATCGCGAGCAATCCGCAGCACCGCACAGTCGTCGCCTATGCCATGTCCCCGGCGATTACCTGGCCGTAATGCAGTGCGGCGAATGCGCTGGATGAGCAGCTTTTCCTTCAGCGGCACGGACTCTCCTCCCTAGCCCTGACAATCCAGCGCCACTATACGCGATCGGATGGAAGACCATGCCACAAAGCATTACCCAGTCCTGCACCGTGCGCCGTAACCTACGGCTAACTATTGTATCGATTGTGTTGCAGTACCTTGCAGTTCTATGCGTTTACCTCAGATTTATGTAGATGCTCCAAGATAATGTCACCCCATAACTGCAACGAGACTTCGTCAACCTATTTCGTCACCCTGTCAGGATGGTGACGATGATCAGAAAGAGTTCCAACGGGTGAAAGTGATTGGGAATGCAGCGGCCGGGAGGCTGAGCGTACGCGAAGTCGCGCGTCCTGCAACTGAGTGAACGGCAGGTGCAACGGCTGAAGCGGCGCTACCGGCCCGATTCCGTCGCCTGGGTACAGCACGGCAATCGCGGTCGCTTGCTGCCTTGGGCCGTTTCTATTGCCCAGAAGCAGTTGATCTTGAGCCTGGCCCGCGATTATCAATGCTTATTTCATGAGCGAGACCCTACCCCAGGTGCCTCGGCATATCTTCTGCGGGCGGAACTTCGCAGCAGTCGGGCCGCGAGCACGGCGCCCGCCGCCACCAGTCCGACCCCCACGGCGAGTCGCTTGATGTACTGCCCGTCGCACGCCTGCCGTTTTCTGGCGCCTCGAATGTGCTCGGGACGCACGCCGACTCCGACCACGCGCGCCATCACGTGCTGCAGTCCCGGAATGCGCACTGCGGCCTTGAGTTGCCAGGGCGCTTTCGCGGGACCAGAAGTCTGGAAAATGTGCTGGAGCGCCCGGTGAGCATTGACCTGCATGAATTGCGTCACGCGAGTGGGGAATTCCCGGCGTCGCTGGAGTTGGGCGAGCATGGCTTCGGTGACGCGTCCCTCGCGCAAAGGACCGGCCAGCAAATTCGCCGTCGCCACGGCGTCCTGGATCGCGAGATTGATGCCCACGCCGCCCGCCGGCGACATAGCGTGGGCCGCATCGCCGATGCACAGCAGTCCCGGACGATGCCATTGCCGCAGCCGGTTGATCTGCACCGACAGCAGTTTGACTTGCTCCCAATCCTTCAGCTCCTCGACGCGATCGCCCAGATACGGAGCGATGCGGCGAACGAGATTTCGGAAGACGTCGAGTCCTTCACGTTGAATCTCGCCGAACGAGCCCTTGGGAATGATCAGCCCCGCCTGAAAATAATCGTCACGCGGGATGAGGATGAGCGCCTTGCCGTAGTTGAGGTTTCCCAACAGCTGCTCAGGATCGTTGGTGGTGCGGCTGATGCGGAACCAAAGCACATCGATGGGAACACCGAACTCCTGTACTTCAAAATGTGCTGCCTGCCGCGTGATAGAGTGGCGGCCATCGCAGCCGACGACTAAATCCGCACGAATCTGTACCGGCCCTTCGGGCGTCTGCGCCGCGACACCGGCGATACGTCCGCCATCGCGCACCAGATCGACCGCTTCGTACTTCATGCGCAGATTGAAGGCAGGGAACTGCTTGGCCTTGCCGGCGAGGAAGTTAAGGAAGTCCCACTGTGGCATGAGAGCGACGAACTTGCAGTGCGTGGGCACGTAGCGAAAGTCGCCGACCCGAAAGGCGAAATCTCCGTAAATGCCGCCGACGGTCTCCAGCTTCTGGTGCGGCACTTTCAGGAAATCTTCCAGGATGCCGAGCTCGTACATCAGTTCCATCGTCGAAGGGTGGACGGTGTCACCGCGAAAATCGCGAAAGAAATCGTTGTGCTTCTCCAGTACGGTGACGGCCACTCCCGCCCGCGCCAGCAGGTAGCCCAGCATCATGCCCGCCGGGCCGCCGCCGGCAACACAGCAGGTGGTTTCGTAAGTTTCGTTCGCCATAGACAAAGGCCTCTTTTGAGTTTTCGGCTTGTATGTATTTTAGGGCGGCTGCCAGTCAACGCGGTTGCCCCTAGCGCTGGGAATTAGACTACAGGATTCGGGCAAGGTGAGACCGAGCCTGCGTCGGATTGACTAACTACAGGCTGGAGTGCACACTGTCGTGCTTCTCACTGAGTCATTCCTGGTCGGTTTGATGTTTGTGAACGGACACCAAACATATCGTCACCTCTGCATACGTCTCAGCCAATAACCCTGCGTCGGCGCCGCCGGTACTTTCCATGCTTTCGAGAGCCTGCCGGCAGCGCTGTGGGGCAATTTGCAAGTCGCTGAAATATTGGCGGAAGCGTGTGCGAGTCGAACGCACCATTGGCACCGCAAGGCGCCAATCGCCGGTTTTGAAGACCGGGAGAGTCACCGGACCCCCTTCGCTTCCGCATCAAGCCGTTGCCCGTCGAGGTTCCACGGACGGCTAGCGGATACAGAAACCATACACTGGCAAGACTTTTTTTTCAGCAGCCCCTCCGGCATGCCGTTCCTGATACATTTGTCGCGGAGCCACACGCATGACCGCCCGCAAGTTGGCCTTCGTTCAGCTCGATGTTTTCACCTCCAAGCCGCTGGAAGGCAACCAGCTGGCCGTCTTTACGGACGCACGCGGTCTCGGCGATGACGAGATGCAGAAACTCGCGCGCGAGACCAATCTCTCGGAGACGACATTCATTTTGCCGCGCGATCCGGAGGTCGAGCGAACCGAGGGTCACAAGGTGCGCATTTTTACCGTCAATGAAGAGTTGCCCTTCGCCGGGCATCCCACGCTGGGCACGGCTTGGTATCTGCACCGGCAGTCGGGCACGCCCGAGATCGTGCTCGATTTGCAAGTCGGCAAGATCCCGGTGCGCTTCGAGCCGCGCGACGGGCTGCTCTTCGGCGAGATGCGCCAGGCCGAACCGCAGTTCGGCGGCACGCACTCGCATGAGGAAGTCGCGAAAGTCCTGGGTGTCGCCGCTGCGGAACTCGACGAAAATCTTCCCATCCAAACCGTCTCCACCGGGATGCCGTTCACTATGGTCCCTTTCCGTTGGCTGAATACGCTGCAAAAGCTCAGTGTGAGTTGGACCCAGATGGCGCCCTACCTGGCGACCATTGGCAATCCTGCGTTCTTCTACTTGGTTTGCCGCGAAACCGTCGATCCCCGTGCGACCTTGCATGCGCGCATGATCTTCTACAACGGCGAAGATCCCGCGACCGGTTCAGCCGCCGGCTGCTGCGCGGCTTGGGCGGTGAAGCACGGCGTGCTCGCACCGGAGACGCAGGGCCTGATCGAGCAGGGAATCGAAACCCGCCGCACGAGTCTCCTTTATATCCGCGCGGCGAGACAGGGAGACCATGTCACCAATGTTCGCGTCGGAGGTAACGTGGTGCAGGTGATTGACGGCGAAGTTACGATGTGAATATTCTGCGGATATCCTGTGCAAGCTGAAGGACCTCTCCCAGCAAGGGTTTCAAACAGGTCCCTCGCAATGCAAATCACCGTTTGCAGGGCTATTTCCTTTTTTCAACCCGCCCAAAATTTTCTGCATAATTGACGTTCGCAATACTTGTGCGAGGCCATCGCCGGTCGTAGTATCCGGAGAACGCTATTGCTCTGGCGGAATCAAAAAAAGCCACTTGGTGACTGCCGCAGGCGCCTGACTTTCAGGTTTGCTCAGACACGGCTGCGCAGCACTCCCGAGAAGGCCCAGCGGGGGTAGATGAAACCGAAACGTACGATACTTTGCGTTGACGATGACGAACGTTCTCTGTCCATTCGAAAAGTTATGCTCGAGACCCGCGGTTATCGCGTTCTCACTTGTACCGATCCCGATTGTGCGGTTGAGATGATGAAGCGGGGGGGGATCGATCTGGTGCTGGCTGACCTGATGATGCCCAAACTCAGCGGCGCAAGACTGATTGACCGGCTCAAGGCAATTTCGCCGGAGACACCGGCGTTGCTTTTTTCCGGCTCGGTCAATTGCTGCACCGAAGAAAGCCTGGCCGACGGTTGGCTACCCAAAGGCGAATTCGCTCCCATGGAATTGCTGGAGCGGATGCGTGTCCTGCTGATTCGCAAGCGTGGCCCCAAGCGCGCGGTGACCGCGCCACGGCAGCTCGCATCCTGATACCGGCCCTTCGCGTCTTTCCCCTGCCCGGTAAGCGTCCCAGCCTGGTAGGTTCGTCCGCCGTCAAACTCTCCGGGTGCGGAGAGGAGAGATCCATCTGCAGGTCCTTCACCTCCGGCAGCGCGGTCTCGGCGGGCTGCGCACAAACGTCGAAACCCAGTACCAGGAGAGGATGGATGCATTCCCGCTGGTTGAACCATAGCGACGGTAATGACGGCTCTTCCCTGCAGGTAATAGATGGTTTCTTCCGCACCTCACGCTGAAGGGGCCGCCAGAAGCGGAAGTATTCTTGTCTGGAGTTTGTCTTATTCTCCTAGCGTGGTGTTCCGCAATTTCATGTCATAACTCCGAAGATCCAAGGTTGCCGGAACGTCCTCACCTCAGCGGCTAAAGCCGCCCTATACATGCACTTTTGCGGCACGGC
>PMWW01000110.1 GCA_003165795.1 Acidobacteriaceae bacterium
TTTCGGATCGGTGTTCCGGCAATTGCGCGAGATTGTACGCGCGCGAGTTGCCAAGGGTCGTGCGGCGATACGCACGGGTTGTGCGCACTGAAGTGGTTCGGTTGGGCAATGGATGTACCCGGCTATCGTTCGAGCGGAGCGGCACTGTGTTGTGCGTGGATCCCCCAGCATCGGTGTGCACATCCGTCGCCAATTGTTTTAACATCGCGCTGATCCTGGCACTCGAACGGTCGTTCCGCATACTCGAAGTGCGTTGGCCGCGATGGGCGCAGCTTCTTCCCGGATATACCGTAGGATCGCTCGGCGCATTCTGGACCGTGCAACGAGTGGCGTTGCTCTTCGGAGGCGCGCGATGAATGAGCGGCGATTCGATCCTTTAGTCCGGGCAATGGCGCTAACCGTGTTTGTGTTCCTGTGCGCGCAGACCGCCTTCGCCCACCCGCAGAAAGGCGAAGCGGTTGGATTCCTTACGGGCTTTCGCCATCCGATCTCGGGCCTCGATCACGTGCTGGCGATGGTGGCAGTCGGCTTGTGGGGCGCGCAACTCGGTGCTCCGGCGATTTGGGTTCTGCCTGTCGCGTTCCCGATGGTGATGGCGTTCGGCGGCATGCTGGGGCTGATGGGAGTGCCGTTGCCGGGAACCGAATACGGAATCGCGATCTCGGCAATTCTTCTGGGTGCGGCCGTAATGTTCGAAGTTCGCCCACGCCTGTGGGTCGCTGCGACGTTGGTAGGGGTTTTCGCGATATTCCACGGACACGCGCACGGAACTGAGTTGCCTCCCGGGCAAAGCGCTCTGCTTTACAGCATGGGCTTCGTCATCGCAACCGGTTGCCTGCACGCGCTTGGGATCGGTATTGGAACAGTCCATCTGTGGTCATGGGGACAGAAACTGTTGCGAGTCGCAGGAGGATTGGTCGCGGTCGGCGGCGCGTTCTTCATGTGGAAGGCGTTCGCATGATAAGAACGAGCCCATCTCGTCTGCCACTGTACGCATTCGTTGTCTTGGCGTTTGTCATGTGTGCACTCCCGGCTGATGCTCACCTGAACTCCACCGGCATGGGGCCGTTCTACGACGGCCTGATGCATTTTCTGATGAGCCCGGATGACATCGTCCCAGTACTAGCGCTGGCTCTGCTTGCCGGATTGCGAGGGGCAAGCTACGGGCGGCGCGCACTCTTCACCCTACCGGTTGCGTGGTTGCTCGGCGGTCTTGCCGGACTGAGCGCCATGGCGGCAAAGCCACATCCGTTTATCGCCGCAGCCTGGTTTCTCCTCCTCGGAGGATTGTTGGCTGCCGACGCGAAGATCTCATTGCGTGTGACTACGGCCCTCGCCGCTCTCCTGGGTGTCTATCATGGCTACTTAAACGGAGTCGGGATGGGGCAGTTCGAAACTGCGTCGGTGGCTATCCTCGGCTTGGTCTTCGCCATATTTGTTCTGATCGCTCTTGCTGCTGCGTTCGTGGTTCACCTACGAGCGAACTGGGCTCGAATTGCAGTGCGCGTCGCCGGAAGCTGGATCGCCGCCAGCGGTCTCCTGATGCTGGGCTGGGCAGTGCGAACACGCTAGTTACACGCCTCGCCCAAGCGCCTGCCAGGCTTCTCTCGATCCACGCTAACGATAATCCCGGAAGGAAAGCCTCACTTGGCGATGGCAGAGAAGATTGTGCTCGCCGACGATCTAGTGGCTGCCGATGCTACCTGCGCACGATTGATGGGGTTTGAACCCGCTCACTTGACTCACATTCACGAGGGTGCGAGATTCCTCGGAAACGCGTCGCCTTCGCACATCGAGCAGGTTGGAGAAACCCTTGCTTCTCCGATCACGCCTTTCGGGGTGGTTCCAGAATTTCGATACCTTCAGTCGCCGTGACGGTCTTGCCAATTGCTTACCGCGACTCGCGAACCGGAGAAGCGATCGCGAGCACACCAACCCATTACCCGCGATGACCTTCCGAATGAAAAACCTCATTGGAAATCCGAAGACGTCGGTGTCTTTCCCCCAATCCTAATCCTCGTCCTCCTGGTTCTCTTCTGGGTAAACGTCAGAGGAAGCACACGGTCGACGGGTCGTGGTTGAGGCCACCGCTAGGATCACGCCAGGACGCCAGCCCTACCCTTCTTCATTCCTTAAAGTGGTGGGAGTAACTTTTTGTGGCGTAAGATGCCCATGTGCAACGCGTCCGTCCTGCCACGGGTGCGTCAATAGATTACTGGATAACTGCAATCCCTATGAGTTGGGTCACGATNNATTCGGCACAGCCCTGAGGTGGGGGCAGGTATCGATATGGCTGTGGAGCGTGTCTCTCGTCGGGTTCGTGTGGCTCTACCTGCAGGCCGGACGGCCATGGCTCGCATGGGCGACCTGCGGCCTGCGTACCTTCGCGCTACTGCCTAATTTCCTGGTCGGTCAGAATCTCAATTATCGCGAGATCACAACCTTAAAACACATCCCGTTTCTCGGAGAATCCATCTCCGTCGCCAAGGGGGTGCCCAACCCCTGGATGGTTCTCGGCCAGTTGAGTTTAGTACTCCTTGTCATCTTTGTCGGGGATGCCGGTGTCACTGCCTGGCGGCGGGGCGACCGCCGGAAGGCGCTGATGGTTGGCGGTAGTGTCGTCTTCTTGGTATTGGTCGGACTAGTTGAGAGCGTGCTGATCTTTTGGCGGAAGGTTCAGGCGCCCCTCACGGTGAGTCCGTTTTACTTGTGCTTGGTCCTGGTGATGGCTTACGAGTTGGGCCGTGACGTCCTCCGCGCGTCGCAACTCGTCGGCGAGTTACAGGCCAGCGACGCCGGGTTGCGCGAGAACGAAGAGCGGATGAGTTTGGCCGTCGATGCCGCCAACTTTGGCATCTGGATTCGGGACCTCGCGCGGAACGAAATCTGGGCGAGCGACAAGTGGCGGAAGCTATTCGGATTCGCGCCGTCGGAGCGGCTAGAACTCGATGCCATTTTGCAGAGGGTGCACCCCGACGATCGCGAAGCGCTCCAAGGGGTTTTTGCGAAGGCGCTCGCGGGAGGCGGCAGCTATGAGACGGAATTTCGGGTAATGTTGCCGGATGGCGGGGTGCGCTGGATCTCTTCCCACGGCCGTGTTGAATTTGATGCCAGCGACCAGCCAGTCCGGATACGTGGCGCCTCCCGCGATGTCACCGCGGACAGACAAGCCGAGCTGGAGACGCAGCACTTGCGGCAACAGGTCGCTCACGTGGGCCGTGTCACGATGATGGGCCAGCTCGCTACGGCGCTGGCGCATGAGATTAATCAGCCGCTCGGCGCCATCTTGCGCAACGCGGAAGCGGCGGAGCTTTTCCTTCAGGACGCCTCGCCCGACCTCGACGAAATCCGCGCGATCATTGCCGACATCCGCGAGGACGACCAGCGTGCGGGCGCCGTCATCGACCGGATGCGGGGGCTGCTCAAGCGGCAAAACCTAAGTACGCGGCCGATCCACGTTGGCGAACTCATTGGCGATGTCAGGGCCCTCGTGCGGGTTGACGCTGCGGCGCGGCATGTGAAGCTTGACGTGAACGTGCCAGGCGATCTGCCGCCTGTGCGTGGTGACCGCGTGCATCTTCAACAGGTGTTGCTCAACCTCATCCTCAACGGAATGGATGCGCTCAACGACTCGAGCCTGGAGGATCGGCGGGTTAGCGTGACCGCGTTGCTCGACGGAGCGCGGACCGTCGAGGTTGCCGTGAGCGATACCGGCACCGGCATCCCTGCCGACAAGCTCGCGCACATCTTCGATCCCTTTTTCACCACCAAGCGAAGCGGTATGGGGATGGGCTTGCCGATCTCGCGCACCATCATTGAGGCGCACGGCGGCCGATTCTGGGCGGAGAACAACAACAGCGGTGGGGCGACGTTTCGCTTCACGCTACCGATCGCGGAGGAGGCGGCCGCGAAATGAGCCTAACCGAGCCTACGGTTCAGATCGTCGATGACGATCGGTCGTTTCTGGTTGCGACCTCACGGCTGCTGCGGGCGAGTGGGTTCGTGGTGAAGACCTTTTCATCCGCGGGAGACTTTCTCGCGCAGCATGATACTGATGCGCCGGGGTGTGTGCTGGCTGATTTGCAAATGCCCGGAATGAACGGACTCGAGCTGCAATCGGCGCTTGCGCAATCGCCTAATCCGCTGCCGATTCTCTTCCTCACCGGCCACGGCGACATCCCATCGAGCGTACGCGCGATGCGCGGCGGGGCCGTGGATTTTCTGGAAAAGCGCGCGCCGAAGGAAAAGCTGATCGATGCGGTGAAGCGCGCCCTAGCCCGCGATGTTCAGGAACGCGGGGAACGTGCTCGTCGGGAAGAACTGCGCTCACGTTTCGACGCGCTCAGCGAGCGAGAGCTCGAAGTACTCTTCCACGTCGTAAAGGGTAGGCTCAATAAGCAAATTGCCGGTGACCTCGGCATCCACGAGCGGACGGTCAAGCTTCACCGCACGGCGATCACCACGAAACTGGGCGTACAATCCGTCGCGGAGCTCACGCGGCTGACGCTGGAAGCGGGCATCTTCGAGGCATCCGCAACTACCTTCCCTAAAGGGCAGTAGTCGGCAGTCCCGCCGAGGCCTATGGTGCTCATAGGCCCCAATGAGCAAAACTACACCGATCTACGTCGCCGTCGTTGATGACGACGAGAATCTTTGCCGATCCCTTAGCAGGCTACTCCGTGCGGGGGGCATTCAGCCGATCAGCTATGCCTCAGCGGAGGCATTCCTCGCGGATACGAAGCACTCGCAGTTCGACTGCCTGGTGCTCGACATCCAGCTCGGTGGCATGTCCGGCATCGAACTCGCTCAGCGGCTACTGGCCGAAGGCGGCCACACTCCTTTCATCTACATTACTGCTCACGATGACGCTGAAACGCGCGCAGAGGCCGAAGCTGCGGGTTGCACGGCTTACTTCCGCAAGTCCGATCCCGGCGCCGCAGTGCTCGACGCCATTCGCAGAGCAGCGGCCTGAACGGCACGATATGAAAACTGCGGTGGCGCCGAGTTCTACGAGCGGACCGGAAGCCGGACGAAGTTGTGAAAGTGAAATGAACAAACCGATGCAACCAACTCAAATGAAAGTGTCGAGGCTTAGGCTTACTTTGCGAGTTATACCACTCTTATTACTGTGTTTAATTCTTCTGGTGGGAATGCAGGCGTCTGCTCAGGATGACTCGCAGAGCAAACCGGCTACCTCTAACACTGCTGGGGCGCAACCTGCGGCAGAAGGGGACACCGAAGCGCTGGCGAAAGCTGCGCAGAATCCGGTGGCCTCGATGATCAGCGTTCCGCTCCAGAACAACACGGCTTTTGGGGCTGGACCGTATGACCGCACTCTCAATGTACTGAATATCCAGCCCGTCATTCCCATCAGCATCAGTGAAAACTGGAACCTGATTACTCGCATTATTCAGCCGATCGTCTGGCAGCCGAACGTGAGTCAGACATCTCAAGGCTGGTTTGGGCTCGGCGACATGAACCCCACGTTCTTCTTTTCCCCAGCAAAGCCGAGCAAATTGATTTGGGGCGTCGGGCCGAACTTCGTTATCCCCACGGCAACTGCGGATCAACTCGGACAGGGAAAGTTCAGCATGGGGCCTGGCGTCGTTTTGTTGACCACGCCGGGCAAATGGGTCATCGGCACCTTGATCAACAACGTTTGGTCGGTTGCCGGTTCGGGGAGCCGTCCCCCAGTCAATCAGATGCTGCTGCAATGGTTCGTCAACTACAACATGAAGAAAGGCTGGTATCTCGCCTCGTCGCCGATCGTCACTGCCAACTGGCGGGCAAGCAGCGGCAACGTATTGACGCTGCCTTTCGGTGGCGGTGTGGGAAGAATCATGAAGCTGGGAAATCAGCCGGTCAACCTCCTGGCGCAGTTGTACGGCAACGCGATATATCCCACGGGCACGTCCCCGTGGAGCATGCGGCTGCAAATTCAGTTCCTGTACCCGAAGAAGCCGTAGACGATGAAGAACCGGATGATGGAACAAGAACTGAAGCGGTTGAACAGCAGATCCCAAGAATCGGCAACGGTAGTGAGCGGTTTAGCAATAGAGCTTTCCGTCACCGGATTAACGCAGGATCACCTTAATTAGGAGAAGAATATGGACTTTGGTGCGAGTGTTCGAAAACTAACGCTGGGCGCTCTTACGGTCTCCAGCTTCTTGGCGGCGGGCGGCAGTGCAATAGCGCAAGCACAAACCACCGCGGCGAAACAGCCCAACATCGTGATCATCTGGGGTGATGACATCGGCCAGACAGATGTTAGCGCGTATTCGATGGGACTGATGGGCTTCCGCACGCCCAACATCGATCGTGTCGCCAAAGAAGGGATGATCTTCACCGATTACTATGCGGAGCAGAGCTGCACCGCAGGCCGCGCGTCCTTCATCACCGGCCAGTCGGGATTACGTACCGGTTTGACCAAGGTTGGTTTGCCTGGAGCCTCCGTAGGGTTGCAGAAGGAAGATCCGACGATCGCGGAACTGTTGAAGGCGCGGGGCTATGCGACAGGCCAGTTCGGCAAGAACCATCTGGGCGACCGTAACGAATATCTGCCTACCGTACACGGCTTCGACGAATTTTACGGCAACCTGTACCACCTCAACGCTGAAGAAGAGCCGGAAGATTCCGACTATCCGAAGGACCCGGCATTCCGTGCCAAGTTTGGCCCGCGCGGCGTGCTGGACTGCAAGGCCTCGACTGTCGACGATCCGACGGTGGATCCTCGGTTCGGTAAGGTCGGCAAACAGGTCTGCAAGGACACAGGTCCGCTGACCAGGAAGCGAATGGAAACGATCGACGACGACGTCGCTGCTCGGGCCGTGGAATTCATTGAGCGGCAGAACAAGGCCGGCAAGCCTGCCTTCGTCTGGATCAACTTTACCCACATGCACTTCCGCACCCACACCAAGGCGGAGAGCATTGGTCAGTCCGGCCGCTGGCAGAGCCCATACCACGATGCCATGATCGACCACGACAAAAATGTCGGCACGATCCTCAAAGCCCTGGATGATCAGGGCATGGTAGACAACACCTTCGTCATGTACTCCACCGACAACGGTCCGCACATGAACAGCTGGCCGGACGCAGCCATGACGCCATTCCGCAGTGAGAAAAACACTAACTGGGAGGGTGCTTACCGCGTGCCGGCGATGGTCCGGTGGCCGGGGCATATCAAGCCGGGCAGCGTGTCCAACGAGATTATTGCTCACCTCGACTGGCTGCCGACATTTCTGGCAATGGCCGGCGACCCGCAGATCAAGGACGAACTACTCAAGGGCTACAAGGTGGGCAACATGACCTACAAGGTCCACCTGGATGGCGACAACCTTCTCCCGTACCTGACCGGACAAACCGAGAAGAGCCCGCGGGAATCGTTCTTCTACATCAACGACGATCAGCAACTGACAGCTCTGCGCTTCGACAACTGGAAGCTGGTGTTCATGGAGCAGCAGACTCCGGGAACGATGCTGATCTGGGCGAACCCGTTCACCAGCCTGCGGGTGCCGAAGATGTTCAACCTTCGCATGGACCCATACGAGCGCGCTGACGTCACCTCGAACACCTACTGGGACTGGGAGATCGATCATGTGTACCTGTTGGTGCCGGCCCAGGAGTATGTGGGCAAGTTCCTTGCGACCTTCAAGGACTACCCACAGCGGCAGAAGGCAGCCAGCTTCAACATGGATGAAGTTCTCAAGCAGCTTCAGGACAGCGGGGACGCGGAGTAGCACAGGAATGCGGCGGGCGCTTCCACGGAAGCGCCGTGCCTTGTCTCACCTGAAAGGATCCCACAACTATGAAGATCACTCGCACTCCGAACCTCCTCGCCGCCACGGTCGGTTTGCTGGCGTTCATCACAACCATAGCTTGGGCCGCCGACCCGGCGCTGCCGAAAGGTGACGCCGTTGAGCCCGCACCCCGGCTCATTTTGCAGATCACCGTGGACCAACTGCGGGGCGACCAGCCTGGGCGATTCGTCAGGAACATGGGCGAGGGCGGGTTCCGCTATCTCATGAATAACGGCATCTGGTATGCCGACGCCCATCACGCCCACGCCAACACGGAGACCATCGTGGGCCATACGACGCTCGCTACCGGCGCCGACCCAGCAGTGCATGGCATGATCGGGAACGTATGGCTGGATCGCCAAACAGGGAAGCTCACCTACAATATCGAAGATCCTAAATATCGGATCCTCACTCCCGGAGCTGACGTCAACAAAGCGACGGAGATTGATCCCACTCAGAAGGTGGCCTCCACTGAGGGGCGCTCGCCCAACGCCATTCTCGGTTCCACCTTCGGTGACGAACTGGCAATTTACACCGCCGGGCGGGCGAAAATCTTCGGAGTATCAATCAAAGATCGCGGCGCGGTTTCCATGGCCGGTCACGCTGGAAAGGCGTTCTGGTTTTCGAAAGCATCCGGCGAGTTTGTCACCAGTTCGTACTACTATGACCGTTACCCGGCTTGGGTCAACCAGTGGAACCAGCAGAAGCCAGCCAACTCTTATTCCGGCAAGTCGTGGGAACTGCTGCACGAAAGGTCCTCGTATCTATTCGGCGACGCTGATGATGAGCCTTGGGAAACTGATTTCGCCGGTTATGGGCGGGTCTTTCCGCATCCTTATGGTTCGGACAAAGACAAATACTTCACTACGCGACTTACCCTGAGTCCGGCGGGCGACGACCTCACTCTCGCTTTCGCGAAGACTCTGATCGACGCGGAACAGCTCGGGCAGCGCGAAGTCACTGACTATCTGTCCATTAGCTTCTCGTCGACCGATTACGTTGGGCATATCTTCGGGCCTTCCAGTCTGGAGATGGAAGACAACCTGTTGCGCCTGGACCGCACGCTCGCAGACCTCTTTGCCTTTGTGGACAAACGTATCGGGCTGAAGAATGTGGTGATTGTGTTGTCAGCCGATCACGGCGGACCCGAAGCCCCGGGCTACCTGAACTCGCTCGGAATTCCCGCCAAATACGTGACGCCCGAAAAATGGGACAAAGAGCCTGCCATAAGCGCCCTCAAGCAGAAGTTCGGCATCGGCAAAGAGCTTATCCAGTCATATCGTCAGCCCTACGTTTATCTCAATCATGAGATGATCCGCGAGAAGGGTCTCGGCGAGGCCGTCGTCGAAAAGGCGGTGGCGGAGCAGCTGATGAAGTTTGACGGAGTGGACCTGGCGATCTCCAGCACGGCGCTCAGCGAGGGCAATCTCCCCAACACCCCCTTAATTCAGTCGGTGCTGCGCAACTACAATCCCCGTCGCTCGGGCGACATCTATGTCGTCTTCGATCAGCACTGCTTTATCAATGACTTTGACGGATTGACCGTGACAGTCACCCACGGTTCACCCTGGAACTACGACAACTTCGTGCCAGTCGTGTTTGCCGGCGGCAAGCTGACGGCGCGCCGGGTTTACCGTCCCATTGAGACCGTTGACGTTGCCTCCACCTTGTCGGCCATTGTCGGCGCCAAACCGCCGTCCGGCGCACGAGGCGCGCCTTTGCCGGAGGTCCTGCAGGGTGCCGGAAGATGATTAGCTGAACAAATTGAATTCATTGCTGAGTATCCGGATGTTCTTGAAGAGAACAATGGAGATGAACACGAAGATGAAAGCCACAGTTAGACAGTGCGTTGCAATTGGAACGTTGGTATGTGCCCTAGCTACGCTGGGACGCAACGTATACGCGCAAGCCCCCACCCCCGCTTCCGATCGAGCCTCGGTCACCGCGATCGATATTCTTCTCGATCCCGACTCAACCATGATGAAGCACTCGGACGCTGTGAACGCCCGTCTGCGTTCGGTCTACCCGAAGGGTTTCGCGCTCGATGCCACCCATCGTCCACACATCACGTTGTTGCAGCGCTTCGTGCGCACGGCAGATCTCGACCAGGTCTATGCCGCCGCCAACAAAGTCCTGGCGGGTGTGAAAGCCAGCGACCTCCAGATGAAGGCATTCAAGTACTACTACCTCCCGGTCGGTGACCTTGGTCTTTCTGGGATTGTCGCGGAACCGACGCCGGAGTTGACCAAACTGCAGCAGGAGCTTGTTAACGCTGTGGCTCCATTCACTGTGCCCACTGGCACGGCCGGGGCGTTCTACACCACGCCGAAAGAGCCCGACATTCAACCGGCGGTGATTGCCTACGTTGCGGCCTTCGTGCCAGTGGCTACGGGCGCGAAGTTCAATCCGCACGTCACCACGGGTCTGGCTCCCAAGGAGTATCTGGACAAGATGCTGGCTGAACCGTTTAAGTCGTTCACCTTCGCGCCGGCGGGCGCGTCCGTCTATCAGCTAGGTGACTTCGGGACCGCATCGAAGAAGCTTAAGGATTTGGATTTGCAGCCATGAGTCACACAGCACCGTCAATGGCTGACGAGTCGCCGGATTTCTCGCTGGTCTTGGGCGGGCCCCTCTTCCAAATGTGCCGGCGCGCCCATCTCTCGGGAGATGCGCTGCAGTTACTGCATCGGCGGATCGTGGCGATCGTGCTGATTGCGTGGCTGCCCTTGTTGTTGTTATCAGTGGTCGGAAATTACATTCTGGCCGGCACGGTGAAACTGGCATTTCTGCACGACATCGAGGCCCACGTTCGATTACTAGTGGCGTTGCCGGTGCTGATTGCCGCTGAGCTAATCGTCCACTTGCGCCTTCGCCCGAAGGTGAAGACCTTCCTGTCGCGCCATATCGTCAGGCAGCAGGACGAGCCGAGATTCTTCGCTGCCGTCGACTCGGCAATGCGCCTGCGCAACTCGGTGCCACTGGAGCTTGGAATGCTGGCCTTGGTTTATACCCTTGGTCTGTGGGTGTGGCGAAGCCAGATCGCCCTAGGCGCCTCGACCTGGTACGCGATACAAGAGAGCGGCCACTTGCATCTCACCGCCGCCGGCTACTGGTACGCTTTCGTCAGCATTCCGATTTTTCAGTTCATCCTGTTGCGTTGGTATGTGCGTATTCTTATCTGGTTTCGCTTCCTCTGGCAGGTTTCGAGACTAAACCTGCATCTGGTCGCCACTCATCCCGATCGATCAGGTGGCTTGGCGTTTCTGGGAAAGACGTCCTACGCCTTCGGTCCGATTTTGTTCGCCCAGGGCGCCTTGCTGGCAGGTGTGATCGCCAGTCGTGTTTTGTTCGGTGGCGAAAGCTTGTTGTCGTTCAAGATGGAAGCCGTCAGCTTGGTTGTTTTCTTCCTGGTGATCGTCCTTGCGCCGCTCACCATGTTTACTCCTCAACTGGCGCGCGCGAAGCGTAATGGTTTATCCCAATACGGCCTGCTGGCGAGCCGTTATGTGGATGGATTCGAGCAGAAATGGGTCGAAGGAAACGCGACAGAAGGCGATGAGCTTTTGGGCAGCGCCGATATTCAGTCCTTGGCCGATCTGGGGAACAGTTACGCCGCTGTGCAGGATATGCGACCGGTGCCATTCGGTCTGAAAGACATAGGCCGGCTCGCCGCAGCCACAGCGGTACCGCTTTTACCGCTCGGCCTTACCGTGTTTTCTCTCGAAGAGTTGGTGATGCGGATCGTTAAGATCCTTTTCTGACAAAACGAAACGGGTGAGATCTTAGGCCGCGCCGAGATAAGTGCTCGGGTCACGCGCACGATTAAGGAGAATCGGAATGAAATCTGCTGGGGCTTCCTCCAGAGCTGAAAGACGCAAGCAAGGAAAAGCGCTTCGCGAAAAGTGCTCGCGCACTTCGCAAGGCGAGTGGAAGCCACGTTCGAAGTCGCAAGACATAATCAAGCTACTTGAGGAATCGGACGCCGACCGCATTGCAGGTCTGATCCCAGTTAAGTATCAGAGAATGTCTGTGTCGCCCTTCACGTTTTACCGCGGCACGGCGATCATCCAGGCGCGGGATCTGGCGAGTGCTCCTGTGTCAGGGATTACCGTTCAGGCCTGCGGCGATTGCCATCTGGCGAACTTTGGCGGCTTCGCCTCACCTGAACGTGCGTTGGTTTTCGACATCAACGATTTCGATGAAACGTTTCCCGGCCCTTGGGAATGGGACGTAAAGCGATTGGGCGCCAGCCTCGTGCTGGCGGCCCGGGACCGGAGTTTTTCCAAGGCCATCGCTGATCAGACCGTGCGAGCGGCTGTTGCGTCTTATCGAGAGCACATGGCGGAATTCGCTGAGATGAAAGTGCTCGACACTTGGTACGCACAGGTCAGCCTCGACGCCGTCAAGGAGTACTTTCGAAAAGATCAGGACATGTCGGCCCGCTTGTCAAAGAAAGTGAAGGAGGCTCGGTCGCGAACCTCGGAGGCGGTGGTTCCGAAGCTCACTGCGATCGTTAATGGACATCGGAAGATCAAGGACAACCCTCCGGTCATTTATCATGTGCACGAATTTACCCGGAACTTCGAAAAGCTGCGCGTGGCATTCACCGAGGAGTACAAGAAATCGTTGCAGGCGGATCGCAGGCATCTATACGAGAGATATCGCTATCAGGACAGTGCAATAAAAGTCGTTGGGGTCGGCAGTGTCGGGACAAGGTGCTATCTTTCGCTGCTTCTAGCCGATGACGATGATCCACTCTTTCTTCAAATCAAGGAAGCCCGCAGGTCGGTGTTGGAGCCGGCGCACGGAAAGAGCCGCTATGCGCATCAGGGTCTTCGCGTGGTAGAGGGTCAACGTGTCATGCAAGCGGCAAGTGACATCTTTCTCGGTTGGGCCCGTACCGAGGGGCACGATTACTACTTCCGCCAATTTCGTGACATGAAAGTTTCCGCTGAAGTTGAAACCTTCCGGCCGGGCACTCTGGTTGGCTACGCCAGTTTGTGCGGCTGGGCTCTGGCGCGAGCCCATGCTAAGGCCGGCGATGCGGCAATAATCGCCGGATACCTGGGATCGAACGATCAGTTCGACGATGCCCTGGCACAATATTCGGAAGCCTACGCTGACCAGGCTGAACGTGACTTCAAGACCTTCCAGGTAGCGATTCGCTCCGGACGCCTCTCAACCGAACCAGCGAAGGAAGCGGGGCTGGAGTTCCTGCTGTAGCAAACGCCGTCAAACGGGACGGCAGGGGCCTCCGTTAGCTCGTCACACGCTTCTGTGACATTCCACATGGCGCACGACTCCTCCGATTCCTACTATTGTGGTGACTGGTCGGAAGTAGAACTTCTATTGGATGAGCAAGTTTAGCGACCCCGTATTACCGCTGCCGTTCTATCCGGGAACCAAGCCCCGCTTCCACGCCATGGTTAAGCCAACGGGAGCGGTCTGCAACCTAAACTGCACCTACTGCTATTACCTGCACAAAGAGCAATTATTGCGCGGCGACAGCAAGTTCCGCATCAGTGACGAGATATTAGAGGCGCATATACGCCAGTACATTGAAGCCCAGCGCGGCGACGAAGTCGTATTCTCCTGGCAGGGTGGCGAACCGACCCTGCTGGGCGTCGGATTCTTCGAGAAGGTGATCGCACTCGAAAAGAAATACCAGCGTCCGGGTCTGAACATCGAGAACGACCTCCAGACCAATGGCACTCTGCTGAATGACGACTGGTACTCGTTTCTGCGCCACGACAAGTTCCTGGTTGGGCTGAGCATCGATGGTCCGCAAGAACTGCACGACCGCTTCCGGGTGAACAAGGGTGGCCAACCGACCTTTGACAAGGTCTTCGCCGCCGGCCAACAGTTGCAGCGGCATGAAATCCCATTCAACACTCTGACAGTGGTTAATCGCGTCAACGCCAAGAAGCCGCTCGATGTTTATCGTTTCCTGAGCCGAGAACTTGGTCCGCGGCAGTTGCAATTCATTCCGTGCGTGGAGCCGAAGGTGTTCACCACCACTGCGCCCCAGAAATGGGGTCCGGCGACGTTGCCAATGCAGGATTCGCCAGCCGCGCATCCGGGCAATCCCGACTCTGTGGTCACGGATTGGTCGGTCGATCCTGATGACTGGGGCTATTTCCTCTGCAAGGTTTGGGATGACTGGTACCGGCGCGATTATGGCAAGGTGCATGTCAACCTGTTCGAGACCGCAGTCGCGCAGTGGATGGGACTGGACTCGCAGGTGTGCGTCTTGAGCGAGTTTTGCGGCAAGGGCGTGGCACTGGAGCACGATGGGAGCGTCTATGCCTGCGATCACTATGTTTATCCAGAATACAAGCTGGGCAATATCTCAGAAAAACATATCTCGCGCATGGTGTTTTCCGAGGGTCAGAAGAAATTCGGCTTTGCCAAACGAGATGACTTGCCCCAGCAATGCTGCGAATGCCAGCATGGATTTGCTTGCAACGGCGAGTGTCCTAAGAACCGGCTGATTCGCACCCGTGATGGCCAGCCCGGATTGAATTACCTCTGCAGCGGCCTACAGAAATTCTGGCATCACATCGATCCTGATATGAAAGATATCTTGCAGCGCGTTGAGCGCGCCGGAGCCCCTCGTAATCTCCCAACGTTCCGCGTCTAGAGCGTCCTATATCCCAGCAGTCAAAATTCCACCCGTATGCTTGGTTCGGCTTGGCGTCCTCGGCTCAGTCTGGCCCACAACTGGTGGCAACGCGCTGATGATTGCGTCCGGTCAATAGCGCCGCCCGCGTCGGACATGGCCAGTGGTATGAAAGCGGCTATAGAAAACGCAGCCACTCGCAATGCAGCTCAAAGTCGGAGTATGAAGCTCGGTGCCGTAGGGATCCGGCAGTCCGGGACCCACGTTATCAAGCTCATCGCTCGTTCGGCAACATCCAAGGGCGGATTACGGTTAATCCATGAGGTGGAGCTATGCGCGGCGCATTGCCATCCGACAACCTTACGTAGCCGACGACTCACTTCGAGATCAGCCGCAAACCCCAGGGGTATTCACGATGCGAGACAATTCTCAGCCGTCGAGCGTCTTCATGTGCAGAGTTTAGGAGCACGTTAAGGGTCTCCGGAGCGATTGCGGAAGGGACGCGGAGCAAAAGCGAACGCTTTGAAGCGAGCCATTGGTCGCCGACGGTTCTTGTCAGAGTCTCATCGTTAACCCAGGTTTCGCCGAGATCGCTTGCTGAGAGCGCCTCGATTGAGAGGTCGTCCGGTACTGCGACTTTCAGCAATCGGTACGATTTGGGAAGATTCACAGGACTGAGTTCCAAGTGAACGAGCACTTCCAGAAGTGCACCGGCGACGCTTTCTGCAAGGTACACAATCGGACGACCTTGCGTGTGCCACCGAGCCGACGTTTCCAGCCCGCCCCTGCCGTCGAGCGTTCGATGATTGCTGATTCGCCAAAGGAACATCAGGCGAACATGCCTTGATCAATCTGAATGAGCATCTGCTCCACTAAACGGCCACCTGCCTCCGTGGAGAGCATCTGAATTGGCGTCCGGCCCTCAAATCTACGCTTCGCAGCGCGAAGCCAGTCCAATGCCGACTGCTGATCGCCCATCACCGACTGCGCTCGGGCAAGAATCTTAGCGGTGCGAATCGCTCGCTCCGATTCCTCTTTGGAAAGCGACTGGCGGCGGCTCTTGCGGTGCTTCCAGGTTCTCAACGGTATGATGACGTCGAAGACTTCGTTGCGGGTCAGACCACGGTCGATCAGGTGATTGATCACTTGCGTCGGAAGTCCGCTCTCAACGAGGCGAACAACATTCTGTTCTGATCCAGGGTCGGTACCCAACCAGTCCTCGAAGTACTGATTCAGAGTCTTTGCTGTGGATGTTGCCATCGCTTACCTCTAGTACATGATGCCACAGAAACTGCGGCAGGATGTACCCTAATTTCCTGCCACCTTGGAAAGAGGCTGATCCCCCACGCTCAGCCCCGATGACCCACTTATCAGTTAGGTAGCAGTCAACTTGGTAGCAAATTGGTAGCAAACTGAGCAGTTTATGCCGGTTTTTCCGGCTCTTCCGGCTGTTAAGCCCTTTAGAATCAATGGCCGGCTGTTAGTGAGCTACCTTGACACGGTAGAGGTCNNCTCGTGCCTACCATTTCTTTCAACAAGTTATGGTCTCCCCTTCCAGAACCGAGGGTGCTGTGAGGGTGCTGAGAGTTTCGGACAGCAACAGTTCGGTCGCCCGACCGTTCGCCAGCGTCTTTTCCGCAGAGACAGCCTGCGTATAGATATCCAGCGTGATCCGGCTGTTTGCATGTCGAAGCAGCTCTTGCGCCACCTTGACATCGACCCCGAAGCCGCGAAGATTCGTTGCCAGCGAATGCCGGAAGGTATGCCATCCGATCCGCTTCCCGATGCCCGCCGCCTCAGCTGCGGGACGAATGACCCTTTCAGGAGCATGTCCGGCGTTAAAGGCTGCGTTCCATTCTTGCGGATCGACGGAAACAGAAAATCCGTCTCAGCCGGGAAGGGTGAGATCGCCCGCCAGCGCAGCAACTCATCCGCGACCGAAGCATGAAGCGGCACCGGCTTGCGGCTGGCTTCCGTCTTCGGCTCTCCGAACCATTGGCACACCCGTGAGCGGCGAACGGTAATTTCGCGTCGGTCGAAAGCGATATCTCCCCAGGTGAGCGCGACCAGCTCCGAACGCCGCAGGCCCGTACTCCCGGCCAGCAGCACCATTGCCCGGTCGCGTTGTTCGAGGCGCGAGAGCAGGGCGCGAAGCTCGACCGGCGTCAGCACGTCCGGGACGCGGAGACGCTCTGCCGAGCAACGGACCAGCGTTATGGGGTTTGCCAGCGTCCATTCGTGCCGGATGGCATGGTTGAACAGCGCCGACATCAGGTTGCGGATTTTGGCCTTTGTGCCTGGCGCATGGGGCAGGGACGAGAGCCAGCTTTCGACCTCGACCGTGCGCACGGCCTCAAGCCTCACATCGCCCCATCGCGGAACAACATAGAGGTTGAGGAACATGCCGTTGACATAGATCGACGACGCGGCCTTGCGTTCGGGCACCAGCTCGGTTTTCCGGTAGTGCGCGACCATCTCGGTCACGGTTTGCGGCGCATGGACGCCGGAGTTGACGTTAATCCGCAGGGCGGAGACGGCCCGCTCGGCATCCCGGCGACCGGGCAGTTGCGCCAGGGTGCCAACAATGCGTTTGCGGTAGGTACGCGAGCCATCAGCATTTTCATACCAGGGAACGCCCAGACCTGCTCTCCGTTCCTGCGTTTGATTTTCAAGAGACTTCCGTTCTGAAAACGCGACCTACAGTTTCTCCTGTATGTGCGCCGATGGCTTGTTTCATGCTACGCCAGCGGTCGCAGCTAGATGTCCTTTTTCCTGCTGCCCTGAGAGCCTACCCATTGCAGCAATTCATCCTCGAAGAACCGCCACAAGCGCCGCTTGCCCTCGCCGAGCGGAGGCGAAGGAACATAGCCGTGCCGCGCCCATTTGACGAGGGTGCGGGCATCCATATGCAACAGCGTAGCGGCTTCGTCTGGTGTGAGGATTTGCGGCATAGGCACCATCCTTACTCAGGTAACGAAAGGCACATCCGGGCGATAGGAAAAAAACGTTTGCGGTTTTGCGCGTAAGACATCATTCCAGTCCTTGAAGCCGCAAGGCTCTTGCACGGCAAAACGGAGATCAAGACGGCCGGTCATCGCAACGGCCTTTCGCACAACGTCGGTCAGCTTCGCCCCGTCCGCGTCAGCATCCATTGCGGATACGATTTCACTGTCTACCGGCATCTGCGCAGCAGCCGCCCGAATGAGTTCCGGCTGTTGGGGGCTGGGCTTGCCGCCTATCGATGCGTATCTCGCGGAATCCCCTCGGAAATCGTGATCGCGTTGCAACGGTAGTAGCCCGCGGAAACTTGAAGGCACTCCGAACCGTGGGAAGAGACTGTCGACCGACGCCAAGCCCCTCTGGGCTGCGCCTTTTGAGCCACCACATTTTCAATCAATATCTTAACTCGTCAAGTTGGTCGATTTATTTTGACCATTCTGTGTAATAGTTGTCCTCTCCGAAGACCAAATCTGCATTGGGCTTGCCACAGATATTTAACAACCCATCAAGCGCGTAGTGCAAGAATGTTTAGAGCGGAGCGTCGCTCTTTTCAGCTTCCGAACGCAATAGCGCTCCCTGCCATTTGTTCAGCAGGGACTGCCCCGGTTTTTGTTGGGCAGCTCGGTAGTAATCTGCGAATCAGGATTGGTACCGAGAAACGCGCACGGGACCACGGGACTAGGAATGCCACTGGGCGCATTTCGCAGCGGCCATCCCCTTGAGCGAATGGTCGCCATCGCCGGCAATTGACCCAGGACATCGGTTTTGACACAGCGAGGCTCAACTGATGGGGTTTGGCACAGTTTTGACACAGTTTTAGAGGAGTTGGAGCCGAAAGAGGGCATCGCTCCGTGGTTCCGTTGGTTGAAGTGGTTTAGAATCGGTGAAGCAAAAGAGTCGGGGCGTAGCGCAGCCTGGTAGCGCACCTGCCTTGGGCGCAGGGGGTC
>PMWW01000141.1 GCA_003165795.1 Acidobacteriaceae bacterium
GACCTACGGATTATGAGACCGTCGCTCTAACCACCTGAGCTACGCCGCCATATGCTCATTCTACGGCATTTACCGCCTAAACCTGCTGGTCGGCCTATGCCTGTTCCTTGCCCCTGGTTGGTTCCAACTTCTTCATGGCCTTCGTCGTCTCGGATCGCTCGGCCACAATGTAATACGCTTCCGTCGTCCTTGCGTCGGCATGGCACAAAACCTCCTGCATCACCTTAGGCGGAACGCCGCGGCTGTAAAGGTTTGTGCCGAGACCCCTGCGAAAGCCGTGCCGGGCCTCTAAAGTCTTTACCCTCGGCGGGGCGCAGGATGCGGCGGCGACGTCAGCGAGGCTTATGGGCTTCCCGCGCCGTTCACCGGCGAAGTTGCAGCCGCCTTCAGTATAACGCTTCCGCTGCTCATCCCGGGCGCTACCCAAGATGGGTCCGCCAGGGAAGTTGGGCGAAGACCTGGTTCGGACTGCTGCCGGCTTACCCGAAGGGCCCGCAGATAAACGGCTTTTCGCCTGGCTGGTTTCTGGTATACCCTACTCCGGTATGATATAAGATATTTTCTTGCCGGGACGTGGGCACTTTTCATGTTCCTGTAACCGGGGCGTGGGAGACTTCCAGTTCCGGGGGCCGCGAGATGAATGCACTGCCTTCGTCCCGCACCCCGCGCGAGCACCTGGTGCATTCCTCCCAACTGGAGGAAGTTTACTGTTTTCCTCGCTGCCGTACTGCCCCGGCGTGGGTTCCACTGTCACCCCGGTCGGTGACCAAGGTCACGGCTGCGGCGGGAAAGCTCCTGTCTAATTGAAATTGAATTTCAATTTCAATATGGAGAGGCGACCCAACTAACTCATGGCCCGACCCACTCTCGCAGCGCTGTGCCTCCTCCTGCTGGCGGCAAGCCTCGCCATCGCCGCCCCCGCCCAGGATGCGCCTTCCCCCGCTCCTCCAGCCCCCGGTCCGTCGGCCGCGGATGAGACCGTGCAAACCATGTTCCCTCATTTCAAGCAAGGCCGCTTCTGGATCTCAGGCCAGGCTAATTTCATCTTTCAGACCAATCCGCCGTTCTACGCCAAGTATTCCGGCACTAACAGCTTTCAACCCTACTACGAGAAGGCCTCTTCCCGCGTGTTGACGCTTTACACTGGCTTCGAGATCACCAAATCAATCGAGGTCCTGGCCGATGTCGAAGAAGCCGGCGGTGCGGGATTGAGTACGGCGCTCGGATTGGCCGGCTTCACCAATCTCGATGTGGTCAGAAATCCGTCATTAAGCAAGGCCCCGTACTTGGCGCGGCTGATGTATCACCAGGTGATTGCGCTGGGCCAACAGAAGACCGAGAACGCCCGCGGCCCGCTGTCGACCTTTGCGGAATTGCCCGCCCGCCGGCTCGAATTGCGTTTTGGTAAGTTTGGCTTGGCTGACTTCTTCGACCTGAACTCCGTCGGCAGCGACAGCCATTTGCAGTTCATGAATTGGACCATCGATCAGAACGGAGGATATGACTACGCGGCTGACACCCGCGGTTACACCTGGGGGGCCATGCTCGAGTACCAGGGCCCAACCTGGGGATTGCGCTTTGCCGAGGCGTTGTTGCCCACCGTGGCCAACGGACCAGACTTGGTTTGGGACCTGCGCCGTGCCAACGCCGAGAATGTCGAGTTCGAACTGCACCGCGGGTTCCTGCCTAAGAAGGATGGAATTGTCCGCTTATTGGCCTATGTCAACAACGCCAACATGGGCATTTATCAGGTTGCCATCGATCAATACCTGGAGGGAAAAGTCCCGACACCGGAAATCACCAACCACCCTCTTCAGGTGACGACCAAGTACGGGTTTGGGATCAACTTCGAGCAGACCCTGACCAACGACATGGTTGTTTACGGACGTTTTGGATGGAACAACGGCAAGACTGAATCCTGGGCCTACACCGAAGACGACCAGACCTTTCAGGGAGGCGCCGGCTTCGCGGGCCGCATGTGGAAAAGAAAATATGATCGGGCTGGCCTTGCCTTTGTCTCCAACAGTATCTCCAAAGAACATGCCCAGTATCTTGCCTATGGCGGACTTGGGTTCCTGCTTGGCGATGGAGGGCTGACCTACGGGCGCGAGAATATTCTCGAGACCTATTACACGGCCCACGTGTGGCGCGGAATCTACCTCGGACCAGACCTGCAATACATCGTTAATCCTGGATATAATCAGGTTCGCGGTCCGGTGACCGTGCCAGGCTTCCGTCTGCACCTGGAATTCTGACCTGATTCCCACCAAGGCTGACCCTTAGAAGGTGTACTATCGGCGGCGAATCTTATCTCCGCCGCTCAGGGGTCACGCCATACACCCGCCCGGCCGACAAAGGCTTTCGACTTTGCCGACCACAAATTCTTTCTGCTTTTTGTGTACCTGCTGGCCTCGCTCATCTACTACCCATACGTCCAGGAGCACACCGTCAGCTATGCCGTCTTCCGCCTATTGGGAAGCACCGGAATTCTGTTGACGGTGTACGCCATCAGTCGGCGACGGACTCTGCTGATCCATCGGTCGCCTCGCGCCAGTAACGCCGCCTGGGCCACGGGCTGGTAAACTAGAAGAGCAATGATCCTCCCGTTCGTTCGCGAATCCTTCGCGGACGTGGAAAAGGTGCCCGCTTTTGCGCGTGCTATTACCCAGCTCAAGGGTGGCGCGGAGCGGATACGTGTCTCCGGACTTACTCCCACCGGTAAGGCTCTCTTCTACTCGCTTCTGCCGCGCGCCATTTCGCGCCCTCTGGTCGTGATCGTCAGCGACAATCGTGCGGTCGATGAGTTGCTGCCCCTGCTCCGCGCTCTGGCGGACCTGACGGGCGCGGTTTCGCCCGACGCCGTGATCGGTCTGCCGGCCTACGACGTCCTGCCCTTTGAGAACCTTTCGCCCCATCCCGAGATCCAGGAAGCGCGCGCCACCGCACTGTGGAAGATCGCCACCGGCTCAGCGGAAATCGTCATCACTCCTCTGGAGGCGACGGCGATGCGTTTGCTCCCGTCCGGCTTCTATGCTGACCTGGCAAAAGTCGTGCGCCGGGGAGAGATGATCGACCCCGATCGCCTGGTCGAACATCTGCGCATCGTGGGTTACAGCCAGGTGGACGTGGTGGAAATGCCCGGCGAGTTCGCCCACCGCGGAGGTCTACTCGACATCTATCCGCCGGAAACGGACCGCCCGGTGCGCGTCGAGTTCTTCGGCGACGAAGTTGAGTCCATTCGCAAATTCGATCCTGGCACGCAGCGTTCTGCCGCCGTAACTGACGAGGTGGTACTGCTTCCGCTGACCGAAACTCCCGTGGAAGAAGAGACGCTCACGGTGATCAACGCGCGCCTCACCGGCGAACGGCTGGCGGGAGATGAAGACCTGGTTCGGCAGGCAGTGCGCGCGGCCGGCGTTGCCGTTTTTCCAGGATGGGAGCTATATGCCCCCGTCGCCGGCGCCAAGGAATCCTTCTTCGATCTGCTGCCCCGCGCAACCGTCGTACTCGACGAGCCCGACGCTCTCCATGAAGTCCATGACGCATGGTGGACCAAGGTCACAGAGACGCACGAGCGCAGCCTGATCGGCAATCTGGTTCGCCCTGATGATCTTTGCCTTTCGCCGGAACAGTGGAGCGAGCGCCTTCATCAGATTCCGACAATTGCGGTCGAGCAGCTGGGGATCGAGGATAACGACCAGCGAGAACACCTGACGCTGCAAACTCAGCCGACCACCCGCTTCCACGGTTCGGTAGCGGCCATGACGGAGGAAGTCGGTCGCCTGATGCGCGAAGGTAAGCGCGTGATGTTCGCGGTTTCCAGCACCGGCGAAGTCGAGCGCCTGGCCGACGTCTTCAACGAGTACAACCTTTCGTTTCGCATTGGCAGCCGCACTCCCAAGCCGGGCAGCGAAGTTTACGTGGACGAGTCCACCTACTTCGCGGAAGACATGGCGGCAACCGTGATCGTGAAAGCCTACGTTCCCGAAGGCATGGTGCTGCCCGAAGCCAACCTCGTCCTCTTTGGCGCGCGCGATCTGTTCGACGAAGCGGAAATCTCGCCGGGCCGTCCGCAGCGGCAGAAATCCAAGATCTCGGCCTTTCTCTCTGACTTCCGCGATCTCGCCGTCGGCGACTACGTTGTCCACGTCGAGCACGGCATCGGCCAGTACCAGGGTCTGAAGGAAATTCCGCAAGAAGATGGCGGGACCGCCGAGTTCATGATCCTGGAGTACGCCGAAGCCGCGCGCCTCTATGTGCCGCTCACCCGTCTTGATCTGGTGCAGAAGTACCGCTCGTCCGAGGGCGTGAAGCCCGTCTTGAATCGGCTGGGCACGGCGCAGTGGCAGAAAACCAAGGCGCGCGTCAAGAAGGCCATGAAAGATATGGCCGAGGAACTGCTGAAGCTTTATGCCATCCGCAAGACCGCCGAAGGCCACGGCTTTGCGCCCGACACCGAGTGGCAGCGCGAGTTCGAAGACAGCTTCGAGTTCAACGAGACCGAAGACCAGACGAGCGCCATCCTCGACGTCAAGCACGACATGGAGTCGCCCACGCCGATGGACCGGCTGCTGTGCGGCGATGTCGGCTACGGCAAGACCGAAGTAGCCATGCGCGCGGCCTTCAAAGCGGTCAGTGACAATCGCCAGGTCGCGGTGCTGGCGCCCACCACCGTGCTCGCTTTTCAGCACTACAACACCTTTCGCCAGCGCTTCGCGGCGTTCCCCATCAAGATCGAAATGCTCAGCCGCTTTCGCACCTCCAAGCAGCAGAAGGAATCCATTGCCAAAGCTGAGGCTGGGCAGGTGGATATTCTCATTGGCACGCATCGCGTGCTCTCCAAGGATGTGAAGTTCAGCGATCTAGGATTGGTCATCGTCGACGAAGAGCAACGCTTCGGCGTCCGTCACAAGGAGCGGCTCAAGCAGCTTCGCCGGGAAGTGGATGTACTTACCATGTCGGCGACGCCAATTCCGCGCACCTTGCACATGTCGCTGCTCGGCTTGCGCGACATGAGCGTTATCGAGACCCCGCCCAAAGATCGCATGGCAATCCAAACCGTGGTGGCGGCCTGGGACGAGAAGCTCCTACGCTCAGCCATTGAAAAAGAACTGGAACGCGGCGGACAAGTCTATTTCGTGCACAACCGCGTGGAAAGCATCTACGACATCGCCAGCAAGCTACGCGAGATGGTTCCGAAGGCACGCATCCTGATTGGCCATGGGCAGATGCCGGAGAGCGACCTGGAGCGCATCATGCTCGCCTTCATGCGCCACGAAGCCGACATCCTGGTCGCGACTACCATCATCGAGAACGGCCTCGATATCCCACTCTGTAATACCATCATCATCAATCGCGCCGATCGTCATGGACTCTCGGAGTTGTACCAGCTGCGCGGACGCGTAGGCCGTTCCGATCGTCGCGCTTATGCCTATTTGTTGATTCCGCCCGACCGCGACCTGAGCGAGTTGGCACGGCGACGCTTGGCCGCGCTGAAGGAGTTCAGCGACCTGGGCGCGGGATTCAAGATTGCCGCGCTCGATCTCGAACTCCGGGGTGCAGGAAATCTGCTGGGCGGCGAGCAGAGCGGACACGTCGAAGCCGTGGGTTTCGAGCTCTACACCACCATGCTGGAGCGCACCGTCCGCGAGTTGAAGGGCGAAGTGCCGGAAGAAGTGCCCGAGGCGCAGTTGAATCTAGGGCTGAACATCCGCATTCCCTCCGATTACATTGCGGAAGAGAACCAGCGGCTGCGCATGTACAAGCGCGTGGCCGGCGTCGAGTCCGAGTCGCAACTTGACGATGTCGCCGGAGAGTTGGGCGACCGTTACGGGACGCCTCCCGCGCCGGTGCGCAACTTACTGGAATATGCAGCGCTGAAGTTATTGTCACAGCGCATTGGCGCGGCACAGATCGAGCGGCGGCGCGACGCAGTCAGTATTCGCTTCACCGAGAAAGCTACCGTCGATCCCGAGCGCCTGGCGCGCTTTGTCGCCGGCGAGCCGGGAAGCCAGTTCACGCCGGCAGGCGTGTTGAAGTTTTCGCTGAAAGAGAAGCAGCCCGAGCAAGTGCTGGTCCGGCTGAAAGCGCTGCTCGAACAACTGGCGGGAGACGAGCAACCAGTTGCTTAACCGCGGCCCGTGGTACTTACCCGATTGCATCAACGTACATTTAGGATCCGGCTACATCAAATTGCTGGGTTCGGCGCGGCTCTCAGCGCTTCTGCTGGGGAGCCATCTCATACCCGGCGAGCAACATCCTTATAGGGCGATTCGCTTGTTCTATCCACCTTTAATCACACTAGCAGTATCCTAATCTGCTGTACGAGGCCCTCATGGCACGAAAAAAAGTTTGCAAGGCGGTATTTCCCGCCGCCGGCCTAGGCACGCGATTTCTGCCCGCCACCAAGGCACAGCCGAAAGAGATGATGCCGCTGGTCGACAAGCCCATCATTCAATATGGCGTGGAAGAGGCAATGGCGTCGGGCTGCGACCAGATCATCATCATCACTGGGCGCGGCAAGACCGCCATCGAAGACCACTTTGACGTCAGCTATGAACTGGAGAAGATGCTGGAGGAGCGCGGCAAGACCGATCTTCTCGAAGTCGTGCGCAATATCTCCGACATGATCCACATCGCCTATGTTCGTCAGAAGGAAGCGATGGGACTGGGGCATGCGGTACTGATGTCGCGCGAGCTGATCGGCGACGAGCCCTTCGCCGTCATCCTCGCCGACGATATCATCGACGCCGAAGTCCCCTGCCTGAAGCAGATGATCGACGTCTACAACGAAACTGGATGCTCGGTGCTGGCGACGCAGGTGGTCGAGGGCAAAGCGATCTCATCCTACGGAGTGCTGGATGCCAAGCCGGTTCCCGGGAAGTGGGATGGCCGCCTTTTCGAGGTGCAGAACCTGGTGGAGAAACCGAAGCCGGAAGATGCGCCGTCCAACTTGGCCATCATTGGGCGCTACATTCTGACGCCGGCAATTTTCGAGATGCTGGATTCCACGCCGCTCGGCGCCGGAGGAGAACTCCAGTTAACTGACGGTCTGAAGAACCTGCTCAAGAAAGAAAAGATTTACGGCTACAGTTTCGAAGGCAAGCGTCACGATACCGGCGACAAGCTAGGCTTCCTGAAAGCCACTGTCGAGTTCGCCCTGAAGCGCGACGACCTGGGCGGCGACTTTCGCGCGTACTTGAAGACGCTGAAGCTGTAACTGGTGCTCTTCAGAGTCTTGCCGGGAGTGAACCGACCGCAGATCCTTCGACTCGGACGCGCTCTGTTTGCGCGTCCTCGCTCAGGATGACCACTCAAGGAGTTGACCCGCACTCAACCCTATATGTTTGTCATCCCGACCGGAGCGAAGCGGAGCGGAGGGATCTGCGGTTTCCACGGCTCCCGCCAGACACGACCCTTGGATTTGTGCAAGCTGACGTTGACTCGCACTCACGCCTTGTGGCTCTCCTTCAGCTTGCGCGACTTCGCCTCCACGCCCTTAGCCAGCTTCTCTTTGTGAGCCTCGAGTTTCTTCGCCACGGCATCGTCATACAAGCCGATCATCTGGGCGGCGAGGATGCCGGCGTTGGTTGCGCCCGGCTTGCCGATGGCAACGGTTGCCACAGGAATTCCGGCCGGCATCTGTACCATCGCCAGCAGCGAATCGAGCCCGAGCAGCGCGGTGGAAGGAATGGGTACGGCGATCACCGGCAGCGTGGTCTCGGCGGCGATGACGCCGGCCAGATGCGCAGCTCCGCCCGCGCCGGCGATGACCACCTTCACCCCGCGCGCCTTCAGTCCACGCGAATACTCAGTGGTACGGGCGGGCGAGCGATGCGCCGAGGTGATGTCGATTTCATACGGAATGCCGAATTCGGCCAGCGCCTTTGCGGCCTCGTTCATGATCTCGAGGTCGGAGTCGCTGCCCATGACGATGGAGACAAGAGGAGTGTTGTTCATAAGGATGTATATGGAAACTATTTTCCCGCTCGCAGATGTTTCAGCCCGCGCGCGGCAATGTCCTTGCGATAGTGCATACCATCGAAGCGGATCTTCATCACCGCGTCATACGCTCGCTCTACTGCGTCGGGCAGATCTTTTCCGCGTGCGGTAACGCCCAGCACTCGTCCGCCGGAAGTGTAATAGGTGTTATCGCGGCGGTTCGTCCCGGCGTGAAAAACCTTCACCCCATACATGCGGTCGGCGTCTTCAATGCCGGAGATGGGCTTGCCCGCTTCGAATGCGCCGGGATATCCGCCTGACGCCATCACCACACAGACGGCGGGCTCGGGCGACCAGCGAAAATCGCCGTCGCTCACTCGGCCGGCGATCGACGCCTCCATCGCTTCCAACAGGTCGCTCTCCAGGCGCATCAGGATCGGCTGCGTTTCGGGATCGCCGAAGCGGCAGTTGAACTCCAATACCATCGGCCCGCGCGCCGTCATCATGATGCCGCAATAAAGAATGCCCTTGTACTCGGCGCCCTCGGCGCGCATGCCCGCGACCACCGGCCGCGCGATGTGAGTAACCAGCCAGTCGCGCATCTGCGTATCAATCATCTGGTCCGTAGAGTAGGCGCCCATGCCGCCCGTATTCGGCCCCTGATCGTTGTCGAACACGCGCTTGTGGTCCTGCGCGGCCATCAGCGGCACCACGCGCTCGCCGTCGCTCATCACCAGGAACGACAACTCCTCGCCTTCAAGGCATTCTTCCAGCACCACTCGTGAGCCGGCCTCGCCCAGCATTTTGCCGGCGAGCATTTCTTCCGCCGTGCGCTGTGCGTCATCCTTGGACGCTGCGATGATGACGCCTTTGCCGGCTGCGAGCCCGTCCGCCTTTACCACGACGGGCGCGTGGAAGAGCTTGAGCGCCTCCCGCACTTCTTCCTTAGTGACGCAGACCGAATACTTTGCCGTCGGAATGCGGTGGCGCTGCATAAACTCCTTGGCGAAGCTCTTGCTCGACTCCAGTCGCGCTGCGGCGCGGGTGGGGCCGAAGATGGGCCAGCCACGCCTCTGGAATTCGTCTACCACTCCGAGGGTCAACGGCAGTTCCGGGCCGACCACGGTCAGGTCGGGATTAATCTTGTTGGCCAGTTGTACCAGCGAGTCGACGCTCTTCAGATCGGCGGCCACGCATTCGGCATCCGCCGCAATGCCTCCGTTACCCGGCGCGCAATACAGCTTCGTGATCCGCGGCGACTGCCGCAGCTTCCAGACCATGGCGTGTTCGCGACCGCCGCTACCCAGGACAAGCACCTTCATAGGACCAAGTTCCGCACGACTTTTCTGTTGGCAAGAATTAGACGTGAAGCGAAAGAAAAGAGTAGGTGCGCGATGCAGAGAATGTCAAACGATGGGCGTTTGGGAAAGATCCAGAAGGTGAAGAACATCCTGCTTAATTCGAGCGAAATCGTGCGCCGCTCACAAGCTCGCCCTCGGCCCGGATTCAGGCACGAGCCTGGGCGCCGTCCGGGTAAGAGAGAGCCAAGTCGTGCTGCAGCAGGATTTCGGAAGCGTCTTTTTGCACAACTTTCGCGGCTATGGTCAAAGTCCCCCATCCTGAGGTTGTCAACCGAAAGTTGGTGCTCCGGTCGTTGACCGTGCGCACCGGATCGTGAAAGGTCGAATGCAGAATGTAAATGACGCGATCAATCGCGTCGAGGTCCTCTGCCGGCCCGTCGAGCCAGACCGACCATTCCCAGCGCTCTTTGCCCATGTAGGTTGAACTTTGGCGGATTTCTAATGCCACGAAATTACTCCTTACAGTTCCTTCATCAGCAGATCCACAGTATCCACGGATTCATAGGAAGAACGCCATCTGCGTCCACCTGCCGATACGGCGATTCGGTTGCAGGGCAACACAGTAATTGGCAGCGGATCGATGCTCGCAAACCGAGTCGGATGGCCTATGCGCTAAAGCACTGTTCGAATCTGTCTTGCAACGCACGTGCATCGATGCCGTCGGGTGAGCCGATGGCTACAATCTGGGTCAGCGGGGGGCGCTCACCCCACTCATCCTGCAACGAGATATCAACCCGCTTGCCGACCACTTGCAACACGGCGCGACGGTCGGGAGCGTCGGAGCAAAACACGACACCCTTGGCGCGATAAATGCTCGCCGGAAGTTTCGAGGCGGCCGAGCGCAGCGCGTCCAGCGACAGCGGACGGTCAGTCTCGAAGCTCCAGGTGCTGAAGGTTGAGGTATGGTGCTGGTGGCTTTCGTGATTGCAGTGTCCGCTAGCGCATTTGTCGGCGGGCGCGTGGTCAGCCTCCATCTGCGCGGGATCGAAGCGTCCGCTGGAGAGCAGGATTTCCATCGGCACCTCGCCGTGGGGCGCTTCGACCAGACGGTAACGACCAAAGCGGTCGTCGAGCCACGCCCTGATTCGGCCTACTTCTTCGCGGCTGACGAGGTCCGTCTTACTCAGAATCAGCATGTCCGAGTAGGCGATCTGGCGATTCTTCAACTCCATCTGCTCGGGCACGGCAAAGAGCTGCGACGCGTCCACCAGACACAGGATGCTGTCTAGACGCACCCGATCACGGAGGCTGGCGTGGATGAAGCTAAAGGCGATCCTCGAAGGGTCGGCCACGCCACTGGCTTCAAGAATGATGTACTCGGGCTGTTCCGGGCGTTCCGTGAGTTGCTCGACCGCGGCAAGCATGTCGTCACGCATGCTGCAACAAATGCAGCCGTTGGCCAGGCTGATGATGTCTCCGCCAGATTCCACGCCGACGACGAGGTCGGCGTCGATGTTGATGGAGCCGAAATCGTTCACCATGACAGCGATGCGAAGTCCGTGATCGCCATTGAGGATACGATTGAGCAGGGTGGTCTTGCCGGCGCCGAGAAACCCGGTGAGCACGGTTATAGGAGTGATAGGGGGATCGGTTCTTGCGTCGTGGTCAATCATGTTCACTCTTCGCCCTAAGCGGATGACCAAATGCCGTCACCAGCGGAAACACGTAATTTCCCGCCCAGCCATCTTGATCGTTGTAGCCGTAACCAACAAAAACTCGCATAAGCGAAGCGGACAAGTTTCGAGCCTCATTATATTCTCCCGATGCCCGGCCCGGACAGGCCTAATCCATACCTCAGATGAGCGCGCGGCCCTCGGAGTTTCTAGCCTCCTGGTTCCCGCCCAGCTGCTTCCGGCTGCAGGGCAACACTGACCCTAGTCACCACATGTTTCCCGGAGTTCTTATTGAGCTTGCCGACCGAGCATTCCATCTCTTGCATTCCGCTATTAACTGGCGTTAACTAGCATCTGTAAGTGTCATGATTACGGTTTCCAAGGAAGACTACCTCAAGGCCATTCTCGAAGCCGAAGGCGAAGGCGAGCAGGTGATTGCGGCGCGTCTAGCGCACTGGCTCTCCGTCTCAGCGCCGGCAGTGACCATGGCGCTGCGCCGCCTGAAGCGCGACGGGCTGGTGGCTGTCCGCCAGGATGGTCGGGTGCAGCTTAGCGCCGAGGGCCGCAAGATTGCGCGGCGGCTGGCCATGCGCCATCATCTCATCGAACGCATGTTGCACGAAGTCTTCGGCATGGCTTGGTACAAAGTACACGACGAGGCCGAGCGTCTGGAACACGCTGTCTCCAGCGATTTCGAGGCCATGCTTTCGCGCAAACTGGGCCGTGGAGGACCCTGCCCCCACGGCAATCCGCCGACTCCCGAGCATCCTGACCTGAAGCGCAAACGCGGACTGCTGCTGCTCTCCGAAACGCAGCCGGGAAGCCGCTACGCAGTGCAAAGCGTTTATGAGCGCGATCGCAAGCTGGGAGAGTTTCTGGAGAAACTGGGCATCCGTCCTGGGGCCCAAATCGCCGTCCATCGCCGGAATTACGACGATACTCTTAGCTTGGCCACAGCCGCCGGCAAAGTCTCGTTGGGCCACACCGCTGCCGAAAGAGTGTGGGTGGCGCTCGCCGACGGAAGCCATGCTTCGCCCAAAGTGACATTAACTACAGTTTAGTCGTTGTTATATACTTCAGCTAAGGATGTGGGGCCAGACGGTGAAGCACCTGCCCCGGTGATTGGTACTGGTTTGAATACGAAACTCCAGGCCCGGCGAAATCCGAATGCTCAAACACCGCCCGGCGGGGGTGGCGACACGGGCCATCCCTCTTTGGAGGGTATGCACGGCTCGGTCGAGGTGCCGCATCACCAGGCCGGTTTCTGGCAGCAATGGCGGGCGTTCGTCGGTCCAGCGATTCTGATCAGCGTTGGCTACATGGATCCCGGCAACTGGGGGACCGACCTGCAAGGCGGGGCTCAATTCAAGTACGGACTGTTGTGGGTGGTCGGACTGGCCAGTCTGATGGCCATTTTCATGCAAGTAATTTCGGCCCGATTGGGCGTAGTAACCGGGAAAGACCTTGCACAATGCTGCCGCGACTGGTATCCACGATGGACTAGGTGGCCTAACTGGCTGCTAAGCGAGGTCGCCATCGGCGCTTGCGACTTAGCTGAAGTGCTGGGCAGCGCTGTCGCCCTCAACTTGCTGTTCCATATCCCGCTGCTTTGGGCCGTCATTATCACCGGTCTGGACGTGCTCTTACTCCTAGCGTTGCAGCGTTTCGGAATGCGCACCATCGAAGCCGTGGTGGTTCTGCTGATCGCTACCATCGGAGCGTGCTACTTCATCGAGGTTTTCGTTCTTCCGCAGACCCGGCCGAGCTTCCTGGAAATGGGACAGGCCTTGATTTCGCCGCATCTTCGTCAGGCCGGGATGTTGTACGTTGCCGTGGGAATTATCGGCGCCACCGTGATGCCCCACAACCTCTATCTGCATTCAGCGTTGGTACAGAGCCGCCAGTTGCAGAAGGACGAACCCTCCATTCGAAGTGCGATCCGCTTTAACAGCATTGACTCCATCGTGGCCTTAACCATCGCTTTCTTCGTCAATGCGGCGATCCTGGTGCTGGCGGCCATGGTGTTCTTTGGCAAAGAGAGCGCGACTATAGCTGGGGGGCAGTTGGTCAAGTTCAACGCCGACAGTGACTGGATTCGTGTCGCCTATTTGACGTTGGCCCCTTTGTTGGGAGCGGGGCTGGCCAGCACCCTGTTTGCGGTGGCGCTGCTGGCCAGCGGCCAGAGCAGCACCATCACCGGAACCCTGGCCGGGCAGGTCGTGATGGAAGGCTTCATGCATTGGCGAATCAAGCCTTGGGTGCGACGGCTTATCACTCGCACCATGGCCATCCTGCCGGCGGTCTTCGTTATCGGCCTGCGCGGCGACAGCAGCGTTACCGACCTATTGATCCTCAGCCAGGTGGTACTGGCCTTGCAGCTTCCGTTCGCCATGTTTCCGCTGCTGCACTTCACCAGTTCCCAAAAACGAATGGGGACTTGGAAGATCGGTTGGTTCCTTCTGCTTGCCGGTTGGGGCAGTGCTATGCTGATCACCGCGATGGACATTTACGGCCTGCCAGACTCGCTCAAAGCTGCCTGGCAAGTCATCGTCGGCGGATAACGCGGGACGAGAGAAACGGAACGACCATGTACGACACCATTCTGGTGACTTTGGACGGCACGCCGACCGACCGCGCCATCATCGAACACGTCAAACAACTCGCCAAACTCACGCACAGCCGTTTGGTGTTGCTGCACGTGGCCGATGGATGGGCAGCCAGGACCTATGGCCCGGACGCAGTCAGTCCGGAAATCGGAGAAGACACGGCGTATCTTGAGGGTGTCCAGAAGGAGTTTCAATCCTTAGGAATTCCCGCCCAGACCGAGTTGGCATTCGGCGAGCCAGCCCAGGAAATTATCAAATGGGTTCAGGAGAAGGGTTGTGACCTGGTGGCGATGAGCACTCATGGACACCGCTTCTTGGCCGACATATTTCTCGGCACCACGGCCGATCAAGTACGGCACAGTGTTAGCGTGCCCGTGCTGCTTCTGCGGGCGAAGTGAAGGATGCGGCGAGCGAGTTCGCCGGCACTCTTGCCAACCCGCATCCTCATAAATCGCAGACAGCTTTAGCTCCCAAAGCAGAAACTGTCCGCTTACCACTATCCACTCACCTCCCTCTGCATTTAAGATAATAACTTCCGCGTTGCTGGAATCCGCGCCCTCACCCAGCTCCTCGATATAGAAGGGACTTATCCATGAACAGCTTTGGCAGTCGCTCCGTACTCCGCGTCGGCAAGCGTGAGTTCGAGATCTATCGCTTGGACGCCCTGGAAAAGCACGCCTGTGCTATCCAGCACCTGCCTTACTCGCTCCGCATTCTGCTGGAGAACTTGCTGCGCCGTGAAGACGGCAAGTCGGTCAGCGCCGAAGACATACGGTCCCTCACCGCGTGGAGCGGCAAGACCATTCCCGCGAAAGAGATCGCCTTCATGCCCAGCCGCGTGCTATTGCAGGATTTCACCGGCGTGCCGGCCGTGGTCGATCTGGCGGCCATGCGCGACGCTATGAAGGCGCTGGGTGGAGACCCCAATCTGATCAATCCGCTGCAGCCGGCCGAGTTGGTGATTGACCACTCGGTGCAGGTGGACGAGTTCGGCACGCCACAGGCGTTTCAACTCAATGCCGAGCTGGAATTCCAGCGTAATCAGGAGCGCTATGCCTTCCTGCGTTGGGGGCAAACGGCATTCAAGAATTTCGCGATTGTGCCGCCCGACACCGGTATCGTTCACCAGATCAATCTGGAGTACCTGGCGCGCGTCGTTTTCGTCGGCGCAAATGGTGAGACGGGCAAGCCGCTTGCCTATCCCGACACGCTGGTCGGCACCGACTCGCATACCACCATGATCAACGGTCTCGGCGTGCTCGGCTGGGGCGTCGGCGGAATCGAAGCCGAGGCCGCCATGCTGGGCCAACCGGTATCCATGCTGATCCCGCAAGTCGTCGGTTTCCGTCTGAAGAACCGCTTGCCCGAAGGCGCAACCGCGACCGACCTGGTGCTGACTGTAACCGAGACCTTGCGCAAGAAAGGCGTGGTCGGCAAGTTTGTGGAATTCTTCGGCCCTGGTCTGCACAATCTGCCCCTCGCCGACCGTGCCACCATCAGCAACATGGCTCCAGAATACGGTGCGACCTGCGGCATCTTCCCGGTCGACGAAGAGACCCTGCGCTACCTACACTTGAGCGGCCGTGCCGAAGAGCAGATCCGGCTCGTCGAGGCTTACTACAAGGAGCAAGGTCTGTTTCACACCACCAGCACGCCGGAGGCAGAATATACCGACGTGCTGGAACTCGATCTCTCGACCGTCGAGCCGTGCATCGCCGGCCCCAAGCGACCGCAAGACCGGGTTGCGCTTTCCGCTGCTGCCGCATCTTTCGAGCAGGCGCTGCCCAGCCTGTTGAAGCCGGGCCAGCATGTTCCTCCCAAGCAGGAAGCGCGTTGGGAAGGCGAGGGCGGCCATCCCGCAGGGGTGGATTCCCAGCAGGACGGAGTCGAAGAACACGTCAAGTTAAGCGAGACTTTGAACCACGGCAGCGTGGTGATTGCGGCCATCACCAGTTGCACCAACACATCCAATCCGTCGGTGCTGGTGGCGGCGGGACTGGTGGCGAAGAAGGCTGTCGAGAAGGGGTTGACCGTTCCGGCATGGGTGAAGACCTCGCTGGCGCCAGGCTCAATGGTGGTGACCGAGTACCTCACGCGTTCCGGCCTGATGCCCTATCTCGAGAAGCTGAAGTTCCACCTCGTGGGCTATGGCTGTACCACTTGCATCGGTAACTCGGGGCCGCTGCCAGAGGAAGTATCCAACGTCATTATCGACAAAGACCTCGTCGTCGCTTCGGTGCTCAGCGGCAATCGCAACTTTGAAGGCCGCATCAATTCCGAGGTGCGCGCGAATTACCTTATGTCGCCGCCGCTGGTCGTCGCCTATGCGCTCGCCGGCCGCATCGATCTCGACATGTACAAGGAGCCACTTGGCTACAGCAAGAACGGCAAGCGCGTTCCGGTGTACTTGAAGGACATCTGGCCCACGTCGGCCGAGGTACAGGAGGTAGTGCGGAAATACATCACCGGCGACCTGTTCCAGCATGCCTATTCCGATGTCTTCAAGGGCGACGAGCGCTGGCGCGGTCTCCCCGTGCCCGAGGGCGAGACATTTGCGTGGGACGACCAATCGACTTACGTCAAGAATCCGCCATACTTCGACAACATGCCGGCGAAGCCCGCCGCGGTCAAGAACATCTCCCGTGCACGGGTGCTCTGTTATCTGGGAAACAGCGTTACCACCGACCACATCTCCCCCGCCGGTTCGATCAAGCACAACAGCCCGGCGGGGCAATATCTGATTGCGCACGGCGTCACGCCGGCGGACTTCAATTCCTATGGGTCGCGCCGCGGCAATCACGAAGTGATGATGCGCGGCACGTTTGCCAACGTGCGTCTGCGCAACAAACTCACGCCGCATCGCGAAGGCGCTTACACCCGGCATCTGCCGGACGGCGAAGAAATGACGATCTTCGATGCGGCGGCGAAATATCGCGCCGCAGAAACGCCTTTGCTGGTACTCGCCGGGAAGGAGTACGGCTGCGGTTCGTCGCGCGATTGGGCGGCCAAGGGACCAAGGCTGCTCGGGGTCCGTGCCGCACTGGCGGAGAGCTTTGAGCGCATTCATCGCTCCAACCTGGTGGGCATGGGTATCCTGCCCTTGCAGTTCGTGCAAGAGGAAAGCGCCGAGACCAACGGCCTGACCGGTGAAGAGGTGTTCGACATCCTCGGGCTGACCGATGTGCTGGAGAATTTTGCGCCGGGCAAGACGGTCAAAGTCCGTGCCACCAAGTCGGACGGAACTATGATTGAATTTCACGCGACCGTGCGCATCGATACTCCGCAGGAGGTTTTGTATTACCAGCACGGTGGAATTTTGCAATACGTGTTGCGCCAGCTAATCGGCAAAGCGTAAGCATTAACGGCGGATGAGCTTTGGAGTGATGTGGGCGGATCAATCCGCCCATGTTTCTTTGGGTGCGCGCTACCATCGTGGCCCATGCTTTCGCTGAATCCGGACTCGCCGATTCAGGAGGGCCCACGGGGCGTCGTTGCAATTTGCTATCTCAGCCAGGGACCGGTTAGAGACTGGCTCGCGGAGAGATGAAATTCAGGTTGCGATTTCCCCGGGCAAACGACGATACTGCTCAGACGCGACGGTGACACTGGCGTAGACATTCGCCCGCCGGGCAGTTAGGCTGATTCCGGCGTCGAGGAGGGTCCCATATGCTCAAAGGCTTTCGCGATTTTGTTCTACGTGGCAACGTAGTCGACCTGGCAGTCGGTGTGGTTATCGGCGCCGCCTTTGGCACGGTGGTCACCGCGTTCGTGAAGGACCTGCTCACCCCGCTCATCGCGGCGCTGGTCAAAAAGCCGGACTTTTCCGGCTTTGCCTTCGAATTACACGGTTCAAGATTCCTTTACGGCGACTTCGTTAACGCGATCATCTCATTCCTTTTGATCGCCGCCGCAGTGTACTACTTTGTGGTACTACCGGTGAACCATCTGATGAAAAGATTCGAGACGCAAGCCCTGCCCGACAAAAAGAAATGTCCCGAATGCCACAGCGACATTCCTGTCGAGGCGCGACGCTGCGGCTTCTGCACGCAGCCGTTAGCTTAATGTGATCTCTGCTATGGGCCTTAGATATTACCGAGGAGTAACTAGGTTGATGGAGATTGCCACACCCCCTTCCGGATTCCTGGCGAGGTCCAGGTTGAGTTCCTCCATATCCTGTCCAAACCACTGATTCCTAAATATTTACGCTGTCTATTGGCCCTCTAGTCCGGCCTGCTTCCGTGCTATAATCAGTTTGGGTTGTTGGGCGCTGAAACCGTTAAAATCCCTAGTAAATATGGAGTGCCGAGAAGGTTACTCCTGGCTCGCTCGCGACCTGCGCAAGGAACCGGCAACTCACTCGCTATCGGCGTTGCCAAACGAATGGAGCAGGATGGCCGCGAAAGATTCCCAGACTGCCGCTGCGGCGAGTGCCCAAGGCACTAAGTGCGCCGAGCAGCAAAACAAAACCTATGTGTCGGACTCAGACAGAACGGCATTAGAGATTTATAGGTACGTCGAGAGTGCCGGTTGTGGTCAGTGGCGGGCAACCACGTTAGGCGATCTCGGAAATGTCGTGGGCTCATACGATGCCAAGCTTACTGATCTTCTGAAGGGCTTGTGGTCGCAGAAATACATCGAATTACGCAAGTGGGATCCAGCGGCGAGCCAGCACGTCGTCTTTACAGAAGGCAAAGAGAAGTTTTTTCACCAGAATGGGTTCCAGATTAAGGTTGCCGCTGCAGGACGATCTTATTTTGAAAGTTTAGAACAGGCCATTGCTCCACAAGAGCCGCAGAAGAACGGCAACGGCACGTCCGATGGAGACTACACCGCGGATTCCATCAAGGTGCTTGGGGGCATGGAAGCGGTGCGCAAACGCCCTGCCATGTACATCGGATCGACCGGCGAGATGGGTCTGCATCACCTCGTCTACGAAGTGGTCGACAACTCGGTGGACGAAGCCTTGGCTGGATTCGCCGATCGCGTCGATGTCACCATTCACATCGACAACTCCATCACCGTAGTCGATAACGGTCGCGGCATTCCTACCGACGAGATGGATGTTGATGGCGAACGCCTGCCTGCGGCGCAGGTCGTGATGACCGTGCTGCACGCCGGAGGAAAATTCGATACCTCGACTTACAAGGTTTCAGGCGGACTGCATGGCGTCGGTGTTTCCTGCGTGAACGCGCTCAGCCATCTGCTGGAGCTGGAGATCTGGCGCGACGGCTCGGTGTGGGAGCAGACCTATTCCAAGGGCGAGCCAACCTCCAAGCTGAAGAAAACGGGCACGACCAAGAAGCGCGGTACCAAGGTCCACTTCCTGCCCGACACCGAAATCTTCACCGTCAGCGAATACAACTACGACACGCTGGCGCAGCGCCTGCGCGAGATGGCGTTCCTCAATAAGGGACTGCTGATCACCTTGACCGACGAGCGCACTACCGATCAGAAGACCGGCGAGCCCAAGCGCACGGAGTTCAAATACAACGGCGGCATCGGCGAGTTCATCAAGCACCTGAACCGCGGCAAGAGCGTACTGCATGATAAGCCCATCTATATGGAAGCCGAGCGCGATGGCGTGAACATGGAGATCGCGCTGCAGTACAACGACGGCTATTCCGAGACGGTGTTCAGCTTTGCCAACAACATCAACACGGTTGACGGCGGCTCGCACCTTTCGGGCTTTCGCACCTCGCTCACCCGCACCATCAACTACGCCGGCCAGCAGCTGGGGCTGTTCAAGGACGTGAAAGAAAATCTGAGCGGCGACGACGTTCGCGAAGGACTGGTGGCCGTGGTCAGCGTGAAATTGCCGCAGCCGCAGTTCGAAGGTCAGACCAAAGGCAAGCTCAACTCGGATATTGCGGGGACAGTGCAGGCGTTCGTCAACGAGCGCTTGGGCGCGTTCTTCGATCAGAATCCGCCGGTCGCCAGGAAGATCATCAACAAGGCGATTGAGGCGTCTCGGGCCCGCGAAGCTGCCCGCAAGGCGCGCGATCTCACGCGCCGCAAGGGAGCGCTCGACGGCGGAGGGCTGCCAGGCAAACTGGCGGACTGTTCCGAGCGTCAGCCGGAACGCTGCGAAGTGTACTTAGTCGAGGGCGAGAGCGCAGGTGGCACCGCTAAGCAGGGACGCGACCGCCGCTTCCAGGCCATTCTCCCGTTGAAGGGCAAGATACTCAACGTGGAGAAGGCGCGTTACGACAAGATGCTGGGTCACGAAGAAATTCGCGCCATGATCACGGCGCTGGGCACCGGCATTGGCAAGGACGATTTCGACGCTTCGAAACTACGCTACGGAAAAATCATCCTGATGACCGACGCCGACGTGGATGGCTCGCACATTCGTACCTTGCTGCTCACGTTCTTCTTCCGTCACATGCAGGAGCTGATCCAGCGAGGCAACGTTTACATTGCGCAGCCGCCGCTTTATCGCATCAAGAAGGGCAAGTTCGAGCAGTACATCAAGAATGACGCCGAGTTTGTGCGCGTGATGGTAAAGCGCGCCGCCGATGGCATCGTGGTGCGCTACGGAGAAGGCGCGGCGGCGTTGGAAGGCGCTCCGCTGACCAAGTTCATGACCACGCTGAATGACTTCATCGGCTTCTTCGACAAGGTGAACAAGCGCATTCGCGACGAGAAGATCACTGAGCAGCTACCCAAGGCCGACCTGACCAAGCGCACCGACTTCGAGGGCGACAGCAAGATTCCTTCAACCAAGATTGCCGCCTTGGAAAAGTCGCTGCAGGCGATCAAGAAGGAGCGCGACATCAAGTCAGTGGAACTGCGCTTTGAGGAAGAGCACAGCCTGTGGGAGTGTACCTTCGTCAACTCGCAAGGCGCCGAGCACGTCATCAATTGGGAATTGGCTTCCACACCCGAGTATCGTCAGATGATGTCGAAGTACAAACTGATCGAGCAATACATGCAGCCGCCGTACTTCATCGAAACGGTGAAGAAAGAGGCTGGCTCGGGCTCGAACGGCAAGGAGGAACTGAGCGACGCTGAACGCGCCGATCAGGACAAGCTCGAGCAGAAGAACCCCAAGGCATCGAAACGCAAAACCGAGGAGACGGTCGAGAAGAGCTCGCCGCGCGAACTCTTCGATTACGTGCTCAACGAAGGCCGCAAGGACTACACCATCCAGCGCTACAAAGGTCTGGGGGAGATGAGCTCGCAGCAACTTTGGGAAACCACCATGGATCCCGAGCGGCGCACTCTGCTGTCGGTGAAGCTGGAAGATCTGACCGAGACCGAAACCATCTTCACCACGCTGATGGGCGAAGACGTCGAGGCCCGCCGCAAGTTCATCGAAGACAATGCGCTGGAAGTGAAGAACCTGGATATCTAGATAACTTCCTCCCTGGTTTGTCATCCCGACCGAGGACTTCAGTCCGAGCGGAGGGATCTGCGGTCTTGGCGAGGCGGGACTAGACAACGGAGAGCGGCGACAGGCGAGACCTCACTTGCATGGAAGAACGGAATGTCAACACTTGGGAAGAATTCGTGGCGGAGTTGAACCATTTACGAAAAGAACCCGACAAGACGGCCCGGTTTCGGGACTCGTCCTTGCTTTTTCGTGGCCAGGAAAACTCCTGTTGGTCACTCAGGACGACGCTCGATAGGAAGCAAAAACGAACTCTCTTCAAGGACTACTATCGCATTATTTCAAGAATTCGACCGCACATTGAGACTTTGGTGGGCTCCGACTGGATAATTCCAAGCTACCCCGAGGTCGAGAAATCCCTGCAAGATTTCTATGCGTTTAGTTCAGAACTCTGTAGTGGAAGGTGTCCCGGCTATGCCTACATGGCATATTTGAGGCATCACGGATTTCCTTCGCCGCTTCTCGACTGGACGAGATCTCCATACATCGCTGCCTTCTTCGCATTCAACAAGGCGACCGAGGATTCGAGCCAAAGAGTTTCTATCTTCGTCTTTTCAGAAATTGCCAATAAAGTCTCGGGAAATCAGATGCGCGTGCTCCATCGCTATGGACCCTACGTAAGGGCCCACCGCAGACATGTCTTGCAACAGGGCGAATACACCCTTTGCGTCACCTTCGATACTGAATGCAGATTTGAGGAATACGACAACATATTTGATAGAAAGCCTCGCCAGCAGGGCATCTGCTGGAAATTCACCTTACCCACAACAGAACGAGCAAAAGTCCTTAGACTGCTAGATGAATTCAATCTGAATGCATTCTCGCTCTTCGGATCCGAGGACAGCATGATGGAATCCTTGGCGTTCAGAGAATTCGATTTCGGAAAATAAGCTTCAACGGCAGTATGGCCTGTTACCCCAGTTCAGCCGCTATTGGTCCAACAGGAACCGCAGATCCCTCCGCTCGGACTGAAGTCCTCGGTCGGGATGACAGCTTCCAAGTGGTGTGCGGCGCACGTATCCATTTGCTGTTCGTATTCTTCTGTCACCTGCGGTTTAGCCTCCCTCCCCGCCGCCGTGTTACAACAAAAGGTTCATGTCCATTTCCGCTATCCAATCGCGTATTGGTACTCCACAGTTGGTCGCGCTGGTTCTGCTTTTTGCCTTCGCTTTGCAATGTGTCTGGTTCATTGCCCACGAGCCGCTCAAGGCGGTGGAGGGCGTGTACATCGAGGCCGGACTGCTGCATCTCGAAGGATTCGCCAACGCAAATTCAACCGAGCACAGTGCGCTGGTGCCGCTCGTGGCCGGCATCGCCGCCCGGGCCAGCGGCGCGGAGAAGCACGTCTCACGGCTCAACGACTATCGCTTTGCCATGCGGCTGCCGTTCCTGGTGGTGGGCTTGCTGCTGGGCGCCTCGCTCTGGTACGTCGCCCGCCGTCTCTATGGCAATATCGGCGGCTACGTGGCCCTCGGCCTTTACTGCTTTTCGCCGATCGCGGTGGGCTCGGCCAGCCAGATTGGACCGGCCATTGTCGGCGCCTGGGGGGGCTTTGGTCTGATTTTCACCAGCATCGCGGTAGCGCACACGCTTTATGCTCCGCGCGAAGTTGTGCTGTGGAACTGGCGCCGCATTCTGCTGCTCGGACTGTCTATCGCGATCTGTGTCGGCGCGCAATTTTCCTTTTGGGTATTGTTGCTTCCGGCGTTGCTCTTCATGCTGTGGGTGGGACATGTGCGGCCTTGGGCCGCGCTGACAATTTTCGCGGCGGCGTGCGCGACAGGACTTATTCTTCTGTCAGCGTTCTACGGCTTTCGCCCAGTAGTGTTCGCCAAGGCACTGCACAGCGCCGACTGGCTGGAGGTCGCCTCGCCTAAATTCTTCCAGCCCGGCATGTCGTCTCTGCTGGCGAGCTTTTTTCTGCAAAACGGCTTGGGCCTCTTGTTCCTGATGGCCGTTACTCTGGCCACGTTCGTGGTTTGGAAGCGGACCCGTTTTTTCGGAACGGCAGCGCCCTTGCTCGTCGGCGTCCTGGTGTTTACCTGCGCGCTGCGCATGCACTTTTCGGCCTTTACCTTCCTCTTCCTGGCATTGCCGTTTCTGCTGTTGTTCATGGCCGGCGTCTCGGCCGACCTGCTGGAGAGCCAATATGCATTGGCTGCCAACGCCGTCATCTTCGGCGTGCTCATCGCCAACGCCATGATTGACGTTTACGGCCTACTCAATCTAACTTCTCGAAGCCGATAAAAACTTTGCGGCATCCAATGGGTTGGAATAAACTGTGAGGGCCATGCGAGGCGCGAGCCAATTCGTAAGGGCAGGGGTGAGCAAGAGAGCAATCCTGACGTTTGGGGCGGTTCTCGTCCTGGCGGCAGCATTGCCGTCGGTGGCGCAGGTCGCTGGCGCGCCGCCCTCCACCAACCAGGTTGGTGGCCATTTTCTGGCGCCTCCTCCCAGTGTGACCTCGATCGGCGGACACTACATGCCGCCGCCTCTTCCCAGCGTGACCTCCATCCCGAACTACGGTTATCAATATCATAACGGCCCTTATTTCAACGGGCGCCACGGCGGTCGTGGCTACAAGAGCGGAGGCTGGGGCTACGCGGTTCCGTACTATTACCCGCTGAGCGATGCCGGTGCCTACGGGTATGACTATGTGGGCGGGGGCGACGGACCTGACCTTTACTCCGGACCTCCACTCGGTCCTGATCAGAATCCGCACATCCTAGTCGAACAGCCTCCGTCAAGGCCGTATAACGGGGTGTACGATGGTCCCGATCAACAGGCTTATGCTGCTCCGCCCACGCTGCCGCCGCCCGATCCCGCAGTTGATGCCAAGCCGGGTGAGCCTACCGTGTTGATCTTCCGCGATGGTCATCAGCAGGAAGTGACCAACTACGCCATTATGGGCGATTCCGTGTACGTCTTCGATATGGGCCGCAAGAAGATTGCGCTGGCCGACCTCGATCTCCCCGCGACCATCAATGCTAATGACGACCGTGGTCTAGAGTTTAAAGTTCCTGCGTGGCCGGCGCAAAAGAGAAACTCGACCGTTCCGCAAAGCGCCACGCCAGACGAGCATATAACGGCCCCCGCCAATGTCGCCTCAGCAATGCCGTAACCTGTTTTCCGTTCCAGCCGACTCCTCCCGGGAAGCTGTTCTGGTCGCTGTCTGGAGCCCGCGTTCGCGATGTTGTATGAGGCAAAATCGGGCCTAGAGTAGGCTTCGAAGCTGACTTTCACATGCTATAATCAAATGTGCTTCTAAACAGGGCAATCTCCTGATTTTGCAATGACTTGCGAGCACTCCGACGAGCTCCCGAGAGAGCCCGTCGGGGCCGAATTTGCGCCTGCAATCGAGCACGCAGCGGTTCTCAGCATCCTTTCGATCGCGCCCGAAGTTCTTAGGAAGGAACCGACAGCTGATAGCTGACGGCTGATGGCTAAACATGGCAGACGATCCAAACCAGCAATTACCCCTCGGCAACATCGGCCCCGGCGCCGGCAATGTGCAGCCCGTCAACATTGAAGACGAGATGCGGCGTTCGTATCTCGACTATTCGATGTCGGTCATTATCGGGCGCGCGCTGCCTGACATACGCGACGGCCTCAAGCCGGTGCATCGTCGCATTCTGTACGCCATGCATGACATGGGAGTGCTGCACAATCGCAAGCACATGAAGTGCGCCGGCGTCGTCGGCGAGTGTTTGAAGAAGTATCACCCTCATGGCGATAGCGCCGTCTATGACGCGATGGTCCGCCTGGCTCAGCCCTGGAGCCTGCGCTACCCGCTGATCGATGGGCAGGGAAACTTTGGCTCGGTTGACGGCGACCCTCCAGCGGCCTACCGGTACACCGAGTCGCGCCTGACCGAGATTGCCGAGGAGTTGCTGGCCGACATCGATAAAGACACCGTCGACTTCGTTGCCAATTTCGATGACACCACGGTCGAGCCGGTGGTGCTCCCCACAAGAATTCCGAATCTGTTGGTGAACGGTTCGAATGGCATTGCGGTCGGCATGGCTACCAACATCCCGCCGCACAATCTCACCGAGATCGTCGATGCCTGCATTACGTTGGTAAACAATCCGCACGCCACCCTGGCCGACATGCTGAAGTTCGTGCAAGGACCGGACTTTCCCACCGGCGGATTCATTCACGGCCGCAGCGGCATCGCCGAGGCCTATCGCACCGGACGAGGCCGCTTTATGATGCGCGCCAAGGCCGCCATCGAGCACGTCACTAAGGACAAAGACGCGATCATCGTCACCGAGATTCCGTACCAGGTGAACAAGTCGAACCTGATTAAACACATTGCCGAGCTGGTAAACAACAAGGTCATCGACGAGATCAGCGACGTGCGCGANNGAGAGCGACCGCGACGGCATGCGTATCGTCATCGAGCTGAAGCGCGGTTGCGAACCGCAGATCGTGCTCAACCAGCTCTTCAAGCACACCTCGATGCAGGAAAGCTTCAGCATGATCTTCCTGGCCGTGGTCAACAGCCAGCCCAAAGAGATGGGCCTGGTGCAAGCCGTCCAACACTTCGTCGATCACCGCATCGACGTGGTGCGGCGGCGCACAGCCTACTTGCTGATGAAAGCTCGCGAGCGCGAGCATGTCTTGGAAGGCTACCAGGTCGCTCTGGATCGCGTCGACGACGTGATCCGCATTATTCGTGGCAGCGAGAACCGCGCCGAAGCTCGGACCAACCTCGTCGAGTATTTCTCTGGCAAGACAGTAACTGTCTCGGAAGGCAAGGGAGCGCAAAACAAGCAGGCCGCTCTGAAGGGCGTGGTGCCGACTACGCTCACGCGTCCCTTCGATGCGGTGCAAGCCGACGCCATTCTTGAATTGCAATTACACCGCCTGACTCGGCTCTCGATCGACGAAATCCTGAAGGAGTTAGCGGAAGTTCGCGGCCGCATCGCCGAGTACGAATCGATTCTGGCCAGCGAGAAAAAGCTGCGCGGCGTCATCATCAAGGAACTGGAAGAGGTCAAGAAGAAGTATGGCGACGAGCGCCGCACCATCATCCAGGACGAAGCCGCCGAGCTGAGCCTGGAAGACCTGATCGCCGACGAGCAGGTCGCGGTGACGTTGAGTCACTCGGGTTACCTGAAGCGCACCCCCATCTCGACCTATCGCCAGCAACGCCGCGGAGGCACTGGCCGCAAAGGCATGAGCACGCGCGAAGAGGATTTCGTCGAGCGCCTGTTCGTTGCCTCTACGCACGACTACATGCTGGTCTTCACCAATACCGGACGCGTCTACTGGCTCAAGGTCTACGAGATCCCCGAGTTGAGCGCTGCCGGCAAAGGCAAGGCCATTGCCAACCTGGTTTCATTGCAGCCGGGCGAAAACGTGCGCGCGCTGCTGACGGTGCGCGATCTTGAAGAAGAAGGCAAGTTTGTCTTCTTCGCCACGCGCAGCGGAACGGTGAAGAAGACGGCGCTAAAGGACTTCAGCAATGTGAGGTCGTTCGGCATCATCGCCATCGGCATCGAGAGCGAAGACGAATTGGTCGCGGCAAGCTGCACCGATGGCAATCAAATCGTGTTTCTCGCGACGCATGACGGCAAGGCAATTCGCTTTGACGAGGAGAAAGTCCGCTCCATGGGACGCCCGGCCTACGGCGTGCGCGGCATGGATCTGGAGCGCGGCGACTACATTGTCGGCATGGCGGTCACGCCGAAAGAACGAAAGAAGATCAAGGATGAGGCAGATCAGTCGAACCTCATTCTCTCCGTCACTGAGCAAGGCTACGGCAAGCGCACCGACGTGGACGAGTACCGTCTTACCTCGCGCGGGGGCAAGGGCATCATCAACCTTAAGAGCACCGCGCGCAACGGCAAGGTGGTATCGATCATGCTGGTGAACGAGAAGTCAGAGGTGATGGTGATCAGCCAGTTCGGCAAGATCATCCG
>PMWW01000031.1 GCA_003165795.1 Acidobacteriaceae bacterium
ATTCCCGCCAAGATCACCGATAATTATAATGGCGACTTCAACCTCATCAAGAACAACCTGAATACCTGCATCGACGCCATCGGCGGCATGGTTACCGACGCCAACATGCTGGTCAAGGCAGCGATCGAGGGCAAACTGACCACCCGCGCCGACGCCAGCCAGCACGACGGCGACTTCGGCAAAATCGTCGCCGGAGTGAATGCCACCCTGGACGCCGTGATCGGGCCGCTGACCGAAGTTGGCCAGGTACTCGACAAGATGGCCGGTGGCGACCTCACGGTGCAGATCGTCAGCGAGTATGCCGGCGATTTCAACCGCTTAAAGACTACCGTGAACACCCTGGGCACGCAGGTGCGCAGCGCCATGCAGCAGATCGGGACCAATGCCAACGCCCTGGTATCGGCGGCCGAGGAACTTAACAAAGTCAGCCAGCAGATGAGCGCCAGCGCGGACGAGACCGCCACCCAGGCCAACGTGGTCTCGGCGGCTTCGGAGCAAGTTGCCGCCAACGTGCAAACCGTAGCCACCGGAGCCGACGAGATGGGCGCCAGCATCAAGGAGATCGCCAAGAACACCGCCGATGCCACGCGGGTGGCGACGGCGGCGGTGAAGACCGCCGAGGCGACCAACGAGACCATCGGCAAGCTGGGGCAGAGCAGCGCCGAGATCGGGCAGGTGATCAAGGTGATCACTTCGATCGCGCAGCAGACCAATCTGCTGGCCCTGAACGCCACCATCGAGGCGGCGCGGGCGGGCGAAGCCGGCAAGGGGTTCGCGGTGGTGGCCAACGAGGTCAAGGAATTGGCCAAGGAGACGGCCAAGGCCACCGAGGACATCAGTCGCAAGATCGAGGCCATCCAAGGCGACACCAAGGGCGCGGTGGCGGCCATTGGCCAGATCAGCAGCGTGATCGTGCAAATCAACGATATCCAGAACACCATTGCCAGCGCGGTGGAGGAGCAGAGTGCCACCACCAATGAGATCAGCCGCAACCTGGCCGAAGCCGCCCACGGCAGCACCGACATCACGCGCAATATCGGCGGGGTGGCGGAGGCGGCACGCAGTACCACAGCCGGCGCCACCGACACCCAGAAGTCGGCGCAGTCGCTGGAGCGCATGTCGGCCGAGTTGCAGGGTCTGATCGCGCAATTCAAATACTGAACCGCAATCCAACGGTGTCCGCCGGGATCCCCCGGCGGACACCTTGCCAGATCGTCAGCCGGTGCGGTGTGGAAAGGAGTTTCGGATGCGTGCACTTGTCGTCGATGATTCTTCTGCGATGAGAGCGGTGCTTCGAATAATACTCAAGAAGCAGCAGTTTGAAGTGGTGGAGGCCAGGGACGGGCTGGACGCACTGCAGGTCTTACAGCACATCGACCCGGTTGACCTGATGCTGATCGATTGGAACATGCCCGGAATGGATGGTTTCGAGCTGCTGCAGCACATCCGCGGAGACGCCAAATACGGGCCGACCAAAGTGGTCATGGTGACCACGGAAACCGCCCTGGGCGAGATGTCTAATGCATTGGCGGCAGGCGCCGACGAATACATCATGAAGCCCTTCACTCCCGACGTAGTAGCGGACAAGCTGCGGCTGGTGGGTCTGTGAGTATGCATCGCAAGATCAGGGTCCTGGTGGTGGACGACTCGGTGGCAATGCGCCGTATCCTGTCCGACGCAATCTCCTCCGATGCCGAACTGGAAGTGGCCGGCTACGCGGCCAACGGCCAGATCGCGATGGCGATGTTCGACCAGGTCTCGCCTGACATCGTTACTCTGGACGTCGAGATGCCGGTGATGGACGGCTTGGCCACGTTGAAAGCCATGCGCGCGGCGCGCCGTCTGCAACCGGTCATCATGTTCAGCACGCTGACCGATAGAGGGGCCGAAGCCACCATCGATTCGCTGGCGCTGGGGGCCAGCGACTACGTGGCCAAGCCGATCAATGCCGGCAGCTTCGACGCCGCCCGGGAGCGAATACGGGAAGCTCTTCTCCCCAAGATCAAAGCCCTGTGCCGTATCCGCCCGCCCGCGGGAGTGCAGGGCCCGGCCACGGCGAGACAACCTTTGCTGCGCCGGGCGAACCAGTTCGAACGGATCGAGGTGGTGGTCATTGGCAGCTCCACCGGCGGTCCCAACGCGCTGGCTACCGTACTGCCCAAGATCCCATCCAGCTTTCCCGTGCCCGTGCTCATCGTGCAGCACATGCCTCCGGCCTTCACCCGCTTTCTGGCCCAGCGACTGACCGTGCTGTGTCCGCTACCGGTGGAAGAGGCGGCACCCGGGGAACTGGCCAGTTCGGGGAGCATACGGGTGGCCCCGGGCGACCATCACCTGGCGGTCGCACGCGACCGGGGGGAGACCCGGCTGCAGATCACCCAAGGTCCGGCGGAGAACTCCTGCCGTCCCTCGGCCGACGTATTGTTCCGTTCTGCCGCCCAGGTTTTTTCCAGCCGGGTTTTGGCGGTAGTGCTTACCGGCATGGGGCAGGACGGGTTGCGGGGTTGCGAAGCGCTGGCCGACCTGGGGGCTTCCATCATGGTCCAAGACGAAGCCACTTCGGTGGTCTGGGGCATGCCTGGCTTTGTTGCCAAGGCTGGATTGGCCGACGCTATCCTTCCCCTCGCCGAGATCGGCGACGCCATCGTCCGGCGGGTGACCGCCTTCCGGCCCGTATCGATCCGGCAAAATTCTGCCGCGCTGGTGGCGCGATGAGCCTGGCCCCGGTTGACTTCGAATATCTGCGGCACCTGGTGAAGACCCACTGTGCGATCGTGATCGATCCCGGCAAGGAATATCTGGCGGAAACCCGTTTGGCGACGCTGGTCAGCGAACAGGGCTGCGCTTCCCTGCAGGAGTTTCTGAGGGTACTTCGTCGCCAGGCGTTCAGTGGACTACATCGCAAGGTGCTGGATGCGATGACCAACAATGAAACCTGGTTTTTTCGCGACGGTAATCCGTTTACCGCGCTGACCGGACTGGTGGTTCCGGAGTTAATGAAGCGGCGCGAAACCGAGCGCCAGATCTCGATTTGGAGTGCCGCTTGTTCCAGCGGCCAGGAGCCCTACAGCGTTGCCATGTCGATCCGCGAGAACTTCAACCTCCCGGGCTGGAAGTTTTCCATTCTGGGCACCGATTTCTGCACCACCATCCTGGACCGCGCCCGGGCCGGATCGTACCGGCAGATGGAGGTGAACCGCGGCCTGTCGGCAAAGCTGTTGACCAAGTACTTTGTGCAACAGGGGCTGCACTGGCAGCTCAAGCCTGAAATCCTCGCCATGGTGACGTTCCGGTTTTTGAACCTGGCCGAGCCGTGGGGAGACACCATCCCGCCGGCTGACATTGTTTTTCTGCGCAATGTGCTGATCTATTTCGACGTGGAGACCCGGAAGGGAATCCTAGGCCGGGTGCGCCGATTGCTACGTCCTGGCGGATACCTCTTCATGGGCTGCGCCGAAACCACTTTGAACCTGGATGACGGGTTCCAGCGAGTGCAAACGGAAAAGTTTGTTTGCTACAAACTTAAAGGACCGGAAAAGTCATGATTGCTCAAATCAGCAGCGAAGAACTGGCAGCCGTAATCGATGAGATATTCGGCGCGATGGCAGGTATGCAGCTGGTGCCTTCCCCGGCATTGATTGCGCCCGACAAAGCCACCGGGTACATCACCTCGGCCGTGCAGATTGTCGGTGACTGGCAAGGCGCAGTACAGCTGGATATGGACCTGGAGCTGGCCCGCCGGGTCTGCGCCAATCTCATGGGTGTGGATGCCACCGAGCTCTCTCCCCAAGATGTCCGCGACGCGGCCGGTGAGCTGGCCAACATGACGGGAGGCAGCGTCAAGACCTTGCGGGCCCCCACCTGCGGGTTGTCCCTGCCTTCGGTAGTGACGGGGAAGGACTATGAATTCAGCCTTTCGCAGGGAACGCTGGTGCAGGCCTCATCCTTTTGCCATGAATGCGGAGCTTTGACCATTAGCATTATCGAAGGGCAACAGCCGACGGGGGAGACGCCTCCATCGCCGTGAACCGGCGCCGTCTTCCGCTGCGCGGCAGCGGCCATCGGAGCGGCCCAACTGGGCCTAGGCAAGAACGGGCCCGCGAAACCAGCCTGCGATTTCGCCTGCGCACAACTCGTAAGCCGAGTTCAGCCTCTTAGATAGTTGGGAGAATCGTATGCCCGCTAAGAAGAGTTCCGGTTCGCGCAAGAAAGCCACTGGCCGGAAATATGGCAAGGCGGCAGGCAAGGCCGTCGCCAGTGCGATGCGTCGCAAGAAAAAAGGCACCCTCCGCTCCGGCAAGGCCGGCAAGGGGGGAGCGGTCAAGAGCCGCCAACAGGCAATTGCGATAGGCCTTTCCGAAGCACGCAAGAAGGGCGTCAAGGTCCCGAAGAAAAAAGGCAGTTAAGGATGGCGGGGTCTAGAAAAGATCGCCGGCCGGCAAGCTCGGCTTAAAGCAGGGAAAGCCGCAGAAATTCATCCCGCACGATGCCATAGCACTCGCAGGAAGCCTGCTCTAGTTCGGCGCGATTCTTGACGGTGACCACGCCGCGTGAGTAATCAATCATCCCGGCGCGCTGGAGGAGTCCGGCCGCCAAGGTCACGGTGGTACGCGGTGCACCCAGCGTTTGTCCGAGAAAATCATGCGTCAACCGGAGTTGGTCTGATTCCACCCGATCGTGACAGGACAAGAGCCGGCGGGCAAGCCGCTGCTCAATATTGTGCAGCCGGTTGCAGGCGGCCGTTTGGGCCGATTGCACCAGGAAACCCTGCATGTATCTTAGGACATGGCGGCGCAACTCGCCAGGGCGCTCAAATGCCTCTTTGAGGACACTGGCTTCTACGCGATAACCGGAGCCTGCAATCTGAATGAATGTCCGCCCGGGACCATTTTCAGTGCCCAATAAAATAGGAAGCCCAACCACGCCGTCGATCCCAATGATGCCGACCTCGACCGTGTCGCCATTCTTCAGGGTCACCACCACGGAAGCGATTCCGTCTTCCAGGAAGTAGGCATAGGGCGCCTGTCCGTCGAGCAGGGTCTGTTCCTGCTCCAGAACCACCGGAGAGAGATGAGGTTTCAGGCGATTGATTTCAGCTTTCGGCAGGGCGGCGAGGACACGATTTCGATACCCCTGCCGTGGGCGTGGATTCATAGAGCTCCCTCATGGGCGAAAATCGCCGCATCCGGATGCGCAAATGAACCAACCCTTTTGGCGGGAGGACGTGCGTATGAAGATGTAACTTAATTATACGCTCGGACAACAGCAGAGTTATGTCCCGGGATCAGACTTAAAGCGGAGTAGGGTGTCGCGGGTTGCAGGCCGGCGCGCTCCCTTCAGGCGGTGGTCTAGCTAGTGGGTCTCAAGAATGCGGCGCAAAGAGTTCGAGCCCCCGCGGATGCAATGCCGCAGGATGGAACCTGGCTGCGCAAGGACCTTAATAGTTCGACCTAGGTTAGTGCGCGTCCAGATCGACATCCTTTATAGGCACGTCCCAGTGACCGTCCAGTATCTCGAAGCGTCTCTTCTCCTCGCGCTTATAAGTCTCCTGATCGGGAAAGAGCTGCTTGAGGATGGGCGCGCTGTCGAAGTCGTCGTTGGCGATGGCCGCGTTCTTAAAGACGATAGTCACGCGATAGTCCCAGCGTCCATCCTCGGTAGCATGATAACGAGGCTGGGTTGCGGTCACTTTCAGAATGCGTCCGAGTTCTATCTCTTTTTTCAGCAGCGGATAGTGGTTCCTCTTAAACAACGCGATGAATTCATCCGCATATCCCCACTTGGCTTTGTAGTAATACTCGGCCACAAAGGGTTTGTCGGGATTGACCGCGGTGGCAGCGGCTTGCGGGCCGGCAGCAAAAGCCAGGCCACTCGCGCCGCCGACAACTATTGCGGCAAGAAGGAACAGCAAACTAGCCTGGGACAACTTTAAGTAACCCATGGGCTTCTCCTTAAGACCATAATTCCACGCAGGTGGACGCCGGTCTGAAGGCCGGCCTTGCCTTGACAAAATCGGATATAACCACGCCAAGTCTGAATAATAGCGCAACCTATTGCGCTAATACCGTGCCGACCTTATGGCCGCGGCGCAGCTTGGCAGCCTTCACCGTATTACTCATCAGCATGGCGATGGTGAGCGGGCCCACCCCGCCGGGAACGGGCGTCATCGCGCCGGCAACTTCGCCGACTTTGGGATGAACATCGCCCATCAGCGTTGAACCTTTGGCGGCGAAATCTTTCTCGCGCTTTTCGTTCCCAGCAAAGAATTCCCGGAACTCGGCAGGATCGGTGACTGTGTTCATGCCGACATCAATCACCGTGGCTCCCGGCTTCACGAAGTCAGGCGTAATCATTCCCGCTTTGCCGATAGCAGCGACCAGGATGTCGGCCCGGCGAGACACTGCCGGCAGATCGCGGGTCTTGGAATGACACACGGTAACTGTGGCGTTGCCGTTGAGCAGCAACATCGCGACGGGCTTGCCGACGATGTCGCTGCGACCGACGACTACAGCCTCAGCGCCAGCGATTGGGACATTGCTGCGCTTCAGGATTTCCATGATGCCGGCGGGCGTGCACGGCACCAGCCCGGGGCGTTGCGTCGAAAGATAGCCAACGTTCATGGGATGGAAGCCGTCAACGTCTTTCTCCGGCGAGACCGCCAGCAACACCTTCTTGGCGTCCACCTGCGCGGGCAGCGGCAGTTGCACCAGGATGCCATCGATCTCGTCGCGGCGATTGAGGTCCCCGACCAGGGCCAGGAGTTCCTCGGTGGTCACGCTGTCGGCGGGCGTGTGCTTCTCGCTGTAGATGCCCAACTGCTCGCAGCTCTTCACCTTGTTGCGGACGTAAATCTCCGACGCCGGATTGTGCCCCACGAGCACCACTGCCAAGCCGGGACGAAGCCCCGCCGCAGTGAGTTCCTTCACCTCTTCGCCGACTTCGGATTTGATCTGCGCCGCGATCTTGGTACCGTCGAGAATGATGGCTGACATAGGTTCCCCTTGCACGGAAGATGAACCTTTAGTTTATCGCGGAGAGGGGCCGCTTTTCGTGGTTCGCTATCCGCTATTTCCGCTCGCGGATCGCTATTCCCATTTTTCCTGCTTATCACTTTGGGGTGAGCTAGCGGTCACTGACAGAATGTCCGCCGCAGCGTGCAATTCTGGTGGGTGTATCGGTAGGAGTTTCTCCGGCCCTGGTTCACCCACTTCCTCGCTCCAGCGCGGCGAGGTCTCAGCGAACATGTCCTTCAAACCACTAGCCGTGTTCACGGAAGTTCGGGCTAGGGAAGATCAGTTCTAAGGAGGACGGCTCATGCGCGGCAAGAGATTTGTAATCGGGCTGATCCTTTTTGGCATCAGCTTGTCTTACCTCTTCTTATCCATACCCCGGGGGCAATACTCGCCGGAGCTATACGTTCTGCTGGCAAGGGGCTTTCTTCAGGGAAAGACAAGTTTGCCAATACAACCGCGACCTGAGCTATTGTCGTTGCCGGACCCATATGACCCTACAGCAAACTCGAAGTACCGCCTGCACGATGCCTCCCTCTACAACGGGCGGTACTATCTGTATTTTGGCGCCGTCCCGGTAGTCACCTTGTTCGTTCCGTATAGGCTTGTGACCGGCCTGGATTTGTCAAACCGTGCCGCGGTGCCGATCTTTTGCATAGCTGGATATTTGAGCTCTTGTGCGTTGTTCTTTTTGCTTGCGGGACATAATCGATGGGCGCTCCCGTTTTGGCTGCAATGCGCGGTCATCGTGTCTCTGGGGTCAATGTCGCTCGTGTGCTTGATCTTGCGAAGGCCGAGCTTTTATGGGGTCGCTATCGCCGCGGGCTATTTTTTTGTCATGGCTGGTTTCCTGATGCTGGCAAGGGCGATCTTAGTGCGCCGCGCCACAGGCAAATGGCTTTTGCTCGCCGGCCTGATGTTTGGTTTAGCTGTCGGCTGCCGCCCCCATCTCGTGGTGGTTTGCGGGATCGTTCTCGGGGCTATTGCTGTCTGGGCAAGACGCAGCCCTGGACTTGTGATTGCAATGGCGATCGGAATGGCAGCGTGCGGCATCGTTTTGGGCTGGTATAACTATGTGCGCTTCGATGACCCTATGGAATTTGGGCGCACCTATCAGTTAACACAGTTTTCCAGTAACCCTGCTTCAACTTATTACGGCCTGGAGCTTAATCCAGATGCGGCCTTTCGTTCGGCAGAAAAGTTCTTGATTCTGGCGCCACGCGTCGACACCAACCTTCCATTCATCCATACAGTGTTTATCAATCCTTTGCTGGAACGACCGGGACCACCTCTTTGGATGGAAGACACGGTAGGGTTAATTCCCGTGGCTCCGTTCGCACTGCTCGGTTGTTTTATGCCATTGTTCCTCAGGAGGCGGCTAATTCCCAACGATTTGTTGGACGAGGCCTCGACGTGCTTGCTTTACGCCATGTACTGGTCCGCTGTAGTGATATTTTCCCTCCTGTGCGTTGTTGGGTGGGTTCTTGGACGATATCTTGTAGATTTTGCTCCCCTTCTGACCTTCGAGGGCACTTCGGTGACGGCTGTGCTGTGGCAGAAGCTTCCCCAGCGGCCGATTAAACACATGTTCTCGTGGGGAGTCGGCATCGCAGCTGTCTACGGTGCCGTGGTGAATGCGGCGCTTGCAACGCCCACGTTGGGGATGATCCAGAATTTTCTTCGCAAATAGCAGGCTATACCCCGATACCGGGTCGCAGGTACCTTTGCAGCCGTTTTCCTGAAGTTGCTTAGCCAGCATTGAGATGCTGGGATATGCTGTCCCCCTGCGGGGGCGACAGCGACGCAAGGCGCTACGGAATGCAGGCTTCGACGCTCTCTCCAGATAGCCGAGGTAACATCACGATCTCCCGTTATGTCGATACGGTGGTCAAACGTTGGCAGCGTTACGCCGGTGATCAGGCATTAGGAACCTCGACCTTTCTTCTCCCCGGCATCCGCGTGCGCTCATCCTTTGTGCAGGTCTCAGTTCCGCCACATGGCAAGGAGGCAAAGCCCATGCACGGCAAAAAGCAATTCCGCAACTCGCTTTTCCAAGTCATTTCGCGCGCGGCTGCGGCCGTGCTCGCCATAGTCGTCTTGTTCTCGCTGATGCTGATTCTGACCCAGTCCGCTCCCGCCCAAACTTTCACCGTCCTTCATAACTTCACCGGAGGACTCGATGGCAGAAATCCGTACGCCGGCCTGACCATGGATGCAGCCGGAAATCTCTATGGCACGACTTGCGGAGCGGTCTGCGCCACTGGCGAAAGCAACGCTGGCACCGTTTTCCGCCTGTCCAAGAGAGGCCCCAGCTGGCTCTTTATCCCACTCTATACATTTCGCGGTGGCAATGACGGGGCTGGTCCGGCGGCTAGAGTCATTGTCGAACCGAATGGCAGTCTCTCTGGAACAACCATGTATGGCGGAGGCAGCGGCTGCGGAGGTTCCGGATGTGGCACAGTTTTCAACCTCAAACCCCCGCCGTCGGTTCCACCTAACGTTTTCGGCGCCTGGACGGAAACTGTGCTCTATTCGTTCCAGGGAGGAAGCGATGGAGCGTATCCCGGATTCGGTGATCTCGTGTTTGACCCGTCAGGAAACATCTACGGCACGACCGGGAACGGTGGGAACGCAAATGCGGGGATGGTCTTCCAGTTGACGCCTTCCGGTGGCGGCTGGAGGGAAAACGTACTTTACACCTTCACCGGTGGCTACGACGGCAATGGGCCCTTGGGAGGCGTAATCCTCGGCTCGGCCGGTAACCTGTATGGCACCACTTTCCAAGGGGGCGACGGCAGTTGCCTCTACGGCCCCTGCGGGACAGTGTTTGAGTTGACACCTTCAGGATCCGGCTATATCGAAACGGTGCTCCATAACTTCCAGGGCGGAAGCGACGGCAGTAATCCTATTGGCGGCGTGGCTCAAGGTAACTATGGCACTATCGGCACAACCAGCATCGGAGGTACGAATGGAGGCGGTACCGCTTTCATCCTGAATAGTCAGATGTTTCTTTATAGTTTCCCCGGGAACAACTACAACCTCCCGTGGCCGGGTCCGTGGTCCAACCTGGTCTATGGAGCGATCGGTCCTTCCGGCACCACGTACGCTGATGGCGCGCACCAATACGGTTCGGTTTTCTATATGTATGGATGCGCGGGTTGGGACGCGGTCACTCTTCACGATTTTACTGGCGGACTGGACGGAGCCTACCCGGTCAGCAGCCTGCTATTCGACGCCAATGGAAATATTTTCGGCACAACGTCCGAGGGCGGAGCGTACGGCTTTGGTGTCGTGTTCGAGATCACCGGCGCGCAGGACTCGCAAATCGGCTCGGCGGAGTCTTCAACCTGCGCGAAAGATCACTGACGGACGCGAGGCGAACTCATGCTAGCTTGAGACAGCGCGCGGACATAATGGCCGGCATCGTCAATCATTCCCTTCACGACTTCACTGGAGGCAGCGACGGGGGATATTCGGAAAGTAACCTGATCTTCGATGCGAGCGGCAACCTCTACGGCACGACAGTGGACGGCGGCGCCGGCTCAGCGTGCTATGGCGGCTGCGGTGTCATCTTCGAGATCACGCCGTAACTAAGGCTCTGCGCGCTTATTAGTCTCGGCAGGTTGACCGGCTGTCGGCCTTTGCTTGCCCACCCAGGGTAACCTTGCCCACGCTGGTAGAATCGTGTCCTGATGATTTCGCCCGACCTGCTGGAAATTCTCGCCTGTCCGGTCTGCCGCAAGCCGCTGGTGTTGCGCGGAGAAGATGCCCTGAAGTGCAACGAGTGCAAGCGCGTCTATCCCATCCGCAACGGCATTCCCATCCTGCTGGAGCCGGAAGCCACCATCGAGCAGCCGTGATTCAATATCCATTCGGCAACCCCGCCGCGGTGCGAGAAATCCCACGGTTTGTTTCCCAGCCAGGTGAAAATCGCGCAATTCTCCCCACACGGCACGCACTGCCGGAGCAATTGCCCTGCTCGCATGCGCAAAGGATTGCGGCTGCAGCGGCGCCGCCCTTCCCACATTTGTGGGAGCACACGGGAGATAATTTCGCCAATCGCCCCCGGTGGCTGCAACTATTTAGTGATAAAGGGGTTGAAAATATTCAAAAGATCCGGGTTGCGGTCGGGCGCAGTTCGGATTCGGCAATCGAATTGCCTGCAACTAAATAGCTGTCCCCGGAGTCTAAGAAACAAAGACCGGAAGGGTCGGAGGTGGTGATGATGGCAGAAAAGTTTTCTGTCCCGGAACTTACCGCGCTGAGGAGCGAGTTGCTCCATGGATTCGACTCCAAGGACGCAGCCGAGATGCTGCAGATGTTCCTGGCCGGACATGGGTACGGTGTCTCGGCCGAGGAAGCCCGCAATGCGGTGAGCAGAGTGGGGATGCTGGGCGGCACACTCGAGGCTTTTCAGCACGAACTGGAAACCATTGCGTTGGTAATGTGAGCGGTGCGGCGACAAGATTCGCTTGACCTGAAAAAGGGAACGGAGGCGAGCCTCGCCAGAACCTGGACGGGCCCGCTGACCGAAGCGAAAAGTGAAGAGCCCGGGCAAAACGGCCCGGGCTTTCCTACGTCAGGACAATTCGTCAGGCAGTCAGCTCAATCCAGAACTGCTACCTCAGCTCCACTTGCGCACTTTCACGCCGCCGCGAATGCGGTCCTGCAGCACTTCGTCGAAGAACATATAAGGATGGACCGGCTCCAGGCGGCTGGCATCGTCCAGCTTCTGGCGCAGCTCAGCGGGAATTTCAAAGGTGATCGACTGCAGGTTGGCCTCGAGCTGCTTCAGGCTGGTGGCGCCGATGATGGTTGACGTCACTCCCGGTTGCGTTGCCACCCAGTTCAGCGAAATCTCTGCCACGGAACGGCCTAATTCCTTTGCCACCTCCCGCGCGGCGTCGAGGATCTTCCAGTTGCGCTCGGTGAATTTGTTGAACACCGGATTGTTGGATTCTTTCAGCACATCAAGACGGCTGCCCTGGCTGCTCGATGGGCCTTCTTTGGTGTACTTGCCCGCGAGATAGCCGCTGGCCAGCGGGCTCCAAGGACAGACGCCCATGCCCAATTCGCGGGCGGCGGGAATGTGTTCGCGTTCGATGCTGCGTTCCACCAGCGAATACTCCAGCTGCAGGCCGATGGCGCGCTCGATGCCTTGTTGTTCCGCCAGCGTATGCGCTCGCGACGCGTACCAGGCGGGAACGTCGGAGAAACCGTAGTAGCGGATCTTGCCCTCGCGCACCAGATCGGACAAGGTACTTACAACTTCCTCCACCGGCGTAATCGTGTCCCACACATGCATCCAGTAAAGATCGATGTAGTCCAGTTGCAGCCGCCGCAACGAGCCTTCCAGTGCGCGATAAATGTTTTTGCGTCCATTGCCGCCGGAGTTGGGATTGCCTTCCTGCGGATTAAAGCTGAACTTAGTCGCGATCGCCAGCCGGTCGTGCAGCTTGCCTTCGGCGATAAAGCGGCCCAGCACCTCCTCGCTCTTGCCTTCGGCGTAAACGTCAGCCACGTCGATGAAGTTGCCGCCGTGTTCCAGATAACGATCGAAAATTCGCTTGGCTTCGGCGTCGTCGGAGCCCCAACGATCGTTGCCGAAGGTCATAGTACCCAGGGCCAACGGACTGACCCGTAGTCCGGAACGGCCCAGCGTTACGTATTCATTCAATTGCATAATGATGGTGTTTCTCCTGTGCTCCTCCGATAGGAAGCGGCGGAAGCGCCGCGATAGGAAGTCTTCTCTAGTTTGGATGATCGCTGGCAAGAGAAGATGCTGCGCAGCACCTCTTACGGGTGAGATTTCACACTCCGTCTTACTAGAAGCTATCTCATAAATCGGGTTTGAAAGGGCACGGCTTCACAGCTTGCGGAAAAAGTCGGATTCGACATGTTTTGAAGGGGCGCACCTTCAGGTGCGCCGTCCTACGCCCTTTGTTTTTGACATTCCGAGCGGGCTTCAGCCCGCGAGGAATCTGTGTTTCCGAGTGTTTCCGCAGCCTGTTCAGCCGTGCCGTACGATCCTTTGAACGTCGGGCGTTAGCCCCTGCGGTTACTCGGGGTGGAAGCGTTTCGGATTTATGAGATAGCTTCTAGCCAGACGTGCGCCGGCTCACTCCCAGCGCAGGCTTTCGACAGGTTGGAAGTGGGCGGCGCGGGCGGCAGGCGCGGTGCCAAACAGCACGCCTACCAGGCTGGAGACCAGTACCGCGATGATCACCGACCATCCGGAGACTGGGACGCGGTAATTGGTGATGAAGCGGACCGAAAACGGCAGCGCCAAGCCAATCAGGATGCCCACCGTGCCACCCGCCAGGGAAATGAGCACGGCTTCGATCAGGAATTGAGCGCGAATCTCGGCGTTGGTGGCGCCCACGGCCTTGCGCACACCAATCTCGCGCACCCGGGAATTCACCGTGGCCAGCATGATGTTCATGATGCCCACTCCGCTCACAATCAAAGTGAGGACGGAGATCAGCAGCAGCACCGTCGTCAACGTGTTGGCGGTTTGCGATGCTACCTGCAGAAGCTGGGTCAGATTATCGACGTGGTAAATCGATTCGGGACGGTGGCGCGACTGCAGGACCTCGAGGATCTGTTGCGTGGCCCGGGGCACCTCGGCCGAATCCGATACCGAGAAGAAAAGCTGCTTCACCTGGTCGCTGTTGGTGAAGTAGCGCGCAACCGTGTAAGGAATGAGGATGGTGTCGTCGGAAATTTCGGTCTGTCCGAACGTATCGACGCGCTCGCGAAACGTTCCGATGACGGTGAAGGGAAGTCCGCTGAGCTTGATCTGCTGGCCGACGGCCAGATCGGGCGAGCCATACAGCGTGGCGGCCAGTTTTTGGGTGATGACCGCGACTTTGTTACGCGCCTGGGTATCGGCATCGTCGAAGAAGCGGCCCGACAGCACTTCCAGGTTGCGAACGTAAAGATACTGCCAGGAAACGCCGAGCGCCAGGATGTCGCGCTCCTTGCCGCCGGGGACGGCAATGCGGTCGTGGTATTCGATCAGCGGCGAAGCGTTGCCGATACCCGGTACTTGCTCGCGTACGGCATTCAGATCGTCGAGGGTGAGAAAGTCGCTGTTGACGTCGCGGCCGTAAATGCCGCCGCCGGAATACTCGGCGATCATCATGTTGGAGCCGATGTTCTGAATTTGCTGCAGCAGATATTGCTTGCCGGTTAGACCGATGGTGACCACCAGGATGAGCGACGCGGTCCCAATGACCATCCCCAACGACGTGAGGACAAACCTGACCTTGCCAATGCGAAAGGTCTGCAGGGCCACGCTCAGCGTCTCGCCCAAAGCAAATTTGGGATACCGGCGCGATTTGTTGCCGTTGATGGCCATGCCTAAGCATTAGAGTAGTCGCTCAGGCGGCAGGCTTCAATGGAAGGGGCAACGGTGTAAGAGATCGACTGTGAAACGGAAAGGCGTTGCTCCGTCCGTCATTCGTAAAGAGGGCGGCGCCAGCCAGCATCTTCCCATCAGAGAGGATCAACGGTATCCTACCTGTGTTAAACTACAGCGGTGGACGCGAGGCGACGAAAGAAGCCAGCCAAGTTGGAGAAGAGGATCGATCAGACCTTCTATCTCGCCGGCAAGAGACGTGGCGCGATTCTGAAAGAAGAAGTTTGGTTTGCCGGCGAGAAAGTAGTGAAGTACAGCCTGGCCTACATTAATCCTCGGGTTTGCCCAGTCGACAATGGCCGGGTGCTTGGCTATGACAACTGCCACAATCAGCACCATTGCCATTCCATGGGCAGGACCAGGGCGATAGAGTTTTCTGATTATGAATCTCTGGTTGAGCAATTCGACAACGAAGTAAGAGACCTGTGGAGGCGAGAAGATAGCAGATGAAGAGAAGCACTAAAGTATGGGTGACGGCCGACGGGGCGGAAGGATTCTTTCGCCGGGCGCGGGAACACGCCCGCAAGCTTGACCGCGGCGAACCGATTGCCCCGGAGATTACCGTGACCTTCGAGGACGTGAACGACATGTTACGTGTGTTGTCGGCAGAGCGTGTCCGCCTGCTGCGCGTTGCCCGGGAAAAGGCAGTGCCGGTTTCTGATCTTGCGAGTGGATTGAAACGGGATACCCGGGCGGTAAGTCGCGATGTCGATTTGCTGGAGTCGTTCGGCCTGCTGCGAACGCGTTACGAGAAGAATCCGGGACACGGCCGGCGTCGAATCGTCGAGCCTTGCGCCGCGAACTACAAACTCGTGGCTGCAATCTGACCAACACAGAACGTTGCAGCACAGCCGGCAGTTGACCAACCTGCGGAGCAGTGAAGCTGCTCACGATGGCAACCGTAGGCCGGTGGCAATGCTTGCCGAAGATGCCTAACCCAAACTGAGACACCACCATCGTCCTGCTTCCGTTGTTACCGGGGACGCTTCGGTGGTATCGTCGGCTGGTATCCTCTTGCTTGGGCACTTGTAACTCATGCTGTCGCCTCTCCATCGCCTTCGCTTTTTGGTTCCAACCGCTGTGCTCGTTGTCGGCGTCTCCGGATCGGCCGCGGCCCAGCAGACGTTGGGCGAACTTTACGCCGCTGACGCCAGCGTGAAGGGATCGGTGGTGCTTGCCGGCTCCGGCACCAGCGTGCTGAGCGGATCGTCGATCCAGGCGGGAGCGCAGCCGGCGACACTCAAGCTTGACCGCGGAGGCAGTCTGCTGGTTTGCGAAGGAACCAAGCTTGCCCTGACTGCGTCGCAAAATGGCCGCGAGCTACTGTTCAGCCTGAACAGCGGCAATGTGGAGTTGAACTATCCTTTGGGCGCAGAAGCCGATACCCTGCTTACGCCCGATCTGCGGCTGCTGCTGCCGGGGCCGGGAACGGTGCATGTCGCGGTGAGGGTCACGCCCCAAGGCGACACTTGCGTGCAGTCGCTGCCCTGGAACGCTTCGGCCATCGTGGTTTCCGAGACCATGGGCGACGCCACGTATCAAGTGAAATCTGATGAGGCTGTCCTCTTCAAGGGTGGGCATCTCAGCGAGGCGAGCCGGTCAAAACAAAATTGCGGATGTCCGACATCGCCGCCGACGCAAGTGGCCAAGGCCGCTCCACCACCTCCGCCGCCAGTGCAGCCCAAACCAGCGGCGCCGATGGCCAGTGCGCCGCCTCCGGAACAGCATTTGGCAGTGGCCGCGCCTTTCATTTTTCGCGCCAACGATCCTGCGCCCGATCTCACGGAGAGCGTCGCCATCCTGAAGTTGGAGAACAACAAGGTCGTGCAGTTGGACCCGACAGTGCTTCCGCCTGCAAAGAAACAGACTGCCCAGAAACCGCCATCGCACGGATTTTTTAGCAAAGTGGGAGCGTTTTTCGCGGGGATTTTTCACTGAGGAAAGCTGGCAGCCGGCAGCATCCGCTGTCAGCCATCCGCAGTCAGCTTTCAGCCCAAGAAGAAACTGGAGGCTGGCAGGTTGATGAAAAAGTAAATTGCTCCGGTAGAGCGGACCTTCAGGTCCGCGTTAAGGCCCTTTTCAATTCTTCGAGCCGGCTTCAGCCGGCGACAGTCTGGCGTCTACCACTTTTTCAGCGGCCTGCTAGAGTCTGTGTGAGGACACGGGTCGTCCCTATGGAGTCGGTGTCGTAACTCCTGTCGCCCTGCTCGGGTCAATTTCCCAATAGGCCCGGGGCTTGCGAGGTGTGTCGCAACCGTGCCGCCGCTGCGCGGCTAGTTTCACACCAACCCTGGCGACTATTCCACTCAATGATTCAACTCGATCTGTGCGGCTAGCTTCAAAGCCAATTCTGGACAATTATTCCACTGACTTGTTTCAATTCGAGTTATGAACCAGACTCCTTGCGCGTAGCAAGCCGGGCCGCCTGCTGGAACCGCAGGTCGGGCAGTTCACAGCTGAAGGCTGACGGCCGATAACCGACAGCTTCTTTCTGCTAAACTTGGCTCTTCCCTATGAACGATCAGCCGCGTTCCCGCTTTTTTCTCTGGGTATTGCTCGGTGGAGGAGCTTTCTTCCTCTTCCTGGTCGCCATCTTCGCGCTGGTTTACTTCAGTGTCCGCTCGCAGCAGAAAGACACCTTCGGCGGCTTTGGCGACAAGATTGGCGTGGTCGACCTGGAAGGCGTGATCATCACTCCCAAGGACGTAGTCGAGCAGCTGCGGAAGTACGGCGACGACAGCTCGATCAAGGCCATCATCATTCACGTGGATTCGCCCGGTGGCGGAGCGGCGGCTTCGGAGGAAATCTATCGCGAGGTGCTGCGCATTCGTGACGAAAAGAAGAAGCGCATTGTGGCTTCCATCGAGACGGTCGGCGCCAGCGGAGCGTATTTCGTTTCCTCGGCGAGCAGCAAGATCTTCGCCGACAACGCCAGCATCGTGGGTTCCATCGGCGTCATCGCCGAATGGTACAACTATGAAGAATTGATGAAGTGGGCCAAGCTGCAGCAGATCACCATCAAGGCGGGCGAATTTAAGGACACCGGTTCGCCGACGCGCCCGATGACTCCCGAGGAGCGCGCCTACATGCAAGGCCTGATCGACAACATGCACTCGCAGTTCATCCATTGCGTTGCCGTGGGCCGCAAGATGAAAGATGATGACGTGCGCACCCTGGCCAACGGCAAAGTGTGGACCGGCGAGCAAGCTATACCGCTGAAGCTGGTCGACCAGATTGGCGACTTTCGCGCCGCCATCGAGGACACCGCCAAATCGGTGGGCATCAAGGGCGAGCCCACGCTGGTACATCCCGAGAAGGAGCGCAAGAACATGCTCGATCTGCTGTTCGGCGACATCTCCGACTACCTTCCCAGCCGGGCCAAGCTGATGGAGCAGAATGTCGGGTTCTATTATCTGTGGAAATAGCCGCGGGCAACCCGCTGCAAACTCCGAAACCTCAAACAAAACTTACGCTTGCCAAGGTTGTAGCAATTTGAGAGTATCCGGTGTGCTGGTAAGCTGTGATGGGGATCGCGACAAGGGGCGTGCGAGATGACCAAAGCGGACTTGATCGATGAAGTTTCCCGGCTGACCGAACTGACGCGCAAAGACAGTGAGGTCATCGTCGAGACCATCTTCGAGAGCGTGGTGCGCTCGCTGCGCGCCGGCGACAAGATCGAGATTCGCGGCTTTGGCAGCTTCCGCACGCGTCAGCGCAAACCGCGCCTGGGACGCAATCCCAAGACCGGCGAGAAGGTTGAAGTCCCGGCCAAGAAGATTCCCTTCTTCAAGCCCAGCAAGGAGTTGAAGGATATGGTCAACACCTACGCCGAGCAGCATCCGCCGGCGGCGGCCGCCGCTCCTGCCTCAGACGGAAATGGAACAGGAAACGGCTAGGCGTCTTACGAATGACTGTGCGTCCACTGTTATCGGATAGCGAAGCAGGGCCTTCACTGAACAACAACCGGCTCTGATCCCCAGTGCTGAAGATAGAAGAATCCGAAATACACATCACGGCCATTCGTGCCATTTGCTGGACAATTCTCATACACCCAGATCCCGGGAAAAGCTTTCAGCACATGATCCAAGGCCTCGGCTACGGTCACGTTGTCTAGAGATCCCGAAATATGTGGGTGTTCCGGCGGCCACTTGCCCATAGGATTGCCGGTTACTCCTCCGCCTGTGCCATTGAATGCCGATTTGATGTCGTGAGCTCTCATGAAAGCGACCACCTCTGGAGTTCGCAAAATCGTCATCATTGCATAACCGGGCTGGTACACGGCTCCATTCCAAGGTGTTCCCGATCCATCAAATGCGATGTGGCTGATCCTAAGGTGCAGGATGTCGGTGGGAACGCCTAGCTCAATCATGCGAATCACCTGGCTCTTATCCTGCGTTACCTGCATCGTTGGATGATCCGGGACCAATTCGCCCAGGCTTTGAAGAGGTGAATTCCAGCTGGTGCCAAGAGTGCGGAATGGTGGGAAGTCCGGCGTGTATCCCAATGGGCAGCGCCCCGAGAATACAAGAGATCCAGAAAGGTTCGTCTTGTTTAGAACCTCAAGAATAGGAAGAAGAGGCTCTCCCACATACTTTATGGGAGTTGCGTCTTGGGCCTGAGCGCTGAGTAGGATGCCGACAACAAATGCGAAGATAAGTACACCACGCGGCATAAAAACCTCTCTTTGAGGCTTCTGTTTAAGATCAGAAAACGAACTCTATCGTGTTTACCTTCGTCTGAGCTCCGTGTCTCGGTGGTAATCCGCCCTTACTCCGGTCGAATCCCGATCACTGGCAGTGGCAATTCTCAAGAGACGTCAGGAAATGAACCTGTTGTTTTCGCTAAAGCCGCTGATAGCGTAGCAAGCCAGCCAGCCATCCCCACAATCCCCGATGCGAATAAGAAAATGCTTCTGGGCTCTGGAGTTGATCCCGAGCTGCTGGTCGCGGTGCCTCCGTAAAGCGAGAACGCCTCACTGGGAATGGTGCCGGCGGAGCTGTCGTAGGCCTGCGATGGGCAGCCCTGCGATTGGCAGCCAACCCCGCTGTTTTCATCCCAGTACACCGGATCGCCGCCGGTGGCGCTGGCATTGAATAGGTTTACCCAATAGGTGCCGCTATTTAGCGCCAAGCCATTGCCGCCTATTGCCAGGGATTCCGCGCAGACGGAGTATCCATTTGGGTTACTGAAGCAGTTCGCCTGGAAAGCGCTGAGCACCTCGTTGAAGTAAACCGTCCCACCATTCGCACTGGAGGTAATAGACACCTCAGCCGAGTACAGCGTGTCGCCGGGGTATATCCACGCCCAAAAGCTAATTCCACTCGTTGTATTGGGCTGTGGCAGGTAGAAGGTGTCGCTGACGACATATCCGTTGCTGATAGTCCAAGCATCGACGGTGCCGTTAACCGCGCCGTTATCATACAGAATCTGGGCGGTAGCTGGCGTAATCAACACCAGACACAGCAGCGAGAGCAAAAGCAGACGCGTTGTCATAAAATCCTCCCCGTTGACAGGTGCCCTAGCTAGGTTGGTGGAATGAATGCCGATGAAGGAGCGACGAGGGGACTAATGAGCCGCCTACTTAAGTTGCCTACGGTATTAATAGCGCTCAAGTGGTTGCCAGAAGCTAGAACGAAGGTGCAATTCTGAGGCCGCGCTATCCCTCTGCAAAGAATCCATTCCAAAATGCGGCACTGCAAACTCTTGCGATAAAGTTCTTGCTATTTCCCCATGGTTAGGGACAAAGGCTTTCCAATTCCCGCTTGATTCTCTCTGTGTCTCCGTGCCTCTGTGGTGATCTTACTATTCCGGCTTGATGCCGATCACTGCCATCATCCTTCCTGTCTTGCCAAACTCTGCGCGGTGCGAGAAGAAGCGGGTCGTGTCGCAGGCGGTGCAACCATCGATCACGCTGATGTGCTCGGCGCGCAGACCGGCGTCTTCCAGTTGCCGCTGGTTGGCCGCGACCAGGTCGAGATGAATTTCCGGCCCCAGATCGCCGTGTCCGGGAGCGCGTTGATTCAGGAACAACAGCGGATAGCGCACGTGAATCGCGTTGGAATCGAAAACCTCTTCGAAGAGTTGATCGGCGTAAGAGAACTGTGACTCAAACTCGGCGCGCACTTCGGGCCCAACCGAGTAGCAGCAGCGCCGGATACATGGCCCGATCGCCGCCCGCAGGTCGCAAGGCACGCTGCCAAACTGCCGGCGCATCTCGCCGATGCCCTTCTCTGTAATGCGCGCCACGGTTCCGCGCCAGCCCGCATGGAATGCGCCAACCACGCGGCGCTTCTTATCGGCAACCAGCACGGGAACGCAGTCGGCCGTCTTGATCGCCAGCAGCAGCCCCGGAATACTTGTGATGGTCCCATCACCCGTCATCGGCTCTGGCTCGCTCTCCGGCTGACCCACGCGGTGCACAATCGCCGAGTGGATTTGCTTCGCCTGCACTAGCGGCCAAATGCGCCCCTTGCCATTCGTCGCTCCGAGCGCGTTGAGCAACATTGCGCGATTACGTTCGACCTTGGCTTTGATGTCCTGCGGGGTCAGGCCAAGATTCAACGTGCGCCCGCCGTAACAGGTCGAGACGCCGGCCTGCCGCGTGCTGAATGCGTGTACCAGCCAGGGCAATTCTTCGAAGCTGCCAGCGCGCAAAATCTCGAGCGGCTTGCTCGCCGCAACCGATGAGCGATGAGACAGTGAGGGCCTCGTTTTCCGGCGGGAAGTCGCAGGCATTCTTTTCATTCTAGAGCAGATTCGGGTCGTCGTACTTCGGCGGATACAATCGAATGCGGCGATGCTGCTCTACTACATTACAAATCGCAAAGGCTTCGCGGGAAGCGCAACTCAACAGCGTGATGCATTGCTCCAGAAGATCGCCGAAGCCGCGCACGCGGACGTGGACTACATTCAGCTTCGCGAAAAGGACCTCTCAGCACGCGACCTGGAAGACCTCGCCCGTGATGCTGGGCGCGCGGTGCGAAACAATTCAAGCTTCACAAAGCTGCTGATCAATGGCCGCACCGATGTGGCGTTAGCTTGCGGCGCCGACGGTGTACATCTGCCGGCAGCCGAACTTTCTGCCTGCGAGGTTCGCGCTTTGTGGATGAAGTGCAGCGATCGCGAGCCACTGATTGGTGTCTCGGCCCACTCGGCTGCCGAGGTGCGCCTGGCCGAATCAGGTGGTGCAAATTTCGCCGTGCTGGCGCCGATCTTCGAGAAGGTGCGGACCGAGGTGAAGGGAATCGGCATCGAAGCATTGCGAATGGCTTGCGCGGTATCACAAACTCCAACTCACATCGAGGCTAAGTATCAAGCTAGTTTTTCTGTATTAGCGTTGGGAGGAGTCAACCTTAACAACGCGTGGTCGTGTCTCGAAGCCGGCGCCGCGGGAGTCGCCGGTATCCGGCTGTTTCAGAGTGGAGATATTTTCGACACGGTGCGACGCTTGCGCGCGCTCGCCGATTAGTGATGACAAGCCGACTCAGGGCGCTTACCTTCAATTAGACTAGGCGGGCGGCGCTAAACTAGAAGATCGCTACCTCGCGCTGGCAAAGGGGAAGCAAATGGCAATGAATTTTCGGGCAATCCTTTGTAGCTCCGTGATCGTTGTTGCGTTGATTTTTTCGTTTGCCGCACGGGCGCAGGAAACCGAAAAGCCGCCTTCGACGCTTAATACCCGGCCCACGACCGTTCTCGCCGAACCGGCGGGACCGGCCAAGACCGACACTGTTCAAATACCTAAGCGTCCCACCCTGACGCACATTGCTACCGTCCCCAAGCCTCCGCCTACCGTTGGCTGTTATACCTACAGTGCCAATGCTGCGGGCGCGCGCCAATGGCAAACGGTTCCCTGCCTTTCCCCCGAAGAAGCGTCGCGTATTCCCCATCTCGGCACGGGGGGAAAGTTCGGCACTCCCGGACTATCTGGAGCGCTTGGAATTCAAAGTGGTAATCTCAGCGTCCAGTTTGCGCCCGGTAACTGGCAAGTAACAGATTCCGGCACAGGCAAAACCGCATTCAGCGTGCAAATGAATACCAATGGGTTCAGCGCTGTTTGCCAAAGCTCTAACCCGCTTCCACCCTTTGCGGTCTTCAAATCGCCTTGCATAAATGGCGACACCGGTTGGGTCCAATTTACCTATCAGACAAGTGACTGGGGGAGATCGGCGGACAGCATTTGCATATGGAACGTCGATATAACGAAACAATACTATACCTTTCCGCAAACCTGGCTATCCTGTCTGGCCGTGGGTAAAGCTGGATTTTGGGGTATAAATCAAGCGCTGGTGCTCAATGGCTGGGTAGATGTCACACACCACGTGATCACGCTCACCGCTATTCTTCCATGGTCGGGCGATTGGAAGGCGGTGGTTTCGCCGGATTGGTTTAGCTTATGCTGGAATGGCAGCCAGCAATGTTCTTGGACCCAGGTCAGCGGGACCATCTATGGTGCAGGAAATGGGTCCACGGCTAACTTCGGCCCAAACACTCAATTGCAGACGAGTTTGGAATCCCTGACGTTCTCGGCCCCGAACAACGATACTTCTGCGTATCTTGCTGGCCAATTTGGTGGTACTTCCACAGCGGAAAGCAACAACTTGACGCCTTATTACTTTGCCTTGCCGACCCCGTCCTGTAATGGTGGCTATTGTAGCGTTACTTACAATACCAGCAACATTCCGCCCAAATGAGGGGCGCGACTCCTAAGGAAACTCTATTAAGTCTGATTTCTTGAAGGGGACGGCCTTGAGNNTGCTGTGACTTAATCAGAGTCTCGCTAAATTCAAGCTGCGCCGCTTCAAGAACATTTTAGTTCGAGTTTATCGGCAACCTATGGAAGTCGTGTCCCGATACAGCCTCCAACGATTTATGAAACGCTTTCAGCTGGCGCGCGCTTAGGCTTTCTCCACGTCTCGCGCCAGCGCCTTCAATACCATGTTGATCAGCGAAAGCACGATCGCTCCCCAAAACGCCGGCCAGAAACCTCGCACCACGAAGTCCGGCGACAACAGTTTCGAGGCGAACATCAGCATGAACGCGTTGATCACCCACCAGAAAAGGCCCAAGGTAAGAAAGGTTATCGGCAGCGTAATGATCTTCAGGAACAAACCGATGGTGGCGTTCACCAGCCCGATGACCAGCGCCGCAATGATCGCCGCAGTGAAGCCGCGCAGGTAAAATCCCGGCACCACGCGCGAAACTATTAGCAGGCTGATTGCACTCAACAGCCAGTTCAGCAGCAAACGCATGACGTTCCTTTCGACCCGCGGTTAGTTGACGGTCTTGCCCGTCAGCAGCATGTCGACGGCCTTGTCCGCGCGACGTTGGCGGGTTTCTTCCTGCTTGGCGTCGTTGATCCACCGCGCGAACTGTCGGCGATGGGAGTAGGCCAGCTTGTTCCACTTCGCCTTGGCGGGGCGGCACCTGATGATGTTCAACAAGCAGCTCCAGGCAGCGACCAAGGCCAAGGAGATGGTGCCGCGAAAATCGGACTCATTGATTTTGCCCTTCACGAAGAACCGCCCTCGCGCATTCCGCTGAAAGGAACCGGCAAGAAACACCATGCGCCCTGCGAGGATTCGAGCTTCACTTTGAATTTTCTCTGCATCGCGGCCAGACTCGCGGAGATTATATCGCGACGGGCGCTTGGCTGGCGCCGTACCGGACGGCATAATGCGATAAGCTCATCGGTGAGGGACTGCCGATGCCCGATACGATTGCGCAATTCGCCAATGCCAAGTATCTGAACCTGGAAACTTTCCGCAAGACTGGGGTCGGCGTTCGCACTCCGGTATGGTTTGCTGATGAGTCGGGATCGCCAGTCTTCTACATCTACTCGGCGCCCGACGCCGGCAAAGTGAAGCGCATTCGCAACAATCCCAAGGTGCGCATCGCTCCCTGCACGTTTCGCGGCAACTTGCGCGGAGCCTGGGTGGAGGGCCGCGCCCGGGTCTGCGACGGCGATGAAGCCGCGCACGGCCAGGAATTGTTGCGCCACAAATATGGATTGCTGAAAATCGCCGGCGACTTCTTCAGCCGGCTGCGCGGGCGTACCCAAACCATGATCGCCATCGTCGTGGAATGACCATGGTTCCACACTCTCCGCCGTTCTTACTTAATGTCCTTCACCAGCAGCAGCGAGCCGTACTCGTGTCCACTGCTATCCACGGCGCGTACGATAATCGCATTAAATCCGTCGCGCACCTCCGGGTACTTGGCCGCTATGGCCTTGATGACCGCCTTATTGTCCGGGAACGCTACCGCTGAGTTCCCGGCATCGGGATTTACGTAGCGCACGCGCAAATCCAGATCATTGTCCACCGCAACGGCCGCCAGTTCCGTTACCTTGAAGACCTTGCCATTAGCTGACAGGCTCAGCGGTGCGGAATCGCTGGGCGTATCGGCGGGCCGCACACTCTGCATCTCGTCGGCAAGCTTGTCGAGCTGCGGCGTGCTCATAAAATTCACCGGCGCGCTCAAGTCCCACGCTGTCAGATAGTAGAACCATGCGTTGTGGGCCTGACCTTTGCTCTTGAACTCGCGCGCCTTGGTCAGATACCACTGGGCGTCGTGGCCGCCGGCCAAATCCAGCCGCGGATAATATCCCGCCAGCTTCCACGCGCCGCCCATATTCTGCAAAATCAGCGTCAGGGTGATGGGGTCCTTGCCGTCGACTTTCTGGATGACAATCGCGTATCGGCCCGGCGGCAGGTTCGGAATGAAGAAAGCCAGACGGTCGGCTGAGTTGTAGATACCGCAATAGAATTCCGCCCGGGGCAGCGCAGCTTTGGCATCCGAAGCATCCAGCAAGTAGGTCCCGCTGATGGTCGCCTGCCCTTCCGCCAGATACTGCTTATTGCTGACGACGGCCTCTTCGATGCTGCCGAAGTCGCCGGTGATGGCGGGTATGGCATTGGTCTTCAGGCCCGCCACATCTCCGCTCTTGGACATGTCGAGATAGTGCTTCGCGGCCGTCTCCAGGGTGCTCTTGGTGGCGGCATCCAGATCAATCCCAGAAGAGCACGTCTGCGCCGGAAGCGCGGGAGATGCAGCCAAAGCCGCCAGCACGAAGAACCCCCAGCGGCGCAACCATCGGTTCAAATCTACGAAGTGGGACATTGGGTTCATCACCTTGCCGCCAGCGAGGAGCGGCGTTTACCAGTAGAAGGCGTCTTGCGCTCCGGGTCCAAGTCTCATCCCTGCGATGCCGGTTTGCCGGTCATCAAAGGTTCGACAGTCTTGCGGCAGGACAAAACACCCGTCACCGACCATTCGACCAACTGGTACACTCCCACTGGGTTTAGAATAAGCAGAGCGGGCGCGGTGCCGAGACCATCCCGGCGCAGGGCCGTCCAACCCATTATGTTACGCCTTGGAAAAGATTTCGGATGGACGTTGGTCCTGGCGGCGGGGCTGCTGGTTCCCGCGCAGGAGTTGCCGGCGCAAACCGCTGCGGCCACGTCGCCAACCATGGGGCCCCAGGTGATGGCCCCTAACCGCATTCCTCCGGCGAACGATACTGCGGCCAAATCGGCAACCACCCCGCCGTCCAAGGCCCACGCTCATCCCAGAAAAGAGAAAGCTACCCCGGTAGCCGAGGTTCCGCAGAGGCCACCAACACCGCCTACTTTGGAGCAGACGCCTCCCACGGCACCGCGGATCACCTATCAGGGCGGACTGCTCAGCATCGACGCCCACAACTCGACACTGTCGCAGGTGCTGCGTGCGGTGCAGTTGCAGACCGGGGCGTCCATGGAAATTCCGGGCAGCGCCAGCAGCGAGCGGGTGGTCACCCAACTCGGCCCTGGCCAGCCCAAGGACGTGCTGAACAGCCTGCTGAATGGATCGAAATTCGACTACATCATTCTGGGCGTGACCGGAGACCCAGGCGCCGTCCAAAAGGTGATTCTCACCTCACGCCAGAACTCTGGCACCAGCAACGTGAACGTGGCGCAGAACAATAACCAAGCGCAGAGCCAGCAGCCGGCGGGGGACGAAGAGGCGCAGCCTGATGAAGGCGTTCCGGTCGCCAATGAAGCCGAGGTGAACCCTCCGCCCGAGCAACAGCCGTCGCCCCCGGGCGGGTTCCATCGTCCCATGATGATGCCAGGGGGGCAGCCCGATCCCGCGCAAGGGGCCAGCAATATCGATCAGCAGCCCAGCGGGGCCAAGACTCCGGAACAATTAATGCAAGAGCTGCAGCAGATGCAGCAACAACAGCAGCAGTATCAGCAGCAACTGAATCCCGCCAACCAGAATCCGCGATAGTGGCCGGCCACCGTCATCCGAACGAGTGCCTGCGCTTCTCTCCACGCGGGCAGAGACCCTTGCCGCATGGGTGGTATAGTCGTGGGTCGCTGGTAAGCAGCGCCCTTCGGAGCACCTCATGAAATGCCTGCCCGTGGTTGTTCTCCTCGCGGCATCGTTTTCGTTCAGTCAGTCCAAGCCGCAATCGTCCGCTCCGCCCCAGATCGCTTACCTCCGCTGCGGCACGCTCTATGACGGCAAAAGCGATACTGCGCGCAACAACGTCACGGTCCGCATTGTTGGCGAGAAGATCGATCAGCTGGGAGAAACACTGCAGCCCGAGAGTGGCGCCACCGTCATCGATCTTAGCCGCGAGGTCTGCCTGCCCGGACTCATCGACGCACACACCCACGTGCTGTTGCAGGGCGACGTGACCGCGGAAGACTATAACCTGCAGATCCTGCAGTACTCCACGCCGTATCGCACGATTCTGGGCACGGTCGCCGCGCAGAAGGCGTTGGGCTACGGCTTCACCACCATTCGCGATCTCGAGACCGAAGGCGCGGGCTATGCCGATGTGGACATCAAGAAGGCGATCAACAACGGCATCATTCCCGGGCCGCGTATGCAGGTCTCCGGCCGCGCCATGGACGTGACCGGCTCCTATCCCGTGCTGGGCTATTCTTGGGAGCTGAAGTGGCCACATGGAGTGCAGGAAGTTGACGGCGCCGACGACGGGCGCAAGGCGGTGCGCGAGCAGATCTCCAACGGAGTGGACTGGGTCAAGGTGTACTCCGACCGCAGCTATCGGGTGCGGCCTGACGGCGTGCTTGACGACATTCCCACCTTCACCCTCGACGAACTGCGCGCCATCGTTGACGAAGCCCATCGCGAGCGCCACAAAGTCGCATCGCACGCCACCGCGCTGAATGGCGTGCACAACTCAGTGGAGGCGGGAGTCGATTCCGTCGAGCACGGCTTCTACATTGCCGACGCCGATCTGAAGACCATGGTCGCGAAAGGCATCTACTACGTGCCCACGCTTTTAGTTGGCGAATACGTTGCCGAAGGCCGCTCCACTGAAGGCTCGCGTGTATGGCTCGACATGATCAGCATTCACGCGGCAACGTTCAAGCGCGCATTGGCCGCGGGCGTGAAGATCGTGTTCGGCACCGATGCCGGAGGTTTTCCGTGGACAGTGAATCCTGCCAGAGAATTTCCCCTGATGGTGAAGTACGGCATGACGCCGGCGCAGGCGCTGCGTTCGGCCACCATGACCGCAGCGGAACTGTTGGGCATGCAGGAGCAGATCGGCTCGCTTGAAGCGGGAAAGTTTGCCGACATCGTGGCCGTCCCAAGCGATCCCATGGCCGACATTAATCAGTTGGAGAACGTGAACTTTGTTATGAAGGGTGGAAGAGTGTTTAAGACAGTGGGTAGTGAATAGGAGCTATCTAGCGATCTCATCAATTATTTTGTATCAGGGCACGACTTTAGTCAGGATTGTGCATCCGACGCAAGGTGCTACAATCCGCAATTATGCCTGAATTTGACCAAACTCAGCCCGCCAAACGACGCTGGCGGATACTCGATATTGCGGACAGCGCTTGGAGGAGTCGCTGGTGCGGATGGTTGCTGCTGGCCGGATTCGCGTTGCTTGGATTGTGGTGGTGGTGGCACATTCCCTCTACCGGGAAGGCTGGGATGCTTCTCGCGGTTGCGGCGGCCATTATGAGCGCCAGGGGGGAGAATCTTAAAGGTATAGCGATGGGTTTGTGGATACTCACGCTTTTTGGATTGCTCGGTGTTGAGTATAGGGCGATCGACAAGGACAAACGCGACACTACAAACGTTTTGGCACTAGCATTCGCAGGGGTAGCAGCGCAGGCAAATACAAACCTGGGAACAACTCTTCAACAGGCGACCATAAATCTGAAGACAATGCTGGACGATGAACACCAGAATTTTTCTACGGTTCTGCAAACTCAACGAAGTGGCTTCGTGAAAACCCTAAACCAAATCGTCCAGAATGATCAGAACGAAAATCAAAGATTTGGTGGCATTCTATTTCAACAGCAGCAACTTTTCCAGCGGCAAACTGACTTCTTGGCCTTCTTGCGGGGAAGGCTACTTCCGGCAGACGACCCCACTCCGCCAAATGGGTGTAATCACGTTTGGAGCGGCGACGATGTCGCTGTTTTCGTGGGAGACAATGTCGGCATTACGAATAAGTTCCCCCCACAACGTGGTTGGAATTAGTGATCGACCAATAATAGGAATTAATCGTTCATCTACTGGCGATATATCTTTGGTTGTCGATATGAGAGATTCTCACAATAACATCATCTTGCGATTAAACGAGAATGGATTTAGATCAATAAACAACATTGCGGTTCTTAGGCCAGACAAAAGCACAGTGTTGTTTGAAGATGGATCTGGAAATGAGTTGTTCCGCGCTCGTTATATTAACCCACATGTGTTTGCATTAAGCGGTTATCTGGTTTCGGAGGGCAAGGAAATGCCTCTGCAGATGCCGAACATTCACCATAGCTGTATGGCCTACAGCGGGCATTTTGACTACGACATTACGCTGCGATGAGTTCCTTGTACTCAAGGTGCTCGGCCTTCAGGAGTTTAAGCGGGGTGTCACGAAACAGAACGGGGTTTTGTTGGTTATCGAAATCGAAGCACATTTCGTCAAGGTAGGCTTGCAGATGTTTTGCGCTAACACGATGCCACGTTCCAACGATGCCGCGCTTCAATCATGTTAACCACTTGCGGCACGGCTGAAGCCGTGCCTGATACAAAACTGTCTACGGAGTAGGTTCGATAGTTTCAATCGACTATCCACTATTCCACTGATCTCCATGTCTTCCTCCGATCCACACATCGAATACTCTGGCCGCCTGGAATCGGCGCGCGGCAATCTATCGCGCCTGGATCGCCGCCACCGCACCCTCGGCTATGCGAAGCTGACCCTCGGCTTGGCCACATTGGTCATCGCCGTGGGGCTCGTCAAATACCATCCTCACTACGTTGCCCTCTTTCTCGTTCCGGCCGCCGTCTATCTAGTGCTGGCGGTCCTTCATGAGCGCGTGATTCGCGCTCGCCAACGGTGCTCGCGCATCATCACGTTTTATGAGCGCGGACTAGCGCGGCTGGGCGATCATTGGCCGGGCACCGGCAACAGCGGTGAGCAGTACCTGCAGCCCGATCGTCCCTACGCGCGCGATCTTGATCTGTTCGGGCAGGGCTCGTTGTTCGAGCTTTTGTGTACCGCCTCCACGCCATCTGGCGAGCAGACGCTGGCCAATTGGCTGCTGGCTCCAGCTCCTCCGGCAGAAGTACTGGCGCGCCAGGCAGCGGTTACAGAGTTGCGCAACGGTCTCGATTTCCGCGAAGACCTGGCCATCGCCGGAGAAGGCATTCGCTCCATCCGTCCCGAAGCTCTTACTGCCTGGGGAGCGGGCGAGCCCGCGAGGCAACCAGCCGCCATGCACATCGCGGCGCCGGCGCTGGCAGCGCTCTGGCTGGCCAGCATGGTGGCGTGGGGCGTTTGGGGATTGGGAGACATCGCGCTGCTAATCAGCTTCGTCAACCTTGGCGTCAGCTATCTTTCCCGGGCGCGCGCCGAGCGGGCGGCCGCGCTTTTCTTTGCCCAGGGCGAACCCACCGCCGCCTCCACCGACGAAGCTGCCGACGATCTCAAATTGCTCTCGGCCGTGCTGGCGCAGGTGGAACGGCAAACTTTCTCCTCGCCCCAGCTGCGGGACCTGCAGGCCACACTCATCACCGGCGGCGTCGCACCCTCGCGCGCGATTGCCCGCTTGGGCCGCCTGATGGAGTATCTCGACTCCGGCCATAATTGGATCCTGCGCGTGCTCGATCCCTTCATCTTCTGGACCATGCAGTTTACTTTCGCTATCGAGGCGTGGCGCCGGCACTTCGGTCCGGCGATTGGCGGATGGCTGGCGGCGCTCGGCGAAATCGAGGCGCTATCGTCGCTGGCGGGTTATGCCTACGAGAACCCTGACGACGTTTTCCCGGAATTTGCCGACCGCGCACCGGTCTTTGACGCCCAGGGCTTCACTCATCCGTTGCTGCCGCGCAGTCAGGCGGTGCGCAACGATCTGACCCTCAGCCACCAATTGCAGCTCATCATCATCAGCGGTCCGAACATGGCGGGCAAGAGCACGTTCGTTCGCGCCGTGGGAGTCAACGCCGTGCTAGCGCAGTGCGGCGCTCCGGTGCGCGCACAGCGGCTGGTGATGTCACCTCTCGTGGTGACTGCTTCCATCTGCGTGCTCGATTCGCTGCAAGGAGGCGTCTCCCGCTTCTACGCCGAAATCACTCGCCTGAAACAAATTGCCGACCTCGCCAAGGGGGAGTCGCCGGTATTGTTCTTGCTGGATGAATTGTTTTCGGGGACGAACTCGCATGACCGGCGCATCGGCACCGAATCGATTGTTCGTAATCTGGTGGACCGCGGAGCCATCGGCATGGTCACCACCCATGATCTAGCGCTGACCCAGATTGCCGAGTCGCTGGGACCGCGCGCCGCCAACTTTCACTTCGAAGATCACCTGGAAAATGGCCGGCTGCATTTCGACTACCGGCTGTGTCCGGGCGTCGTACAGACCAGCAACGCGCTGCAGTTGATGCGCTCGATTGGGTTGGAAGTGTGAAGCGGACCCGGGACCGCTTTCGCCAGCAACAAATTTCCCCAGCCTGCAATTCCGCATCCCTTGATTCGTCTACCGCTGGAGATAAAGGAAGCGGGCGAGAGTGCGCACAAGCCCATGGGCGCACCTGCTCCGCTTAATGCAAGGGAGCGGTGGTGCTGCGGCTATCGGCTATTGCCAATTGCATGTCTTAGTGTCATGTCCCGCAAATTCGTGGCAAAATTCAGCCGTTGTGTTTGAAAGGGCACGGCTTCAGCCGTGCCGCAAGAGCGCATGTAGAGGGCGGCTTTAGCCGCTGAGGTCAGCACGTTTCCGGCAACATTGTAACTTCGGAGTTATGACATGAAATTGCGGGACGCCACATTAGTACTACTGTGTTATAAACT
>PMWW01000093.1 GCA_003165795.1 Acidobacteriaceae bacterium
CTCCAAACCAACACTTCTCCATCGCGCCGACGGAAAACCTGCGATGACGGACGGCTTATATTCGCCAGAGGCTGAACGCGCCTGCCTGGGCGCGGCACTGCTGGACAACAGCTTCGTGCGCAGTGCCTTGGACTGCCTTTCGGTCACCGATTTCGGACTATCGGCGCATCGGGAGCTGTTTGCCCTAATGCTCCAATCCGAACACGAGGGACAACCGTTCGACATCCTCACTCTGGTGGAGTCTTTGCAACAACAGAAAAAGCTGGAGTCTATAGGCGACGTTGCGTACCTCAGCACTTTAATTGATGGCGTTGTGCCACACCCCGGCCTAATCAAGCGTCATGCCGAAACGGTCATCCGTCTTTCGCGACTGCGCCAGATACAGAAGCTTACTGACTGCATTGGACGCTATGCTGAGGAACCTAGGGCGGACCCCGAGCAGTTGTTGGAACAGCTCGCGGGGAAGGTTGACGCTTTGCAGGCAGGATGCGACTTAGACGGTAATCTCTTGCCTTACGAGCCACCCCTGTTGTCGCGACGCGCTGAGATTCTCACGCTTTCTCAAGTAGAAGCGAAGGAAGTCGATTGGCTCTGGAAGCCCTACTTGGCTAACGGCATGTTGGCTATGCTTTCGGGTGATCCGGGGGCAGGTAAGACGTACATCACTCTCGCGATTTCTGCGGCGATAACGACGGGACGAGTGCCGTACACAGGCGAACGGTGCGATCCGGCGGATGTGCTCTATCTCAGTGTTGAAAACAGTCCAGAGCACGTGGTGCGACCGAGATTCGATTCCCTTGGAGGTGATGCGAGCCGATTTCATATTCTTCGGGGTTCGGTCGTCGGCAATGGTGAGAAAGCCGAAAGGGGCAGCGTTCGGCTCTCCGATATCCGGCTCCTGCGGGACGCGTTGCAACAGAGCAAGGCGCGACTCGTGATCGTCGATCCGATACAGTCCTACCTGGGCGCCGAGGTGGATGCGCACCGCTCCAATGAAACGCGCCCCGTCATGGATGGATTGTCTCGCCTTGCCGAAGAGTTCGGTTGCTGCATCCTGCTCGTCCGGCACTTGAGCAAAGCACCAACCGGAAAGGCAATTCACCGCGGGCTCGGGAGCATTGACCTTACCGGGGCCGTGAGAACCGAATTGCTCGCAGGCTGCTCGCCGGATGACGCAGCGCAACGTGCGCTAGTGCAGGTGAAATCGAATCTCGGCCAGTTCGGTCCGTCACTGGGGTACACCATCGAAGCCGATGGCACGTTTAGATGGACGGGCGAATCAGAACTCACGTCGGCTGCACTTCTTGCGCCAGAATCGAACGACGGCGGAGCCGGAGCAATGGCAGAGGCCAAGAACTTCCTTTCGAGTGCGCTCGCCCAGGGCGCACGGCTGGCAAAGGATGTTGAGGCCGAAGCTCGGCAGGAAGATATCAGCGAACGGACTCTGAAGCGGGCCAAGAAAGAGCTAAGAGTGCAGTCTCGCAAATGCGGCATGACCGGCGCATGGGAGTGGGCGCTTCCCGAAGGTTGCCAAACATGACCGAAGAGTGCCAACAAATAGTCTTGGCATTCTTCGCGGAACTTGGCCCTCTTCCCGCGTGAGAATCCTAGTCAGACAAGGCGGAGCACTTCGGGCAGGGGATGCCGATTCGGTTCGGCGAGAGGCTCACGGCATCTGGTTTTAGGCGGATGATTCGATGCGGGGAAAGAAGTATGCACACTGTTCTCCTGTGCGATAATTCGCGCAGGAGTGCGCGCCCCGAAGAGCGCCGGTGCTGTCTAATCCATCTTTCGCCTATTTGGTCCCGCTGATCTCTTGGCGGGGATTCGGGACACACAACGCATCGTTCCAGATCGGAGCGTATGCCGATGTGTGTCCGAAGTCAAGAAGCACGTTCTGCGATTCGTTCGTTGCTGGCGGGAGTCCCATCTCGTGTCAGGTCTCGGAGGTTGATTGCAGTGCTCCAGTGTTTTGTTGATGACAGTGGGAGCGACCCGCAACCCGACAGCGTCTTCGTCCTCGCCGGATATGTGATGGAAGAGGCGAGCTGGGAAGACTTTGCGGACAAGTGGGATGCAGAGCTAGACAGGCGACCAGCGATTCCTTATTGCCGCATGTCGGCTGCAGAGGAGGGATCCGGCCCGTTTCTGGGAATTGATGAGCCCTTCCGGAAGATGAAGGTAAGAGATTTAGCGAACGTCGTGCGGCAGAGTTGCCCAACTCCACTTGCTATTCGCATGATGTGGAGAGACTATGCGGAGGTAGTAAAAGGCAATGTTGACCCTCGTCTCGACAATCCCTATGCATTTCTCTTTTTCAAAATCCTCGCCATGAACCTACACCTACAAAAGCTAGGTAATCAAGTGACTGATTTTGGTTTTAAGCCCGTCAACTTCGTTTTTGATGATCAGGGGCCCGCCGGACTCAAATGTCTAGACTGGTACGGTGCGCTCAAAGAGCGTGTGGCCGAACCAGAGCGCACTGTTATCGCTAACACTCCAGACTTCCGAGATGATCGGGACGTGACTCCGCTTCAGGCGGCGGACATGCTTGCTTGGCACATCCGACGTGGGCACTCGTTTCCGAATGAAGACCGGGCCGAGGTGTTCGGGTTACTGAATCCCCTTGGAATATTGGTGTATACCTACGAGCCAGAAGAACTCCACCGAGTCGTTGAAGCTTGGAATACGCGCTTAGACCCAAATACCATCTGAGGCGTGTTTACTGTTCGTCTTTTGAGGCTTGATTTCTCTTTTCGAACTAGTAGTCCAGCCAAGAAAAATCCGCGCCGCCAGAAGGCGGCTTGGGTCCGGGGGACGCGCAGGGCCCAAAACTATTCCCATGGGTCGTCTGACGATTTGAAGTCTTTGAGCAAGCCCGCCTTCAATACCATTGCCGCGCCGACTTGAATACTTCTGTCCTTTTCATCCTCATCAAACTTTGATGCGAAGTCGCTATTGATTTCACTGAGCAACTGCGCACGTTGTGCCCTTGTGATGATTAGGTGACTAGCGTGATTCTGTGAGTCCGCCTTGCTGTCTACAAGAATCCCGAAAATCAATGGAGTAGCCTCAAGCAGAGCATTATCAATATGATCGAGTTGGGCGGACAATTGAGGTACCTCGGCGGCTAGTTTGCCGTAGTCAACACCCCGCTTTGGATCACCAATAAAGGCATCGCTGATGTCGATTAGTCTCTGATATATCTCGATCTTTCGCTTGTAGAGTCCAACTATTGATGGAACGAGTTTCTCGAACGGAGGGTATAGGCGCATTCCTTTCAGAATGTTGACATCTAGTCTTAGTTCCAGTTGCATTCGCGTACTGCCATAGATCATGTTCCAGAATTTATCAGAGGGCGAACCTTGCATTAGGCTTTGCTCTGAGGAATCACGGATAGTCTCGATTGCAGATAGTTCACGAACGTATTCGGTTACAAAGGCAACGCTGGCTTGGGCCTTCGCCTCCTGGCTCTCCACTTGTTTCTTGGGTGTGGCGATGCTCCGGGAAGACTTGCTATCGGTTGACTGTGCCGGTGCTCCCACCGCCCCCGCCAGCAGCGCCAAGGCCACGCATAGGCCAAGGAATCGTGCTCTCATGCTCTTTCCCTTTCCACACAAGTTTCAGCAGGATCACTTCGGCTTTTCGATGAACTCTTTCAGGTGCTTGGCACACGCCTCAGCCGCGCTCTGACTCTGGTGAGTAGTTCCATGCTTATCAACAGAGTAGGCAAACACGACTTGGGAAATTTTGGCATCTATCACGGAAATGCTCGCATTGGTTGATCCGAGAGCAGCACGAGCGGCCTTACGCGCCTCAGCCCGCTCTTTCGATTGTTCCCAGGTATCATTGCCGCCATTATTGACGTTGGAGTTATTGACGACTACTGCTGGTTGGCTCGGCGTCTGATGGCTTACGGTGCTTGTGATGATGTATTCCGCCTTGCTCTTGTCGGCGACCACAATCAAAGCGACTTTCTTTTTTGCGATGGCTGCGGCGAGATACGTCTCATATCCCCCCATCGGCTCAATGTAGACGGTAGCTCCGCTTTTGATTTGCTGCGCCTGAGCAAAGCCGATAGCACAGCACGCGAACAGCAGAAACGCCGAAATGCGGTTCATAGGGTTCCCTTTCGCGTCAGAGAGTGTATGCGCTTTCATCGGCAGACCGATTTCCATTCGTACTTCTTCGTGTTTTCGTTGTAAACCTGCTTCATTACGCAATTAGAAGTTCCTACTGGCGGAACTCGTGGGGGTGCAATAGGTTTGATCGAGGGCGGCACGATTGGACAGATCCTCGGAGCACAAATGGGAGGAAGGTCTATCGACGATGAACAAAGGGCTTTTACTTGTCCGTTCACGCAAGCGCAGTGGCAGGAACTTGTGTTTTGCGCCCCGGCGAAACCTGCTGTGAAAACAAGTAAGAAGAACACAAAGCGTCTCATATTCGTCTTGGTCCCCCTTCACTGCTCCAGTTCGGCGGCTACCGTGACCTTTCCAGTGGAAACCGTGAGCTTCCGTTCCCAGGGCTTGTAGCCACGCTTCGAAATCGTGACCGTGTGCACTCCGGCGGCAACCGCGAGTTCTGAGGGAGTGTCTCCGACGAAATTACCATCAACGGAAATCTCGGCTCCCGCTGGGTTTGAGGTGATCTCAAGTTGCGCGCCAGTCGGATTGCTCTGCGAGGATACTGCGGAGACCCCGGCAACGTTGGGGGCTGGGGGTGGTATAGGTGCAAACCTGGCGGCATCAAGTGGCATCACGCCGTTCACATACGCGGTAATTTCAGTGCCTTTCGGAATTGTGATGTCTTTGCCGTGCATGAAGAGAAAGAATGGAGCGGCAGGCCAGACTATTAAGCTCGTCGCTACGATTCCAGCCGTCATCGCCCCGGTATGCTCACCGCCCTTCGTTTCCTTCACTCCCCTGAGTGTCGCTTTTTCGCTATCGGCGAGCTTGACGTAATCAATTTCTATATCGAGCTTCCCACCCCGCGCCATGCGCTTTTTGTGCTCGGCATCAGTGATCGTGCCGATAGCAGTGCTGCCCTTCGGTATGACAACAACGTCGCCGACCTTCACTTCTTCCAATACCTCGAAGTCGATGTTGTCTCCCGTCTTCGCATCGGCTGAGCTGAGATTCCGGTTCAATCGAAGCTTTACGGGAGTGCCATCATCGAGGACAAGCTTATTGGAGCCCGAAGAGGTCGCGGGCGGTTGAGGAGTAAGTTGTTGGGCTCCTGAAAGAGAGGTATGCGCGAGAAGCGCAGAGAGCAGAACAGCACAGATCGGCCGGCCAGTGGAATGCACGATCCCTCCGATAGGGCGGCAGGCACGGAGACCCGCGGCACCCACCAGAATTACACTCCTGCGGGCTGCGGTTTGTCAGTGACCGCTGACGCCGGGGCGACTGATGAAGGCAAGACCAGAAAAGACCGACACCGCGCATGATACCCGTCGCCTGTCGTTACGACAATCCATGACGAACGCAAGGCAAGGATTACCGAGGCTGTCACGGAGTAAACTCCCGCGATGGAAGCTAGTGTGTCAGATCATGTTCTGATTCCACCACCATGACAAGGAAATCTGCCCAGCCCGGCGAGAGCGGGCAAAGTACGTCACAGCCTCCGCGCCGGACAAGCTAGCGACAACTAATGGCGGTCGGGGCCAGCGGGAGGGGGAGCGGGCGCGCCAGGGAGCCAGCCACTAGGCAGCGAAGCCTCATCATCGGCACCTCCAAGATGCGCCTCAACCAAGCGCAGACCATAGAGCACGGTCGCGACATAACTTGCACGGCCCACTTGGGCAGCCAGGCGCGCCTGGGCTCGACGCAACAGCTCCACGTCGGCAGCGTTTAGCGCCAGACCAAGACGAGTGATCTTCTGTGTAGCCATAGCCCCACCAGTGCAGCATAACCGCTATGTCGGATTTTCGCACGGGTGAGCACGGGGATTTTGTGTCACGGTTTGTGTCGTAACCCTTCCATCCCTGCTCGTGTCGGAGTGTCTCTCGTGCTATCGCTCAGGGATATAAGAAAGGCAGCGAACATGCCTGAAACCCGCATGAACACTGCCTGTCTGTGTCGTTCTGTTTCGCTCTATGTCTGGCCGTCTCAATTCGCCCTTGGAAATGGCATGGAAGAGGTCGCCGGTTCGATCCCGGCCAGGTCCACCAAATCTAACCGATTATTTAGTGACCGTTTTGAACTCCCTTTCAAGACTACCTCACGCAAGATTCACCCTCAACGATGGGTGGTGTGACTTTTGTCGCCTCGGGGAACGTCGACCTACCCATTTTGCCAGGCTTGCTCACCGCTTCCGGAAGCTTACCGCGAAAGACCAGGACGTGAGCGGAGGCGGGTAGGAAGAATCGATGCTGGGGATGCACTCAGTGCTGTCCGGCGCAAACGCATTGCCGCCCTGAGTAGAATTGACCTGCCACCATGCTCGAAAACATCAACTTGAAGAAGAGGCTGTCCCGGGAAGAATACAAACGCATCGTCCCCGGCTTGCAGTTGCGTCTGTACGACCTGGAGAAGGCGTGCTGGGACAATGCCGTACCTACGCTCATTATTTTCGAGGGCTGGGACGCGTCGGGCAAGGGAACCACGATAGCGGCGTTGACCCAGCGCCTGGATCCGCGCGGCTTCAAACTGTACCCGATCACCGCTCCTCGGACCTACGAGCAGCAGCGTCCGTGGCTGTGGAGGTTTTGGTTGAAGGTGCCGAACCGCGGCGAGATGGTCATCTTCGACCACAGCTGGTACGGTCGCGTACTCGAGGAGCGGGTGGAAGGAACGATTCCGGAGAAGTCGTGGCGGCAGGCGTTCCGCGACATCGTGGAGTTTGAACGCATGCTGGCCGATGACGGTACGGTGATCCTGAAGTTCTTTCTGCACATCCGCAAAAAGGAGCAGAGCCGACGCTTCGAGATGATCGAAGCAGACCCGCTGGAAGCATGGCGGGTGACTAAGGCCGACTGGGCCCGTCATAAGAAATACGGCGAGTATCTAGCGGCAACCGAGGAAATGCTGGAGCTGACCGAGTCAGAATATGCGCCCTGGACCATCGTCGAAGCCACCTCCAAGTCGCATACCCGGAGGAAGGTGTTTGAGGCCCTCATCAGCGCCGTCGAAAAGAACCTGGGCCCCAAAGCGCCGCCGCGTATCGAGGTTTCCGCCGAAGCCTCCAAAGACGCCGAATTACGTGCCGCCATGGAATCCTTGGCCGGAGGCGGGCGCTGATGCTGGAGACGGTGGACCTTAGCCACACTCTGGACCGTCAGTCGTATGTGCGCGAAGTGACGCGCCGCCAGATTCAACTGCGGCAGCTGGGATACCAGGTTTACTTGCAGAAGCGCCCGGTCATTATCGTGTTCGAAGGTTGGGATGCGGCGGGCAAGGGCGGTGCGATTAAGCGCATCACCGAAAAGCTCGATCCGCGCGGTTACGTGGTTTATCCCATCAGCTCACCGCACGGCGAAGATCGGAGCCGGCATTATCTGTACCGTTTCTGGAGACGGCTGCCGGAACGCGGACAGATCGCCATCTTTGATCGCTCCTGGTACGGCCGCGTGCTGGTGGAGCGAGTGGAAGGGTTCGCCGGCGAGGCGGAATGGAAGCGCGCCTACAAGGAGATCAACTCCTTCGAACGGCAACTGCGCGACTTTGGAGTGGTCCTGGTGAAGTTCTGGATCCACATCTCGCGCGAGGAACAGCTGCACCGCTTCGAGGAGCGCAAAGCTATCGGGTACAAGGCGTGGAAGCTGACCGAGGAAGACTGGCGCAATCGCGAGAAATGGGCCGCCTACGAAGAAGCAGTGGAGCAGATGTTGATCAAGACCAGCACCGGCACCGCCCCCTGGACGCTCATCGAAGGCAACGACAAGTATTGGGCGCGGACCAAGGTACTGGCCAAGCTGGTGAAAATTCTGTCAGCCCAAATGGGGTACGAGCCGACTGATCCGCTGCGCCGGGCGGAAGCAGAGAAGAGCCGTCGGAAGGGTAAACGCACCAGCTGAGGGGGGAGCCCACCGCTTCCGCTGCGATTCCCCTTTAAGAATGCGGCCTGGAAGGCGGTCAGCTCGATGTGATGTCTGCTCGGGTCGAGTTCGGGTAACTTAGCCCCAATGGTCCTACGCGTAACACGAATCCACGCTCGGCAACGGAGCTGCGCGTCAACCACGAAAAGAGGCCTCCTGATGAGCTCGCCATTTCCCCAGCTGACGCCGGAAGAGGCTGCCGCGCACATCGAACACGGACAAGCCGTTGGGTTCAGCGGCTTCACGCCGGCGGGAGCGCCGAAAGCAATTCCTTCCGCTATTGCAGCGCGTGCCGAGGCGGCCCATCAGCGCGGCGAGCCGTTCAAGATTGGGGTGCTTACGGGTGCGTCCACCGGCCCCTCGCTTGACGGCGCATTGGCGAAAGCCAACGCCATCAGTTTTCGCACCCCTTATCAGTCTGACGCGAACCTGCGCGCCCGCATCAACGCCGGCGACACGCGCTTCTTCGATATGCACTTGTCGATGCTGCCGCAGGCGGTGCGGTATGGATTTCTCGGGCCCATCGACTGGGCAATTCTCGAGGCCTGCGACATCACGGCAGGCGGAGGCATCGTTCTGACCTCGTCCGTCGGTGCGGCGCCAACCTTCGGCAGGCAGGCCCGCCGCGTGCTCATCGAGCTGAACCGCAAACATCCGCCGGCGTTGCTGGGTATGCATGACATCTACGAGCCCGCCGACCCTCCGCATCGCGGCGAGATCCCCATTTTTCACGTCTCCGACCGCATCGGCTCGGCCATTATGCAGGTCGATCCGTCACGCATCGTGGGCATAGTCGAAACCGACCGCGCCGATGAAACCGCGGGCTACGATGCGCCCACCCAGGAGACGGAAGCCATCGGAAACCATGTCGCCGAATTTCTCGCCACGGAAATCGCCGCCCACCGTCTGCCCTCGTTCGTGCCTATCCAGTCCGGCGTGGGAAATCTCGGCAACTCTGTCTTGAGCGCCCTGGGATGCCACCCGCGAATCCCACGGTTCGAAATGTATACCGAGGTCCTGCAGGACTCGGTTGTCGAACTCATCTGTTCCGATCGCGTCAAGTTCGCCAGTACCTGCGCTCTCACTCTTAGCCCACCGGCACTGGAGCGGATCTACAGCGATCTGAAGTTCTTCCGGCAGCGCATTCTGATGCGCCCGCAGGAGATCAGCAACCATCCGGAAGTCATCCGCCGCCTCGGCCTCATCTCCATCAACACTGCCATCGAAGTCGACCTCTTTGGCAACGTGAATAGCACGCACATCATGGGCCGTCAGATGATGAATGGCATAGGGGGCTCAGGTGACTTCACTCGGAATGCCTACCTCTCCATCTTCACCTGTCCGTCAACCGCTAAGGGCGGCAAGATCAGCACGGTGGTTCCGCTGGTCAGCCATGCCGACCACAGCGAGCACTCTGTTCAAGTGGTCGTCACCGAGCATGGCATCGCCGATCTTCGCGGACGATCACCCCATGAGCGCGCCGAGTTGATCATCGAAAACTGTGCCCATCCCGAATTCCGCCATGAACTGCACGCCTATCTTCACATGGTCAAGAGTGGTCATACGCCGCATACCTTGCGCGCCGCCTTTGCATTCCATTGCCGCTTTCTTGACACCGGAGACATGCACGGCGTCGATTGGGAGTCGCTGATCCCCGTGGCCGCAAGGCGGTAAAGACAGCGGTCACGGTCCACCCATCCTACAAGAAGTTCAAAATCAATATTCAAGACCAGCTTGGAAAGTTCGTTCCGGAGCCGGTATCGGGTTCCTCGGAATAATCTTTCAGGATGTCGTGTCGTCCTGGCGAGCGCGGGGCAAGGTGAAGAGAATGATGAAGCTAACGAGGGCCAGGATAGCGACGATGAAGATGCTGCCTTCGGGGCCGGTAGTTCCACCGCTCAGGATCGGTTTGCCTACGGGGTGGGTGGCGAGCAGACGGTGCTGCACCATGATTCCGCTGTCGGCGACGCCATAGAGAAAGGACTGGGCCCAGTCCCATGAGGCGTGGAAGCCGATGGCCCACCAGAGCGAGCCGGTGCGCCAGAGGCTGAAGCAGAAGACCATAGCGGCCAGGCCGGCGGAAAGCAGTCCGATCGGTGACTCGCCTGGGTTGCCGCTGTGACCGAGGCCGAAGAGGATAGAGAAGATAACGGCTGCGGTCCAGAAGCCTAAGGCTTTGCTGCGGCGGGTTTTGAAGGCCCACTGATAAACGCCGGCAAGACCGCGGGCCAGAGTGTACTGAAGGTAGCCGCGGGTGAGGTACTCTTCGAGCAGGCCGACCAGGAGGAAGCCGAGCAGCCAGATGGCTCCGTAACGCAGAATGGCGCTGCCAAAAATGAGGCGGCTGTCGAAAACCAGAAGTCCGGCCTTCCAGAGCGTCAGGACGAGCAGAGAGAGACAGGTAACTCCCCACCCCAATCCGGCGAAGAAGTGCAGGAGCTTGCGGCTACCGCCGAGGCCGTAGACGGAGTTGGGACGTCTCTCGATCTTCGACATGATCCAGGTGGCTAGAACGGTCAATAGGAAGGATATGGCTTCCCCGATCAACGCGGACGTGGCAGTCATCTCCGAAGTGGTCTTCGCAGTCTTTGGCGCAGGCGGGTGGATCTTGTGGCCGATGACGGTGGCACAGAAGAGCATCGTAGCCAAGAGGGCGATGAAGATGAGCAGGCTCCAGCCGGCGCGAAGGCCGTCTTTGCCAACAAAAATTCTACGGAGAGCCGACGGCTGCTTGGGTGGCATTGGTTCGGCGGGCGTCAGCGTTGCGTCGCGATAAGGGGACAGACCGTCGGTCTCACTGTTCAAGGGGTTTCCTCGCAAGAGTTTATACGCAGGGAAGGGTTCGCGGGTTCCGACGTGTATTTAGAAAGTGGTAACCGTTGGTTTGGTGGCGATCATTGCGGAACAAGTCAAGGCCGTCCGCGTGCGTGAAGTGTTGAAATGCAGGGCCAGACATTGCGCCACCATGCGCCAGGGCCCAAAAAAGGGAGCGCCGTGGCGCCCCCTTTCTCTGCAAAGAACCGTCTACTTTCCGCCGTGATGACCTGGCGGCGGCCAGTTCGTCACCAGGTTGTAGGCGTTCACGGTACCGATTCCCGTGGCGAAGTCCCAACCGGTGGTGGTCCCATATGCCGGCTGATACGAGTCGTTGGAAGTGGACAGCACACCAAGCAAGCCGTCCGACATATAGCAATTGTAGGGCGTTCCGTTAAGCGGCAGACAGTCCACGTCCATGTCACCCAGCGTCACATCGTAGAAGGTGCAGGAGCTGGAAGTGCCGTTCCCCAGAGTGGAATTACAGGCGGCGTTGCCAGATCCTCCGTATTCACCGTTAGCAAGCTGGTAGTACACGGTGTTGGGATTGCCCCAGGTGCTGTCTGTCGCCTGGTTTACCAGCAACTGTATGCCGGCCATGATTGGCGAAGAGAACGAGGTCCCACCTGCTCCAGGCCAATTCGCGGGTGAGCCGGTGCACGGAACACCTCCGCCTGCAGGATCGGAGTAGCAGAAAACATAGTAGTGGCCCCAGATGCCATTGGCTGCAAATAGCGAGACGTCTGGAATATCGCGCACTCCGTCGGACGGATTGCCCAGCACGCTCTGCCACGAGGGTTTTGGATAACCCGCACAGGTGCCGCTAGCTACACCTTGGACGGACGGCGTACCCGTGGCACAGTTGCTCGGCCCACCGCTGCCGCCGGCGTCATCCACGAAATAGACAAAGCCCAGGGCATTCGAGAAAGATGCCGTGCAAAATCCCGAGATACCGTAGGTAATACTCGATCCCGAGTAGTATTGCGCAAGCAAAGCACTGGCGCAGGAATCGTTCCAGGGGATCTCTGGGATGTAGGATTTTGCCGACCCATAATACTGGTTGTTGTTGGCATTCCAGTAGGTGCCATTTTCGTTCAAGTAGGTATCACCATAATCGGTCCCACCCACCGCCACATTGTAGGGAGTGGATGCAAACCCGCTGACGGTGATGCCATGGAAGGCGACCGCCTGGTCCGCATCGGAGCTGGCCGCGCCCTCGTCACCCGAGGAGACGAAGACGGAAACACCTTCCGCGACCGACTGCTGATAAAGTCCCTCAACGTACTGGTTGAACGCTTGCCCAAGATAGGACTCGGACTCGCCGTAGCTGATGCTCACCAGGTCGGGAGGAGTGGATTCCTCCAGCAAACCCTCCAATGCGATGAAGCCGCCAAAATTCAACGCCGTGTCGACGCAGGAGGCCAGTTGGATAGCTGCGTTAGGCGCGGCCGCGCTGGACCATTCCACATCAAGTGCGGCTTCCACGTCGTCCCCATTAATGCCGGGATCGGCGCAGCTGCTGCCCGGATGCACTTGCACAAAAGTTGCGGACGGGAACTGCTCCGAAAGACCAAAAGTGCTGCGGAACGAATTCCAATCACCCGGGTAGTTGTACACATCGGTGTCTTCAATCAAGGCGATAGTCCGGCCCAAACCGGTGTAGCCGGCCGTGAACGCCGAGCTTAAATTGTAGATGGTGGCAAGATCGGAGGGCACCACCGCATAGTAACCATCGCCAAGGGTGTAATCGGACGAGGGCCTCCGTCCAACACCCGAGCGCAAGGGTGGTTTCATGTTGGCCAGCATCGGATGGGGCATGAAGTTATTCAGTGAAACGATGCCGATGACCGCCGGAGCGAGAGCAGCCGGAATTTTCGGATCGCTCATGTTGGCGATGTGGTGTGTTCCGTTTACATTCAGCTCATGAATTTCGGTGTGGAAAGCGGCTTCCACTTGGGCTGCATTGCCGGAGAAATCAATCACGGTTCCGGTGGAATAAATGCTGTTGACCACAAAACCGTACGACACCAACCAGCTTTTCAAAGTGTCAATGTCCGGTTGCGCCAGTCCGTAAGAAGCTCCCAGTTGCTTGGCGGAAAGCCATTGGTGGAAATTCGGCGAGGTGGGATTGTGCAACTCTGCAATATACTGCGCCAGCGAGCTTTCCAATTCCGACGGCCGTCGCAGTTGCAGTAACATGTGGTCTAGCGCGAGGCCACCCGATACCGTCCCCCGGTCATTATTCTTGTTGGCTTCGGGGCGGGTGTTGCCGGTTAAAGTTACCAGCTTGGACTCGTCAATCTTTTGCGTGATAAGCGGACGCTTGGCCTCTGCACTGGAAGCAAGATTGAAGGTGAAGACAAATGCGACGACGGCAAGGAGAAATGGGGTACCCCTAGCCCGGTGAATCATGAAGCCTCCTTCGAATGAGCTCTTAAAGTTATACCCAGTTTGGTCTTGAAACCAGCAAGGAAATAGAGCATACATCTTGGCGTTAGCCGGTCTCGATTGGCACCCGGAGATCCAGCCAACCCCGGCAACCCATCGCCTACAAGGGGCGCAAACAATCTCCTGGCTGCGGTTTGCCGGAAAATCCTGCTTATTTCCGATGGCACACACTATATCCCCGTCGAAGGATTCCCGCACATCACTTTTTGGCGAAGCTCGCGGATCGGTATGCCGTTCGGCCCGTGTAGCACGGTGGCCCAGCTGTTACCATCCTCGGTATCCCGTATCCTAAGAAACCGGGACACAGGAGTTTGCCGGGATGCAGGATGTCCCAGACAAAGAACTCACATCATGAACGTACTGATACTCAACTCGGGAAGTTCCAGCCTGAAGTTTCAGGTGATTGCCACCGACCTTGATCGCATCAAGCAACATAAAGATGACCGCTTGTGCAAGGGTGAAGTGGAACGCATCGGCGGGGAAGCGATTGTGACCTTGCAGGTGGGCAAGCAACCCAGGCAGAAGTTCACGGCCCCGCTGCGCGACATTTCTGCGGCGCTGGATTTTATAGTGCGACACATCGTCTCCGATCAGTCGGGGATTGCGGAGATCCAGGGTGCGGCAGATATTCACGCCGTCGGTCATCGGGTGGTGCATGGCGGCGAACGGTTTACCGAATCGGCCATCATCACCGATGACGTGCTGCAGGGAATTGAGGATTGCATCGATCTGGCGCCGCTGCACAATCCCAATAACATCAAAGGCATTCAAGCGGCGCGTGAGCTGTTCGGCAAGGCGCTCCCCCAGGTGGCGGTGTTCGATACCGCCTTTCATCATTCGCTGTCCGAGATGGCTTACCTTTATGCGGTACCGTATCACCTCTACCGGCGGCATCGCATCCGGCGCTATGGTTTTCACGGAACCTCGCACCGCTATGTCGCTTATCGCTATCGCGCCCTGCGCCGGCTGAGCCGGGAGCAGACCCACGTCATCACCTTGCATCTGGGTAACGGCTGCTCGGCGGCTGCCATCCGCGGAGGCGCCTCGGTGGACACGTCGATGGGCATGACGCCGCTGGAAGGGCTGGTGATGGGAACCCGCTCCGGTGACGTCGATCCCGCAATCGTGAATCTGATTGCGATCAAGGAAGGCCTGTCCGCGCAGGAGGTCGAAACGCTTCTGAACACGCAATCCGGTCTACTCGGCATTTCCGGACTCAGCAACGACATGCGCATCCTGCAATCGGAGCTGAAAGAGCACGACGACCGGCGGGTGCGGCTGGCCATTGATGTCTTCTGCTATCGCGCGCGCAAATACATTGGCGCGTTTCTGGCGTGTATGGGAGGAGCGGACGCGGTGGTCTTCACCGGCGGCATCGGCGAGAACTCACCCGCGATCCGGGCCGGCATCTGTGAGGGTCTGCAGTGGGCCGGTCTGCAACTGGACGACAAACATAACCAGGAGACCAATGCCCGCGAAGGCAAGATCAGCACCGACGACTCGCGCCTGCAGGCGTATGTGATCCCCACCGATGAAGAGCTGCTGATCGCGCGCGACACCGTGCGCTGCATTTTGGGCGAGCCGCATCCGTCGTAAGGATGGCTTCTTGCGCTTTATTACTGGTGCTCAGCCGGTGGCCTTTCTTAGAGTATCTTCGGATGGCGGACATTAGGATCGCGGACATATTAACCCAACTTTCTCGTTGCCAAGAAGGCGCCCCGCTGAGGATGACAGAATGAGGTTGGCTTTTTCGGCGTGGCTGAAGCTGCGCCCCTTCAACGCAGCCCACTACTTGCATTTCGCGTTGGATACGAGGTGGCGATGATCGGACAAATTCACCCCTGGTTGGCTGTCGGAGTAGCGGCGTCAACGGCGGCGACGGACGCCGTCTATGTCATGTTTAGTGCGGCTGTGTCATCCCGCCGGCGCGTGCCGGCTGCGACCTGGAGCAGTGCGTGGTATCTGCTGTCTGCGTTTGCGGTGATCAGCTACACCCGCAACTGGGTTTACGTTTGCTTTGCTGCGTTGGGCTCGTGGGTTGGGGCCTATGTCTCGATGACCGTGCTCCCCCGACCGACAGTCACGCCGGAGGTCTCGACCACGGCGAGCCCAAGCCATCGGCCTAGCAGGCTGCTGGAAAAGTGGGGTTCGGGTAAGCAGCCGCGGGCTAATGGGTGAGGAAGCCGTCTGAGATTCGCTCCGCCTCCGGCAGATTTTTTGATAGCCGGCTGGCCTGCTGCCTTGCTGCCCGGGCTTCTTCTGTGCGACCAGATTTGTCCAGGGCCTGCGCTAGCAGCAGATATCCGACATCTGACGGCTGTAGCCCGATGCCCTGGGAGTAGTTTCTGATTGCCGTGCTGAGGTCTCCCGATCTTTGCGCCACGATTCCCAAGCCGATCCATGCCCGGGCGCTCTCTGAATCCAGACTCACTGCCTGGCGCCAACTTGCCGCCGCGCGTTCCAGGTCGCCCAGGCTGCGATAGACATATCCCATGTTAGTCAGGACGGTCGCCTGCATAGCCGAGTTCTGGGTCACTCGCAGGAGTGTGTTATAGCGATCAAGGGCTTGGGGAAAATTCTTCCTCTGTTGCTCGTACATCGCGATCTTGAATAAGCTGGTCGGATCGGACGGCGCAATCGCTGCCGCAGCCTGGAAATGCTCAGTGGCGGCGTCCACCTCGCCCCGCTCCAGCAACGCCTCGCCCAGATTGTCTTGTGCGATGTAGTTGTCGCTGGTAACTGCGATGGCCTGCGACCATAACGTCACATTGTCGCTCCAGTAGTTGAGCTGATGTCGAGCCGCGACCCCCAACATCAATAGCACCAACGCGCTGAGCGTGGGTAGCAGAGCGCGCGGCAGTCGCTGTTGCTTTGCCCAGTCAGCAATTCCCCAACAGATCATGAGGAAGAGTCCCAAGCACGGCAGGTATGCGTATCGATCTGCCATCGCCTGGTTGCCTACCTGCACCAGCCCGATCATGGGAACCATTGTGCCCAGGAACCATAACCATCCCACGGCGAGATAACGACGTTGCCGGTAGCGAAGAACAAAGAGAGTGATAACCAGCAGTATGAGCGCTGAGCCGAGAACTTCCAACGCAGCGAAAGACTTAATGGGATAGGGATACAAGGGCGCAAGCCGCGATGGCCAGAGCACCTTGCCGATGTAGCGGGCATAGGAAACGAGGGCGTTTCCCAGCCGAATGGGAAGCGGATGTTGCAGCAGGGACGCCACCGAGCCGCCGGCTTGCTGGGCGCGCAGCGTGATCACGGCGCTCGCGGCCGCCAGCACCAGCAGCGGAAACTTTTCGCGCACCAGCCGCCAGAAACTTCTCTGCGGCAAACCGGCCGTTCCGGAAGCGTCGTTGCCCGGGGCAATCATGCGGCAGAGCGGCCAGTAATCCCAAAGCAGCAGCACAAACGGGAAGGTGACGACCTGCGGCTTCGCCATCAGGCCCAGCGCAAACAGAACTGTGACCACGGCATAGCGTCCCACCTGAGGCTTGAGCGCATACCAGCGATAGGCTCCCAACCCGAGCAGGAAGAACAACATGCTCAGCAAGTTCTTGCGCTCGGCAATCCAGGCCACGGACTCGACGTTGAGCGGATGCAGTGCAAACAGGGCCGCCACCATGAAGCTCGGCCCCACGGAGCCGGTTGCCCGCTGCAACACCAGAAACAGCAGCAGCACATTCACCACGTGGAGCAGCAGATTAATGTCGTGATGCCCCGCGGGATCTAATCCGAAAAGCTGATAGTCCAGCGCATGAGAGAGCCACGTCAGTGGATGCCAGTTCGATTCATGGTGAGTGGTGAACGCCCAGGAAATTGTTTTCCAATCCAGCCCCAGCTGGATGTGAGCGTTCTTGGTGACGTATCCCTGATCATCAAAGTTGACGAAGGGATGACTGTGCACCGGGTAGTAGACAGCAATGGTCGCGACTGCCAGCACGATTCCCAGGATGAGCGTCCGCTTCTCTGTCGAGCGGAATTTCATTGCCTCGGGTTGAGACTGAATTCTTCTGCTGGTCTTTGATTTCGGCATCGGGTTTTGGGCGACACTGCCGGTCTCGTTGCCGAAAAGTATATCCGCTGCAGCTTCCAGTTGAGATCGAACAGTTCCCAAGCTTGTGAAACGGGAAACGAATAGCTTTCCAGCATGGAGTTTCCCGTCGATCACATGTTGGTGTGATGTGGTAGAATCCTCGCACTCATGCGGCGGTGTCTATCCGGTTTATTGCTGGCGCTGATCTGTGTTGGGGTGTTGCTGCCATTCCTCCAGGCGTCCCAATCAGATGTTCCCGCATGTTGCAAGCGTGACGGCAAGCATCATTGCGCACGTCCCACGGGCGGCGACGGATTTAAATCGGCCGCCATGCTTTGTCCGTACCGTTACCTTCGTGGCCTGACGACGAGAGTAACGGCACTCGTAACCATCCGCACGGTTGCACCTCGGTCAGTGCCGCAAGACATGGTGCAGCCATCACAGCTTTCTCGACGTGAATTTCCCGTCTCAGAAGGTTGCCGACCCCGCCCGCCACCCCTTGCCTCGACCTAACTCAAGACCGCAAACGCTTTAGCCGACGGGTTCCGTGTGCTCGCACCCTTCGGGGTGAAGACTGAGCATGAAACCCTACGTACGTTCATTTCAGAGCATTAGGATCTAAGGAACTGTGGGCGCGGCTATGCGCAGATTGTGTCTTGTGGCGTGTTGGTCATTGTTGGTGGCGTCGAATGCAAGTGCGACGGTTTTTGCAACGGTGCGGGGCGTTGTTCACGATCCGCAGCACCGTCCCATTCAAGGGGCACACGTTACGCTGAAGGCTCAAACCTCGGACTGGACACAGTCCCAAGAGTCCAGCGACAGCGGAGAATTTCAGTTCCGGTCGGTCCCCATCGGCACCTATACCGTCACAGTCTCGTCGCAGGGTTTCCTGCAAATGCAACAAGACGTCATCGTTCAGTCCGACACGAGCCCGGTCGTGCATTTCAAATTGGCAGTTGCGGGCACGAAGGAAAACGTCGTCGTATCGGGAACTCCGGTGGCGGCGACCATGGACAGTGTCACGCCGACGACGATGCTTAACCGCCAAGACATCCAGCAAACTCCTGGAGCGGACCGCACCAACGGCTTGGAGATGATCACCGATTACGTGCCGGCTACCTATGTGACCCACGACATGCTGCATATGAATGGAGGTCATCAGGTCGAGTGGCTGATTGACGGCGTCTCTATTCCCAACACCAACATCGCGACCAATTTGGGGCCGCAGATTGACCCGAAGGACATCGATTATCTCGAAGTTCTGCAGGGCAGCTACGACGCCACCTATGGAGACCGTACGTACGGAATGTTCAACATCGCGCCGCGAACTGGTTTTGAACGCGATAGGGAATGCGATCTGGTTCTCAGCGTGGGGAGCTTCGATCAAACGGACGACCAAATCAGCTGCGGAGGGCACACGCAGCGATTTGCTTACTACGTCAGCTTGAATGGGAATCGAAGCAATTACGGACTTCAGACCCCGATCCCACAAGTGGTTCACGGCGCGGAGAACGGCTACGGAGGATTCGCTTCGTTCATCTTCAATCACGACTCCAAGAACCAGTTTCGGGTGGTCACTTCCTTGCGGCAGGATTACTACCAGGTTCCCATCGACCCTGACCCCAACTCAACTGGAAATCAGATATTGGAATCGTCGGGGGAGATCCCCAGTTACGGCTTGCATGATGCCGAGCGTGAGCCCGATGGCTACGTCATCTTTTCGTGGGTCCACACCTTCAATCCCAATACGCTGCTTACAGTTTCTCCCTTTTATCACTACAACGCCGCTGACTACCAAGGTGGCGCGAACGACTATCCTGTCATTTCGACTGTAAATCAGATTGCCAATTACGGAGGGCTGCAGGCGATCATTAATAAAAGCTTCTGGAGAAACGACCTGGAAGCCGGGGTGTACGGATTTTTTCAGCACCAACATAACTATTTCGATAACCAATACACCGATGGCACCCCAAATTTCCCTGCTTCTTCCATCAGCGTAAATGGAGGGGTTGCCGAGGAGTTCATCAGCGACCGGTTCAATGCGACAAAGTGGTTGACCATAATTGCCGGACTTCGCCAAACGGAATTCAGATCGTCCATCGCGGAGAACGCGACCGACCCTCGCATTGGCATTGCTGTGAGGATTCCGCGCCTGAATTGGGTCTTGCGCGCCTTCTATGGTCACTACTATCAACCCCCACCACTGGTTACAGCCACCGGCGCGCTCTTTGGTTTGGCCAATAGCCAGAATTTTACGTTCTCTCCTCTGCAAGGTGAGCGGGATAAACAGTGGGAAGCCAGCCTTATCATTCCCTATCGCGGCTGGAATCTTCAGGTCGATAATTATCAAACCAACGCGAGGAATTGGCTGGACCACAACAATATCGGAGAATCGAATCTCTTCTGGCCGATTACGTGGTACGCGGCCCTGATTCAGGGTTGGGACCTCACATTACGTTCTCCCATGCTCTGGCACCGCGCCCAGTTCCACCTTGTCTATGCCAATCAAATCGCGCAGGCAACCTCGCCGATCACTGGAGGCTTGATCTGCCCTAGCCCCGTGACGCCAGCATGCCCACTCGATATCCCACCGGGGTATGCGCCGGTGGACCATGATCAGAGAAATACATTGAACTGGGGCGTCAATACAAGTCTTCCCTGGCACAGCTACACTTCGGGCAATGTGTACTATGGCTCGGGGTTCGTGAATGGATTGTATGGGACGCCGCAAGCGCAATATCCCGGGTCCTATCTGCCTGGCCACACCACGGTTGATCTTGCTTTGGGAAAAAGCTTCTCCGAGGGGAAATACGCTGTTTCCGTGACCGCCCTGAACGTGGCCAACCTTCGCGTGCAGCTGGATAACAGTCTGACGTTTGGCGGATTTCACTGGAACGAGCCCCGGCAAATTTATGGGGAATTTCGTTGGCGCTTCCACTACTGATCAGCCGTTGCCGCACAGTACAATTGGGAAGTTGCGTCCTACTCCGCACCGCTGGCAGTGCGAATGGGAATCCCGGGTCGGAGGAACTGTGTGCGCTATCTGATCGTGCTGTTTGCCATCCTCGGCGTCATCGCCTCATCGCTTGCCCTCAAGGTCCATTATGACGACCCCGGCAAGGAGCCGTGCAGCATCAACGACAAGTGGGATTGCGGCGTGGTGAATCACAGCCCTTACGCGATGATCCACGGCGTGCCGGTGGCGGCCATCGGAATTGCCGGTTATGTCCTCATCGCCGTGGTGGCGTTCATGCGGCGTCGCGGTTTGCTACTGCTATTGGTTCTGATCGGACTCGGGTTCGCGTTGCACCTTAGCAATATTGAAGCCCAGGTACTGGAAGTCTGGTGCCTGTACTGCGTAATCTCGCAAGCGATCATCGCCGTGCTTACGGTGTTGTCCTTGATTTGGCTGGCGTGGCCGAAGCTTCGTTCCCGCGCCGCGTAGCGGTTAGGAGACGGCCTCGATCTCCAGATCGGGCGCCGCGGCTTCGACACGGTTGCGTCCGTTGCGCTTGGCGACATAAAGCGCCTCGTCTGCGCTCTTGATTAATCGCTCGACGGAATAATCGGAATGCAGCTGGGTAGTCACCACTCCCACACAGACCGTGACGTTGACTGCGCTTCCCGAGGTAAGGATGGGGGTAGAAGAGACCGCGGTTCGCAGCCGCTCGGCAAATTGATAGGCGCGCTCCGAGGTAAGCTCGGCGGCTACCACCACAAACTCTTCGCCGCCGTAGCGTCCCAGAACATCGTAGGGCCGGACCGAGAGGCTGAGCCGTTGAGCGATCTCGTGCAGAACAATGTCCCCAGCAGGATGTCCGAACTCATCATTAATTCGCTTGAAGTGGTCCAGGTCGATCATGAACAAAGAAACGAAACTTGATTTGCGCTGCGCCCGTTCCACCTCGGCTCGCACCAGCTCCAAGAGTGCCCCGTGGTTCCAGATACCGGTCAGCGGATCGTGGGTGGCCTGAAAGCGTAGGGCCTCCTGCGCCGCCAGCAAACTGTCCTGTAGCCTGATCATGCGAGCGCCCACGCGCACTCGTGCCAGTAGTTCGGGAGCGTCGAATGGCTTGGTCAGATAGTCATCCGCGCCCGCCTCCAGTCCGGCGACAATGTCGGCGGTGGTGTCCTTCGCGGTCAACAGCAGCACATACTGATAGCGCTCGGCGGGAAATTCGCGGAGCTGGCGGCACACTTCGGGGCCCTGCAGTCCCGGCATCATCCAGTCCAGCAGGAGCAGCCGTGGCGCTTGCGGCGAGCGGGCTTCCTGCAATGCCTGGAGGCCATCGCTCACCAGCTGCACTTGGTATCCGTTGCCCCGTAAGAAATGTTGCAGAGCCACCCGATACACCGGGTCGTCCTCGGCTACCAGTACTCGATCGCCGGCGGTGGCCACGTCGCCCGCATCGTCCGGAGCCGGCAGAACAGGTTTCTTACCGGGCAACAGGCCCATGATTCCGCCCTCCCGTCGCGACCATGGTTTTCTGGGCAGCTTCGATCTCCGTCATCAGCGCAGCGGCCAATCCCGCAGCTCCGGCAGCATCTTCCGCCCGGCTGGCCTTTTCGACTTCCAATGCCAAGTCCGCCGCATCGATGAATCCGATGTATCCCAGGCTTCCCTTCAACGAGTGCGCGGTCTGGCGCACCGCAGCGAGATCGCTCTGCGCCAGCGCGTGCCGGAGCCGGTCGGAAAGTTGGGGGTATTCCTCAAAGAAAATCGCGATGAGTTCCTGCAGCAGGGACTCGTCACCCTCTAAGCGGTCCAATGCGGTGGCGTGGTCCCAGTGGGCGGACATGGCGAGTTGGGTCTGCCTCCATCGGGCGATCGTTCGCTATTCGGGCGCAAGATCGGTAACTTGCGGCACGCCATGTTCATCGGCAAAATGGCAGCGCGCCTTTATTGCGCCAATCGGATGGGGGTCGCGTTCTGCGAGGTGCGGGATCGGGTTCTGCGCTCGCTCCCTGGAAGACTATCGAGATTTGAGCCCATCCGTATATGATGTCTGCTTCCACCAACTCTGGTTGACTGGCACTCGGCCGGCGAAATCCAAGCAGCACGTTCTGTCATGCAAATGGCGCACATTTTCGGTTTGCCGGCGGCTCTGCTGATACTGGCCTTCGTCGCCAATCGGCTGTCCAAGCTGACCCGTATTCCCGACATCATTGTGCTGCTGCTGATCGGAATTACACTGGGACCGATCCTCCATTGGGTTGACCCCCAGAATTTTCAAGGCGCTATCAGTATCCTTGGCACTCTGGCTCTCCTGCTCATTCTTTTCGAGGGTGGACTCGAACTCAGGCTTCGCCAGGCGTTGCGATATTTCCCCGCCGGCCTGGTCCTGGTGCTACTGAGTTTTGGATTGAGCTTTGGGTTGATTGCGCTCATGAGCAGAGCTCTTTTGCATTTGCAATGGAGCGATTGTTTTCTGCTGGGAGCGGCCCTGGGCTGCACCAGTGGGACGATTGTTATTCCCGTTCTGCAGCAAATCGCCACCCCCGATCCGATCAAGGTGACGCTCACGGTCGAGGCCTCGCTGGGAGAGGTCATCGCCGTCCTGGTGGTGGGCAGCCTGCTGAACCTGCGGGGAGACCAGTCGGTCATCGCGGGAGTGACAACTGACTTTTCCCATCACATTCTGATCTCGTTGGCCATAGGAGTGGCGGCTGGCGCCGTGTGGTCGCGCTTATGGCCGCTGCTCGCGGGCCAGCCCTATGTGCCCATCCTGAACCTCGGAGTCGTCCTGGGTGTGTACTCTCTCGGTGACTACGCCGGAGGCAGCGGATTGCTGACCGTCTTGATTTTCGGGGTTACATTGGCCAACCTGCCGCGCACCCCCCACATGACGCGACAGGGCGCACGCCTGCTCGCCTTTCACGCCGAACTCAGCTTCCTGGTGCGTTCTTTCTTCTTTGTTCTGCTGGGAATCGTGGCCGAATTTGTCAGCCGGCATTACATTATTCCAATCCTCGGAATCCTGGCAGCTTTGGTGCTGGCGCGATTCGTGGCCGTGCAGGGCAGTCGTTGGGTGGTCCGCGACGTAGAGCGCAAAGACACGGAGCTGCTCTTCTGGATGCTGCCGCGCGGGTTGGTCACCGCCGTGCTTGCCTTGGAAATTGTCAACGTGCGTGGCGCCATCTTTGGTTTCCTGCCGGCCATGGCTTTCACCGTGGTGATGGTGACGAACCTGTTCATCGTCTGGGGTTCTTTGCGAGCTGGGCGCGGGGCGGTCGCCGTTCCCGACAAGCCAATGGCTTACGTGCTGGAAGAGCTGAAAGCGCCCGTTGCCGCTCCCGCTCCCAGCTCGAAAGCGCCTGCGAAGGTTTCCGATGCTGGTCCAGGTGACGAATGACAAGACACCTGGCTTCCGATCTGGCAGATCTGGAAGCAGCCAAAAGTCAGTATGGACCGGGTTGCGCCGCGCCCGTCGAAAAGCTGCTGGCCGCGATGCGGAAGGGCGCATTCGCCGACGCCGAATCGCTCATTCGCTTTCACGATGCCCTCCTGTTTCTGCGCGCGTTTCCCCAGAGCCGGAACGTTGTTGCGCTGACGGAAGAATTGCTCGGTGGCATCGAGCAACAGGTGATGCGGTTGCGCGACTCCGGCGCCGACATGGACCTCCTCGACTCGGAAGAATTTTCTGGTATCGCCGGTACGGCGATCGAGGATACGTTGACCTACGAGGTCGCGCGCTGGCTGGCATTGAGACATCGGCGCGAGATCGGCGTCGCGTGGGAGCTGGATGAACAAAGCCGTCAAATGTCCAGCAGCCTACCGCAGTTGCTTCCGCTGCTCGGCGACGATTGTTTTGTCGAGGCGGACACGCCGTATCTCGAATGGCTGAGCCAAGCCGCCGGTGGCGAATCGCGAATCCTGCCCTGGCTGTTGCAGCGTCTCGAAAATGCTCCGCTTACGATTCTGCAGAAGGCCGCCTGGTACGATGCGTTACAGATCGACATCTCCTGGGAGCTGGGCAATTCGTCGACAGCCAGCCGAACCCATGCTCGCCGCAATCCGTCCAAGCTCTACTACCACAAAGCGCCGCTCCTTCGCCGCCAGCAGGTTTCGTTGCCGCAGGAACTCAACTCGCCGCCGTTGCCGCTTCGGAAGCTCTCGCCAAAACAAGGCGAGGACATTCTCGATTTTGTGCGTGAGGCTCTCACAGTTCGCTATCGTGAGCTCTATGGCACAACTCGCGGCGACCCCACCCAGGTGATTGAGGCTGATGCCGGCCGAGGTGTGCACCTCTTCCTTTGGGGGCTGCCGCCGGGTCGTCGTCTCCCGCTGCGTGCCTATCATGCCGGCCTTACGGTCAAGAACGGCGTGCCCATCAACTACATCGAGGGCATCTCGCTGTGCGAATGGATGGAAGTCGGATTTAACACCTTCTACGCTTTTCGCGATGGCGAAACCGCGTGGATCTACTCCAGGGTGCTCCACCTGCTTCATCAGCTCACCCACGTTACCTGCTTTTCCGTTTACCCCTACCAGCTTGGAGAAGGGAACGAAGAGGCCATCAAGTCCGGCGCCTTCTGGTTTTACCGCAAGCTGGGTTTCCGGCCGGGCAAGCCTGAGTTGCTGGCGATGACGGAAAAAGAAGAGGCAAGAATCGCAGCCAGGCCCGGCTACCGAACATCGGCGCGCGTCCTGCGCAAGCTGGCAGCGGAACATGTGTTTTACGAATTTGGCGATGAGACCCAGGGCCTCTGGGACTCCTTCGCCACGCGAAATATTGGCTTCGCCGTGCAGCGACTCATGGCGAAGAAATTTAAGGGCAATCCGGAGAAGATGCGCCGAGACACGACCGCATCCCTGGCCCGGATTCTGCGAGTTGATCCAGACAATTGGAGCCCGCTGGAGCAGTCGTCGTTCGCTAATTTTGCTCCGGTCCTATCGTTGGTTCCCGATCTTCCACGCTGGACCAAGATTGAGCAGCAGGCCGTCGTGCAAATTGTCCGCGCGAAGGTCTCTCCGATCGAAGCAGATTACCTGCGACTGCTGCAACGGCATCCCAAGTTGAAGGAGGCCCTGCTGCGGCTGGGTTGGCAAGCGTAGGCGCGGCTCGCAGATGGCTGATGCGGGCGGTCGGATAGAGCCGCCCTTCAGGCCAGCGCAGGTTTTATTGAGGTGCGAAATTTTCTTGTATGCGAACGCGGCGCTGAAAAGCCGCTCTACCCGTTCTTCCGGCACACATGAACTCCTGAAACACTCTACCCGAAATCACTGGTCATAATGAACAGCGGCTTCATCTCGAAGCTTTTGTAGCGAGGCCGGAGCCGTTCGGTATTGTACTGTTCCTTCACGTTTACCAGCTTCTTTGTGGAAACAACTACGTCGATCGGTACGTTGTCGTAGCGCCCGTTCCGCAAGACCACCAGCCGCCCGTGCACGTTGGTCAGCAACAGGTCCAGGGCAAGATTCCCATACGCCATGGGCACAATCGAATCGATGGCATCGGGATCGCCGCAGCGAACCAGGTAGCCCAGGCTCTGGTTCATGACGTCGATCCCTTTGCCGGAGTTGTATTTGGCTGAAAGCTCCTTCACCTTCTCTGACACGAAATAGCCAATCCCTCCCAGTTTCTTGTGGCCAAAAGCGTCGGCGGTGTCGTGCTCGAAGACCATGTCATCGCCTTCAAACATCGCTCCCTCCGACACCAGAACGACCGAATATTTGCTGGGATTCTTGCGCCGATCTTTGATGAGCAGCTCGGTCAGCCGATCGATATTGAACTTGGCCTCAGGAATCACGCAGCGGTTGGCCGCGCCCACCATGGTGGGAAGCATGGCGGTGAAGCCCGCATACCGGCCAAACACTTCCAGCACCAGGATCCGTTCGTGCGAGCCGGCCGAGGTCCGCAGCCGGTTTGCCATTTCGATGATGCGGGTCACACAGGTGCTGAAGCCGATGCAGTAGTCGGTTCCCGGAACGTCGTTGTCCATGGTCTTAGGAATGGCGACCACTTTCACCCCTTCCTGAAACAAGCGCACGCCGTAGCTAAGCGTGTCGTCGCCGCCAATCGGAATTAGGCAATTGATCTTCAGCCAGTCGAGGTTCTTCAGCACCTCGGCCGTCAGATCGTTTCTGTCGTCCCGGTAGGTCTCCTGCAGGTGGAGAGGAATGTGGCGTTTGCTGACCCGGCCAGGATTGGTCCGCGAAGTGTGCAGAAACGTGCCTCCGGTGCGGCCGGCGCGATTGACCAACTCCTCCGTAAGGTGCTGGTAGTTGTCACTGTTGTCGTAGTCCTTGTCGCGGACCATGTCGACCAGGCTGGCCCAGCCGCGGCGAAGCCCGATGACCTCATAGCCCTCGCGCAATGCCCTGATGGTCACCGCGCGAATGGCCGGGTTCAAGCCCGGCACATCGCCGCCTCCCGTCAAAATTCCGATGACACCCTTCTTGCCGTTGCTACTCGCCATAATGAAGTCCTCTTTGATGTGTCGGTCGAGCGAATGGTCCGTAAAGTAATAGTGTAGCCGGAGGGCGCTGCTCGCGTCTTACCTGCCGCGGCCGACCAGCCAGTTAGCCGATCAGGTTGCGACGGCTCGGCACCGGCGCTGAGAAAATTCCGGTGGCGATTAGACTGCGGGATTTACTCGCCCGACCTAGGAGTTTTCCTAGTAGCCAATCAGTGCCCGTTGGGGTTACAAAAAGGTGACGGGCTGTCGATGACAGACGGACGGGGCAGAGTTTGCTTGGGCCGACGCCGTTCGACATCGCGCCAGCCGCAGCCAAACCTCTTAGGAGGAGAAACAATGGTCAGGTCGGGTCACCAACAGGCTTTGTCGTTGGTCTTGTGTTTTCTTCTGGTGCTGGTTACCATGCCGCTCGATTCAGGCGCTATGACGCTCTATCAGGACCAGACCGCGTCCCCAGCGTCGCCCTCCGCGCCCAGTTATTCGGGGCAGGGCGCGCCGATGACTACGGAGGAGATTCAATCTCTGGTCGCTCCCATCGCACTCTACCCTGACTCCCTGGTAGCGCAGGTTCTTAATGCCGCGACCTTCCCGGACCAGATCGCCGTGGCCAACTATTTCCTTCAGCAGAACAAGAGCCTCACCGGCAGCGCTCTGATGACGGCGGTGAATGGCCAGTCGTGGGATCCCAGCGTCAAAGCGCTCACCCAGTTTCCCAGCGTGCTGAACAACATGTCGCAGAATCTCACCTGGACGTCGCAGCTGGGCGAGGCTTATCACAATCAGCAGGCCGACGTCATGGCCGCGATCCAGACCTTGCGCTCCCAAGCCAAGGCAGCCGGCAATCTGAAATCCACGCAACAGATGACCGTGGTGCAGCAGAGCCCGCAAGTCATCGTGATTCAGCCCGCGAATCCGCAGGTGGTCTACGTTCCGCAGTACAACCCGACCATCGTTTATGGCACGCCTTATGTCGTTCCTGGATACAGTACAGGCGACCTGGTCGCGACCGGGCTGCTCTCGTTTGGTGCGGGCATCGCCGTGGGTGCGATGATGAGCGGCGGCTGCTGCGGTTGGGGTTGGAGCAGCTGGAACTGCAACTGGTATCACGGCGGCGCGTACTATCACGGCTATCCGTACTACGGGAACAATGCGTGGCACGGCGGCTACTATGGCGGATACAACAACTACGGCAACCATCCCTACAACGGCTACAACAATTACAACCACTCCTACAATGGCGGATATAACAGCAACGGCTATCATGCCAACAATAACAACAGCGGTTATAACCACACCGGCAACACCAGCTACAACCACAACACCAATGTGAGCGGCAATACGGTCAATGTGAACCACGATGCTAGCGGTTCCAATACCTGGGACAAGTCAGGCGGGTGGGGAAGCTCCGACGCTGCCCGCGGTTGGGGACAGGGTGACAGTCACAGCGGAAGCTCCACGGCGTTTAGCAGTTGGGGCAATCATTCCGGCTCGTCCAGCTTCAGCGGCGGCGGCTGGGGTGACAAGTCGGCAAGTTCGCGCGGATGGGGCAGTCGTGGCGGCGGCGGTGGCTGGAGTGGTGGCGGCGGCCATTTCGGTGGCGGCGGCCGGAGATGACTCCGGGATACGGCAGGAAAAATCACCTCGCGACTGACTGGAGGCTTGGGATGACGAAGATATTGGGTGTAGGCCCTGACTGCAGTTTTGTTGTTTGCCGCTGCTTGATAGTTTCGACGATCATGGCGCTGACGATCTCGCTTGGCTCATGCAAAAAGCAGGAAACGCCGGCCGCGACCGAGGCCGCGCAAAAGACATTTGCCTCGCCTGACGACGCGGGCAAAGCGCTAGCCGAGGCCGCCAAGGAGGACAATCGGGATGCCTTGCTGGCAATTTTTGGTCCAGGCTCGAAAGACATTATCTATTCCGGCGACGCCACCGAAGACAAGGCCTCGATTGAGGGATTTGCTACCGCCTACGCGCGGATGAATCGATGGCGCAAGCTGAACGACGGTGGCGCAATTTTGCTGGTCGGCGAAACCAATACCGCCTTTCCCATTCCCTTGAAGAAAAACAGTTCCAGTCAGTGGTACTTCGACACGCCGGCAGGCAAGGACGAGCTCCTGGCGCAGCGCATTGGCCGCAATGAACTCGCTGCCATCGATGTTTGCGCTGCCTTGGCCGACGCTCAGGCCGAATACTTTGCGCAAAAACACGACGGTGTCAAGCAATACGCCCAGAAGTTCATTAGCGACGAAGGCAAGCAGAACGGTTTGTACTGGCAGTCGCCCGAAGGCATGCCCAAGAGTCCGCTGGGCCCGTTGGTGGCCTTCGCGACTAGTGAGGGCTACAAGGTGCAGCCCAAGACGCAAGCGCCATTCCACGGATATTTCTTCCGGATGCTGGACAAGCAAGGGCCTGACGCGAAAGATGGCGCGAAAGACTATCTCATCAACGGGAAGATGGTTGGGGGCTTTGCTTTCGTCGCCTACCCGGCGGAATACGGCAACTCGGGCGTAATGACGTTCATGGTTGGCAAGGACCGCGTGATCTACCAACAAAACTTGGGCAAGACGACCTCCGAGACTGCCCCCGCCATGACCGATTTCAATCCCGACACAGGCTGGACCAAAGTCGGCCAATAACATCACTTGCGCAACGCGGCAAAAGCCGGAACTATAAAGCGTCTGTGTCAGACCTAAGTTTTGTTTTTGCGACGGAGATATACCAGACGTAAATCGAGCCCGCAAGGGCGGGTCAGTTTAGCCCAGGACGCAGCCGTAGGCGGAGTCCTGGGTATGGCGGGAAGCGAATTTGAGTCCCGTAGGGACGGCAGAAGTTCGAACCCAGCCTTTAGAGGCTTGACAACCTATCGCTATCCGGCCCCGATTCGCGTTCCCGGACGTCCATTTGCTTGCGGGCTTCGTCGATGGCTTCGTAAGGATCACGCCCCGTGACTTCCTGATACCACGCGGGATGGTGCGTCCACGCCCACGCCTCGCTCACTGTGCCGCGCGTCATGGCCTGAATTGTTCCCGGTTCGCCGAACGTGCTGAGGTAGATGTGAAAGAAGATGCCGAACAGCATAATCAGCGCGGAGATGTCGTGCACGACATACGAAATCGCCACCAGGATGCGCCCGAAGATCTCCGGAAACCACATGATCACGCCGGTAATGACGAAAGCGATGCTGCCGCAGACAATCTCCCAGAATTGCATTTTCTGTCCGGCATTGAAGAAACCGACGTCCTTCGGCTCGACCGCCTCTTCGTTGGCTACGTAGCTCTTGATGCGCTTCATCCAGCGTGAGTCGGCCGCGGTCCAGCGCATCACTCCCAGCCAATTGATGGTCTGCAGCGCAAAGAAGAAGACAAAGGCCAGTCCGAACCAGGGGTGCAGGAAGCGCGTCATTGCTCCTCCGCCGAACAGCGGCGTAAAGAAGCGGAAGATCCACGGCAGGTAGATCCCGAATCCCGACAGCAATGCTAGAAAGAAGAAGATCCCAACCATCCAATGGAGAAAGCGCGTGTAGACAGGGTGGCGCAAGAGTTCGCCCGCGTAAACCACGGTCCGTCCCAGACGGTCGATGGCGTTGGGACGATGCACAAACCGATTGGCTGAGGTCGCCATCTAGTTCTCCTTTCCCGACGCCGGCGGCGGCTCAATTTGCTTGATCGGCGGAGCTGGCTGCGCGAGCCGCGGACCTTCGAAGACATAGTGCATCACCACGCCGACAAAGCCCAGCATCGCGCCGAACAGCCCGATCGGTTTGAAGATGTCTTTCCACACGGTGAAGCTGAGCGGGATTCTCGGCTTGGCCGGCAGGTTGCCGTAGTGCTCGGGCTTGGTGATGTCGTGCAGTACGTAGATCACATGCGTGCCGCCGATGGTGTCCGGATCGTACACGCCTGCATCTTTGAAGCCCGACACGTCGCGCAACTGCGTGGCTCGCTTTTCAGCCAGGAACTTCATGTCGTCTTTGGTGCCGAAATGCAGGCAGCCGGTCGGACAAGCTTTGATGCAGGCTGGTTCCAAGCCAGCTCCCACTCTGTCAGAGCACAGTGTGCACTTGTAAACTTTCTTGGTGTTGGGATTGAACTTCGGAATATTGAACGGACAGCCGGAAACACAAAACTGGCAGCCGATACAGTTTTCCTGCTGAAAGTCGACAATGCCGTTCTCATATTGCACGATGGCACCGTCAGCCGGACAGGCCCGCAGACATCCGGGATCGGCGCAGTGCATGCACTGGTGCTTACGCATCAGCCAGGCAAAGCTGCCGTCGGCGTGCTCGTCTTCATTGAACTTGATGAGGTTCCAGAAGTTCCAGTCGGTGTCCGGCATCGTCTGGTAGGTGTTGTCGAAGTAGGTGGTCTGGAACGGCATGTCGTTCCACTCGACGCACGCCACCTCGCACGCCTTGCAACCGATGCAGGTGGTGGTGTCGATCAGCTTGCACACCTTGTCTTGCCGCTGCGTTCCCGCACCCGCCACCGGTCCGGGATGGGCCGAGATTTGCTGGATGCGTAATGTGCTGCGATCACTCATCTCGTCTCTCCGTTAATGCAATCCCACAATCGGTGGTCCGACTTGAAGGGGCGCACCTTCAGGTGCGCCGACAAGACCACTCGAAAACCCGGCTCTTAGCCGCTGAGGGAATAAGCCCTCTGGGCCTAAAGGCCAATCCCTTGGTGCCTTCTGACGGCACGGCTGAAGCCGTGCCCCTTCAACGCCGGATACAGCGCCACTCTACCTCTCCTAGACCTTCTCCAGCTTCACCAGGAACCCTTTGAACTCCGGGGTGTAAGCATTCGGATCGATCACTGTAGGCGTCAGCCGATTGGCGGGCATCTTCGAAGTTCTGCCTTCGTCTTCGGAGATCCCGCGATATCCCCAGTGGATCGGAATTCCGATTTGATAGAGCTTCTTGCCGTCGACGTTCATCGGTTTGATGCGCTTGGTCACCATCGCCTTGGCGATGTAGTCGCTGCGAATACTGCTGACTTTCACTTTTTCGCCACCACGAATTCCCATTTGGTCGGCGAGTTCGGCCGGAATCTCGACGAAGGGCTCCGGTACCAACTGCACGTTCATGGGATTGTTCTTCGTCCAGTAGTGATAGTGCTCGGTCAGACGGTAGGTGGTGCAGATGATGTTGTACCCGTCATTCGGCTTGGCATACTTGTCCATCGCCGTCTTGAACTTCTTCACCACCGGATTGTTCGACTGCTTGGGGTGTAGCGGGTTCTCGATAGGACTTTCGATGGGCTCGTAGTGCTCGGGGAACGGACCGTCGGCCAGAGCCCCGAGCGGCACGAAGATACGGCCGACGCCTTCCGGATTCATGATGAACGGTCCCATGTGTTCTTCCGGCTTGGAGTCGGGTTTGAAGTCGGGAACGTCATTCCCTACCCACTTCTGCGCCGTTTCGTTCCACCACACCTGTTTACGCGTAGGATCATACGGCTTTCCGGTGAGATCGCAGGACGCTCGGTTGTACAGCACGCGCCGGTTCATCGGCCATGACCATCCCCAGTTCGCATAGACACCCATGTTCGAGGGATCGTCGGTACCTCGCCGCTGCATTAACGGGCCAGCCTCGGTCCAGGAGCCGCAGTACAGCCAATTGCCTGAAGTGGTGGTCCCGTCGTCACGCAGCGCGGCGAAGCCTGGAAGCTGCTGCCCGGCTTTCAGCGACAAGTTTGTCTTCTCGTCGCTGACGTCCGTCACCGCCTTGCCGTTGATTTCCTTGGCTATCTCCGACAGCGATGGACTGGTGGGAATCGTGTAGCTCCACGTCGCATTCAGAATGGGATCGGGGAACTTGCCGCCCTCTTTCTTGTAAAGCTCGCGGATCTTTAGATAGATCTGCGCCAGGATGTCCTGGTCCAAACGGCAGTCGCCCGGCGGCGGCAGCGCCGCATTTTTCCATTGCAGCCAGCGCGCCGAGTTGACCATCGTCCCGTCTTTCTCGGCGAAGCCGGCGCCCGGCAGCCGATAGACTGTCGTGTTGATCTGTTTCATCTCGTCGGGCGTGGTGCCCGGCGCTTCCCAGAAAGCGCTGGTCTCGTCGGGATAGATTTCGCAAACCACCAGGAAGTCGGCTTTCTTCAAAGCGTCGATGTTCTTCTGCGAGTCGGGCCCAATCATCACGCCGTTCATGCCGAAGGCAAAAAATCCCTTTACCTTGCCTTCGTACATGTCATTCCAGTTTTCCACCCAGGAGTACTTGCGGTCGATCTTGGGCAGATAGTTGAACGCGAAATCGTTGTCCTTGGTGGCCGCGTTACCGTACAACGCTTTCAGGAATGACACCGTGAACTTGGGCGTGTTCGACCAGTAATTGAACGACTCCCATTCGCCGGGCTTCGACGGCCTAGGCGTAACTCGGTCGAGATATGTCTTCAAGTCTTTGTCGGCCGGCGCCGGCATCTTGAGATAGCCCGGCAGAATATCGAAGATACCGGCCATGTCAGTCGCGCCTTGAATGTTGGAGTGTCCACGCAAAGCGTTCACGCCGCCGCCGGCGCGTCCCACATTGCCCATCAGCAACTGCAACATCGCCGCGGTGCGGATGATCTGCGTCCCAAAACTGTGCTGCGTCCAGCCGACCGCGTAGATGACGGTGCTGACCTTCTTCATGTCGCCGTCTTTGCGGACGGAGGTGTACATGTCGGCGGCTTTCAAGAACTGATCTTTCGGAATGCCGGTGATGCGCTCCACCATTTCCGGCGTGTAACGCGAGTACTGCTGCTTCAAGAGCTGATAGACGCAGCGCGGGTTCTGCAGCGAAAGATCGTAGGAAACGTTCGGTGGCAGCGACGGAGGCGGAATGGGGCCGCCGCCCATGGCCTTCGCGCCGGCCGGCCCTGCCGCTTGATAGCCCTGTCCCTCGGAACCGTGGCCGGATACGCTGCCGTGTTCAGCGGCGGGAGCGGTACCCTGAGTTTCGTGACCCTTGGGCGCATTCTGCGTTGCAGGGGCAGCGCCCGCCGCTACCTTTCCTGTCTCGTTCCCACCCTCTTCGTAGTTCCAGGTACTCTTGTCGTAGGTCTTGGTGGTTTCGTCGAAGCCGGAAAATAGGCCGTCTTCCGGCAGCTTGAATCCGTCCTTAATAATGAACGCCGCGTTGGTGTAGTTGACCAGGTATTCGTGCGCGATGCGATTGTTCTGCAGAGCGTAATTGATGACGCCGCCCAGAAAGGCGATGTCGCTGCCGGCACGAATCTGGCAGAAGAGGTCGGCCTGCGAGGCGGTGCGCGTGAAGCGCGGATCGATCACGATGATCTTGGCGTCGCGGTTACGTTTGGCCTCGACCGCCCATTTGAAGCCGCAAGGATGGTTCTCGGCCGGATTGCCGCCCATGATCAACATCATGTCGGTGTTCTTGATGTCGATCCAGCCGTTGGTCATCGCCCCGCGCCCGAAAGTTGGTCCCAAACTTGAGACCGTAGGGCCGTGTCAAACCCTCGCCTGGTTTTCCAGGCGCACAATCCCCATCGAGCGCATGGTCTTGACGACCAGATAATTGAACTCGTTCGTATCGGTGCAGCCGCCGGTGAACGCGATGGTTTCGCAGCGGTTCACTGTTTGCCCCTTCGCGTCAGTCTCGACAAAGCTCGCGTCGCGCTCCTTTTTCGTCCAGCGCGCAATCTCGTCGATCGCCTGGTTCCAGGAGATGTCGTCCCAGTGGTCCGAGCCCGGACGGCGCACTTGCGGCTTCAAGATCCGGCGATCGTTCTGAATGTCCTGCTGCAGCGACGAGCCCTTCGGACAAAGCGTGCCGCGATTGATGGGATGATCAGGGTCGCCTTCCACGTGGACCACTTGCGGTGTGACGTTCTTGGCTTTGTCGCCGATGGTGTGGATGATGACGCCGCAGCTCACAGCGCAGTAGGGACAGGTGCTGCGAGTCTCTGTAGTGCGCGAGATTTTCAACGACTGCGCTTGCGCGTGCAGCGGCGTGAGGTCAAACCCGAGAAGCGAAAATCCGACAGCGCCGGCTAGGCCCGTCTTGACGAAGGTACGTCTGGAAACATCCATTACGCAGTCCTCCATGACCGAAGAACAACGGTTGAGTGCGAACAGAGATATGACGACGCAGATAGTTGGGAACGCCGAGTTGCGACGGCGAAGGTTTGCATTGGTTCGGTTCCTGCTCTGGAACCCCACAACGTGTTCGGAAGGCCATAAGCTATCCGATTGTTAGGCAGCCTACACCTCGCCAGCCAAGGCGGTCAATCTTGTAATGTTAGTAACCTGGGACGGCAAGTTCTGGACAGCTTAGGACCTCGTTTTGACTGACAAGGCACCTCGCTTTCGTTCCACACCTCGCCGCCATACAATGACGACATCCCCGGAACCCCATCCATGACCTTATCGGGAGTAATAGTTGTTGCCGCAGTCGCCTGTTTCCTCGGCGCTGCCTTCGCGTGGCTGGTGGCCAAATCGAAGTCTGCCACGCTTGCGGAACGTACCGCCGCCCTGCAGCGCGATCTCGCCGGTGCGCAAGCTACGGTCCAACGCCAGGCGGCGGATATCCAATCGCTGGCGGCTGCAAAGTCGGCTCTGGACGCCACTCTGGCCAGCGAGCGCCGCAATGCCGCTGAGAAACTCCGCCTGCTTTCTGAAGCCAGCGAGGAACTGAAGTCGCAGTTCAAAGCCCTGGCCGCTTCCGCCCTGGAGAACAACAATACGAACTTCCTGCAACTCGCCAACAGCGTTCTGCGGAACTACCAGACGCAAGCCGAGGGAGACCTCGCTCAGAAAGAACAAGCGGTCAAGAACCTGGTTGATCCCATCACGCAATCGCTGGCCGGCATGAATCAGCAGATCCAATCGCTGGAGCAAGCGCGCAGCCAGGCGTACGGGACGCTCACCTCTCAGGTGGCATCGCTACTTGTTACCCAGAAAGCTCTGCAGACCGAGACCGGCAATCTGGTGAAGGCCCTGCGCGAGCCGCAGGCGCGCGGCCGTTGGGGAGAGTTGCAGCTGCATCGCGTGCTGGAACTGGCCGGCATGTTGGAGTACTGCGATTTCAAAGAGCAGCTCTCGTTCAATGACGACGAGCGCCGCTTCCGTCCCGACGTCATCGTCGATCTGCCCGGCGGCAAGCAGATTGTGGTGGACGCGAAAGTTCCGCTCGCCGCCTATTTATCGGCCTTGGAAGCGCCAGACGACGTCACCCGCAACGCCCGCTTGAGCGACCATGCTCGCCAGGTGCGGCAGCACATCGACTCGCTGGCCAGCAGAACCTATTGGGCGCGCCTGCCTTGCACGCCGGAGTTCGTCGTCCTGTTTCTGCCCGGAGAAGTCTTTTTCCGTGCCGCCATGGACAGCGACTTTGAGCTGATCGAATACGGGGTGAGTCAGAAAGTCATCATCACCTCGCCGACTACGCTGATCGCATTGTTGAAGGCGGTGGCTTATGGCTGGAACCAGAAGAACCTTGCCGAGAGCGCGCGCAAGATTAGCGAGGCAGGGAAGCTGCTCTATGAGCGGCTTTGCACCATGACTGGCTATCTGGAAGATCTCGGCAAGAAGCTTGGAGGCGCGGTGAAGTCTTACAACGAAATGCTGGCTTCGCTGGAGAAACGCGTGCTGCCGGAGGCGCGCAAGTTCCCCGAACTCGACCGCTCACTGGCCGCCGAGTCATTGCCCAAGCCGGAACAACTGGAAAAAACGCCGCGCGAGCTGGAAGCCCAGGACTGGCAGGAAGCCGTCGAAGAGCCGGAGTTGCCATTCGCGAACGAGCAGGCTGACAGCGCCAAGATCTGAGTGGAACAAGAATCTCCACGCAAGTAAATCCGGCTTGAGTAGGGCAGCTGGCCAAAACACTCTTCGGTTGGCATCCTGCGAGCGGCGGCTTTCGCGGCGAGGCGAAGGACCTCTATCTCCCCGGCCACTTGTGGAGGCGCGGCAGCGCTCCCCGATTGAGTGGCTGAAGCGAACGCGGCGCTCTGAAATCTCTCCTGCGGAGTTGCTACTTCTGAACACTCATAGCAAACTTGCCGCTCATTTCGTTTCCCCGCAGTTCATCGTGTAATTCCACCACCCTCGCGTGCAAAATCTTGCCGAGCTCTTTGCGATCGCCACTGGCCGCTAGCGGCTCGCCAAACACGATGCAGGCCCGGACCGATTTCTTGCCCAGCAGATTCAGCACGTGCGGCAGCAGCGTCATGTCGCCCCACCAGCAGACCTCGCGGTCAACGTTGCCGTCTTCCAGTTCATAGCCGATGGCGCACGGCGTGATGACCGCGCCCGCGTCAATCGCGGGCTGCAGCATCGTCGAGTGAAAGCGTAGGACGCGCTCTCCATCCGTTGTCGTGCCTTCGGGGAAGAGAACGACGGGCACGCCACTTTTGAGAGCATTCCCAACATTGACGTTCGCCCGCGCCGCGTCCGTTCTGTCGTGCCGCCGCACAAACACGCTGCCTGACCAGCGCGTGTAGCGGCCGAAAATCGGCCAGTCCGCTACCTCCGCCTTGGAGACGAAGACACAGGGCAGGGCGGCGCTGTACGCCAGGATATCGAGATAACTTAGATGATTGCTGACGATGAGTCCGGATGCAGGAAGCTGCCCTTGGACGGATACCGCAACGTCGATGGCCCGCAGTCCCCGCGCACAGGATTCGTGCAGCCACTGGGCACTCTCCGCGCGCGCCGGGTCAGGCGGCAGATTGCGATGGCGCCAGAGCCCATAGAAGGCCGCCGCTAGGAACGGGGTCAGGCGCCGTACTTTTCGCAGTTGTTTTGCCAGGGATTCCTTCATTCCACGACTTACAGCGCCTGGGCGCGCGGCGGCAGGTCGCTTCCTACATCCCGCAGCCACTCTTCAAGCATCCTACATGTATTGCAACGGAAGGGTGCGAGCTAGAGGGAAATGTCCAAGACCAGCAAGCTCAAATCGCCAGACCAAATCGATCCATTCAGCACCGGACATAAGAGTCTGCGGGTGGTGATCGAAACCCCGAAGGGCAGCCCCAACAAATTCAAGTTCGATGCGGAGATTGCCGGACCCACTATCACGCTTGCAGCAGGCGTGTAGATGCAAGCCGGGTGTCGCCTGCGATTCAGTCGGACCTTCGCACCGTGCTCACGAGAACGGAGGTGCTCGCTAATCGTGCGTAGTTCACGGCACCAAGGTTTCCGAGGGTCATGAACCGGGGTTTACGTTGAGTTGAAAAGGGCTGCAGATCGCGCCGAGCAATCAGGTTAGACACTCGGATTGACTGGGTAGGAAAAATGTCGGTGCAGCGTGAAGTCACACGGCGGGGGACGAAGTTTAAAGGGGGCTGTTGGAGAGGCAGCGATGACAGCGAATGCATGCAACATCAGCCGGTTCAAGCCACCTTGGATTGCTGCCGTGCCAAGTGGCGCGTTACGATGAAGTTAGGGCAGCCGAAGCGTACTGCCGTGCTTGCCAGCTTTTTGACACCCATTCCAAGCGGCTGCTAGTATCAATTGCTGGCCCGAATTCCTCCCACGTAAGCGTCCCCGTCGTCTAGCCCGGCCTAGGACATCGCCCTTTCACGGCGGTAACACGAGTTCGAGTCCCGTTGGGGACACCAAAGAATCAATAGCTTAGAAGCTAGTTCGAGGCTGTCATCAA
>PMWW01000143.1 GCA_003165795.1 Acidobacteriaceae bacterium
TTCACGAATAAAGCGGGCTAGCTCTCCTGGCGGAAACATCTTGCGCGGATTCTTAGCCCCGCGAATTGCTAGTTGCTAGTTACTTCCTCACTGCCCCATCACCTTAATGATCAGCCGCTTCTTTCGCTGGCCGTCGAACTCCGCATAAAAGACACGCTGCCATGGCCCGAGATCAAGCTTTCCGCCCGTTACCGGCACGATAACTTCATGGTGCACCAGCATCGACTTCAGGTGCGAGTCGCCATTGCTTTCGCCGGTCTGGTGATGCTCGTAGTCCTCGCGAAACGGCGCCATCTCCTCCAACCACTTGTCGATGTCGTGGATCAGCCCGCTTTCGTTGTCGTTCACGTAGACGCCCGCCGTGATGTGCATGGCGGAAACCAGTATCATGCCCTCCTGAATGCCGCTCTTGTGCAGCGCCTCCTCCACCTGCGGCGTGATGTGAATGTACTCCCGATGTTTCCTGGTATTAAACGTGAGATATTCGGTATGAAACTTCATTCTCGTCTCCTCCCCTACGTTGCCATCCCGAGCGAGCTGCGGTTCCTCCGTTGGTCGGCTATGAAATGTTCCGCAGCTCAACTGGTGCTTGGTTTTTGCTTGCGATTTGACTTTCGCGTATTGTAAGCGCTTGCCAGCCGATTCCGCGTGACCGGTCCCCACCATTCCGAAGAGTTGGAACGCCTGCGCGAGCAAGTGGCGGAACTCACTCGTCGCGTATACCTGCTCGAAGGACTGCTGAGTGCTCATCCTGGGGAAGCGGCTGTTGCAGCGCAGCCGGCGGTCGAGCCCCAGGCTGAATCGGTCAGAGGAACATTGTTCTCAGCGCCGGTCATCGCCCAACCTAGCGTGTCTTCGGCGGGAGAAACTACCCCCGCGCCGTCGGAGACAGTGCAGTTAGGCGCGGCGACTAAGTCTGGCCGCCCCCAGCTCGATGCTTCACTCGAATCCCGCATTGGTGGCCAGTGGTTGAACCGTGTCGGCATCGTGGCCGTGTTGGTGGGACTCTCGTATTTTCTGAAGCTGGCGTTCGACAACAACTGGATTGGGCCTGCGATCCAGGTCGCGATCGGAATCCTCGCCGGCGTTGCGCTTCTCTTCTGGAGCGAACGCTTCCGCCGCAAAGGATTTCCCGGCTTCGCGTTTTCGCTGAAAGCCATCGGGATCGGTGCTCTCTACCTGTCGCTGTGGGCAGCGTCCCAGTTTTACCACCTTATTTCAGATCCGATTGCCTTCTGCGCAATGGTGCTCGTCACCGTGACCTCAGCCGTACTCTCTTTGCGGCAGAACGCAGAGTTGCTGGCGGCCCTGGCGCTACTCGGCGGATTTCTCACGCCCGTGCTGGTTTCCACCCACCAGAATCATGAAGTGGCGCTGTTTTGCTATCTGGCGCTGCTCGACTTGGGAACTGTTTGGGTAGTGGCGATCAAAGGCTGGAGGCGCTTGTTGCTCGGCAGCTTCATCGGCACCAGCTTGCTTTTTGGCGCGTGGGCCTCCAGTTATTATACCGAGCCGCAACTGGCCACGACTCTGGCCTTCGCGACTTTCTTCTTCCTGCTGTATGCCGCGGCGCCATTTCCAGGCCGAGGGCCGGCCGACGTAAAGCCGCGTCCGAACGCCATGATCGCATTGGCGCTGCTCAATGCAAGTTTCTATTTTGCTACCAGCTATCTGATTCTAGTCGACCATTACCGCTTCGAGTTGGCATGGCTGGCGGTCGCAATTGCGGCTTTTTTCTTCCTGCTAACGCGCCTGCTGCAGCGGCGCAACCAAGTCGCCGGCGCTGTTTACGGTCCGCTGTATCTGGCCTTGGGAGTCGGCTTTCTAACCATTGCCATTCCTCTGAAACTGGGAGGACATTGGAATACTCTGAGCTGGATCGTCGAGGCTGGAGCGCTGTTCTGGGCGGCGCACCGCAGCCAAAGCTTGCTGCTGCGAGTGCTGGGAGCGTGTGCGTTTGTACTGGGAGTTGTGCGGCTGATGGCAGTCGACTCTTTCGATCGCGGCCCTCTGCTTATCAATGCTCGCTGTGGGTTGTACCTGACGGCGATCGGCGCGCTCGCCCTGCTGGCCTACTACTCAGCCAAAGAAGGCGGCGACGGCAATCGTCAATGGTCGGCGGCAGCCATCATCGGCATCAACCTGCTGGCGTTGCTCGCGTTGCATTTCGAAATCGTCGCCTATTTCCAGCCGCAATTTATCTCGGCCTATTCCGAGACCGAACGGCTGAGCATCGCCACGGTGCGAGCATTTACCTACTCCGCAGGGTGGATGGCTTATGGCAGCGCCTTGATGCTGATTGGCTTCTGGAAGCGGTCGGCATTCCTGCGTTGGCAGGCGATTGTGCTGCTGGCCCTGACCGTGATCAAAGTTTTCCTATTCGACATCGGCACACTGCAACGCGGCTATCGCATCACCGCGTTTATCGTGCTCGGCGCAATCCTGCTGGCGGTCTCGTTCTTCTATCAGCGCAGTCGGCTGCAGACGATTGAATGATGGTGTGGGCGTCGCATTTGATGCCCGAATCCGGTTGCCACACAGGAATTCGTTTGCAAATTGTCCCAGCCGCTCTACAATGGCAACGAATGTGAGAAATAGGGTCATACTCACACAGAAGTTGTAGTGCCAAGTAGTTTGACTGACGCGACCATGAGGCGGTTTGCGGTTCAAGGTCGTCATTTCGCGAATAAGGAGATCTCTTTACATGAAGCGCTACATCATGATTTTGGCGGCTTGCACGGTGCTCTCAAGTTTGGCCTGGGCACAGGATGGGGCTGCGCTCTACGGAACCAAGTGCGCCGGATGCCACGGGGCGGCGGGGCAAGGCAAGATCGGTCCTTCCTTGCAGACGACGTCCTTAAACCAGCAGCAGATAGCCGCTTTACTTACTAATGGCGCCGCCGGCAAGAAAGCGCCGCACACCAAAGGCATAGCGAGTTTGACGCCAGATCAAGTCACCACTATTTCCACCTATGTTGTGAGTCTCAAGAAGTAGTTCTCGGCCACAGAAGGGAAAGCCGACCTTTGCGGGTCGGCTTTTTGCTGCGTGGCGATAGGGTACGGACTCAGAAGGTGACCCGTACGCCGAGCTGGGCCGCGAATGGAATGCCCACCGTCGTTCCCGGCCCGAAGAAGTCACCTAAAGCGCCCTCGGGTATCTCAAGCTGGTTCAGGCTGGTGATGGGCGTGGTTGTGGTGCAGCTTGGGTTGGTGCAAACACTGGTGACATTGGTGATACCTGTCACTGGATTGGGCACCATCTGAGCCGCCGGAACCGGAAGCTGGACGACATTGACCGCATAGTTCGCCCCGGGATTATTACGGTTGAAAAGATTGAAGAACTCGACGAATGGCAGGATAGTCCAACGCTCGTTGGGTTTGAAAGGACGCGTGACGCGCAGGTCTGACTGGATATAAGGCGTGCCGCGGAATTCGTCTAGGCTTGTGTACACTCCGTTTACATAGATGCGGCCGGTGTTGTCAGCATTGGTGATGGTGATGGGGCGGGCGCTCTCGAACTGATTGATGCTGCTCACTTCGAATCCGCCGGGAACGTGCACCGTGAAGGCCAGCATGAAGCGGCTGGTAACGTTTTCGCCAGAGGGTCCGTAATCTCCGGGGCCGAAAGCATTCAACTGCCCGTTCGCCTGTTGGCAAACGCCATCGACATAGTCAAACAGTTCGCCTAGCAGGCAACCCCAGGTGTCGGCCCGGGAAAGCGTGTAGTTGGCGACCACGCTGAAGCGGCGCATATTCCCTGCCACATGCAGCATCAGCGCGTTGTACTTGGAACGGTTGTCAGACTGGAACACATTGACGTTGGGCACCACATTCATCTGGTCCGCAGCATAGTTTGGGTCTGAGGTGGGAATGAGTGGAGTGGTTAAGTTGGTGCCGCTGGTATAGGGGAAAGCGCGGTATCCATGAACGCCGTCCTCGTATACATAATCGGCGCTCATCAGCCATTGATCGTTGAAAGCGTGCTGCACGCCGCCGGTAATATGAATGGCGTAGGGCGTTTTGTAAGGGGACCCAATCACATTTCCCGTGACCCCGCTGCCGCCAGTCAGGCAGCCGGAGCCGACCAGCGCATAAGTGCCCGGGCCTCCAGTAAGGCTGCACGGTCCGGTGGTGTAGTTCGAGCCGTTGACACCCTGGAACGCAGTCGCCCATCCGTTCTGTGCCAGATCGTCGTAGTACATGCCGAAGCCGGCGCGAAGTACAGTGGTCCCGCTGTTGCCGAGAGAGTAAGCGAAACCCAGGCGCGGCGCGAACTGGTGGTGGTCATCGTGCGGCAGGCTGGGCACAACCGGAATCTGCAATGCCTGCATGGTTATGTACGCGGCGTTATCCGCCTCACTTCGGCCCGAAGCAGTGAATAGCCCCCAAGTCGACTGCCAACGCAAGCCGTAGTTGACCGTGAGTTTGGGCGTGACTCGCCAGGAGTCCTCGGCGTACAGCGCGAGACGCTGAATATTCTGCGAAAAGCTGCCGTCGCCGGCAGGAGTGTAATTGCAAGTTGAGCCGTCCGAAGCGGTGAAGTTCACACACTGTGGGTTGAAGGTTCCGAACACGCCGGGGTTCTGTATGTAATAGGTTGGGTTATTGACGTAGCTGGCAAGGGTCTCGGCTGTGCCAGGAAACGCCCCGCTCAGTACCGGTTCATGAATAAAGTCGACTCCGAACCTGAGCGCGTGGGTACCCACAATGTGGCTCAGGTCGTAGCGGAACTGGTATTTCTGCTGATTGCGCAGGTCGGGAAAAAAAGTAATAGGAGTAGCGAATTGGTTGTCGCCAAAGGTTTCAAAACCGGAGATGGTCAGCGCTGTGGAACTGAAGGGGAAGGCCAACGCGAAGCCCAGATTTGAGTTCCGGGTCTGCGTGAGATGCAATAAGCTGGCATCGAGGACCAGGGTGCCAACCGTGTCTGTGTTGAAAGTATAGGTATTGCTGAGCGCCACATTCCAGTAATTGTTGTGCGTAAGCAAACCAGTTGACGGCAATGTGCCCTGCTCCACCAGGTTGTTGTTCGTGACGTAGCTGTCTTCCGATGTACGCAGGAACCAACTCGATTTTGACGATTGCGACCAGTCAAAGCGCACCGTACCCATATAGTCGCGAAAGGGAATCGGAACAAAGGCGGGGGTGGGGATCGAAGGAGCGCCGCTGATCAATCCCTGTGCCGCCAATTGCGCGAGCGCGTTAAATTGCGACATGCTGGCGGGGCTATAGGCGACGCTCGCATCCTCCTGCACGGTCTCGAATGAGGTGAAGAACCACACCTTGTTTTTTACGATGGGACCGCCAATGGTCGCAACGTAGTTCTGGCGTGAGAACGGTTGCTTGGGATTGTTCACGCAAACACCGTTAGTGCATGTTTGCGCGGGATTCTCAATTGGGAAACGGGCGTTTAGCGCTGCCGCGCGCTCGTAAACAGCTAAGTCGCCGTGCCAATCGTTGGTGCCGTGCTTGGTGGTGATCACGACGGACCCGGCAGTCGTCCACCCGGTATCCGCTTCTTCATTCGAGGTGCGTACGGCAAATTCCTGAAGGCCATCGGGCGAGAAATTTTGCAGAAAACCGCCGATCCAGTCGTCGGAGTTGTCGGCACCGTCAACCGACAGTTCGTTGTTCAAGCCGGAGCTTCCGCCGGTGGAGACGGCGGTTATGCGCGCTTTGGTAGGGTCGGATGGCTCGACCGGCTCAGTTCCCGGTACGAGATAAGCGATATTGGCAAAGCTGCGTGCCGGGAGCGGAAACGCTTCGAGGTCCTTGCTGTCAACTACGCCGCCACGCACGGCGCTCGACGTATCCAGCGTTTCGGTCGTAATCCCGGAAGACTGCCCCTGCACATTCACCGTTTCATGCCCGCCTGCGAGTTTCAGCGTAATGCTGATGTCGCGCACCACACTGACTGCGGTGTCTACGTCGGCCGTGGCGTCCGCGAAACCTTTGGCCGTAACGGCTACCTCATAGGGACCGGGCAGAAGGCCATCAATGCGAAATTCTCCGCGATCGTTTGCCGTTGCCTCGCGCGCGATGGAGGACCCGGTTAACCGGACGACGACCCGGGCACCCACCACTCGCCCGCCGCTTGGGTCTTGCACCACGCCTCGCAGTGTGCTGGTGGAATTCTGCGCACGCAGAATGGTCGGGAAGACGAAAAGCAGAACAGCACCTACGGTAAAGAAGACGATGTGAATTGGACGGGACATTCTGATGAAGACTGACTGCATCGCTTGATTCCTCCAGGCCTGCTGCGAACTGCTGGTAACAACTAATGTTCACCCACGGTGCTTGGTTTTTGACACCCAAGGCTACTCCGCCGCTTTACGTACTACCATTGGTAGTAATTAGTGATTTTCGCGGCGCTCTTGCCACGCGGAGAAGAATCAGTCCAGCTTGCGGGGCCGATGGCGTGCGGAACTTGTACGGCGAAACAGCTAAGCGCCGTGGACAAAGATGCAGCATCGGGGCCGATGCAGAATGCGCGTTTTGCGGGCGAGTTGCGCAGGACCAGTCTCAGCCTTCGCAGAATATAATCACAGTGCTCTTATGACACCCAAAATACATCGCGCTCTCGGCTGGAGTAAGTTTCTGCTCACTGCGGCACTGTTGCTTTCGTTGGGAAGGTATGGTGCGGCCCAAGCCAGCCAACCGTCACCACCACTTCCCGGCGTGCCGCCGCAGACCAGTCCCACAGAGGACCCGTGGGAGGTGCAGCAGCACAAAGCGATGGTCAAGAAGGTAAATCTTCAGCGTCAGCAGGAAATCAAGAAGGACACGGAGAAGCTGCTGCAACTGGCCACGGAACTCCAGCAATCCGTCGAACAGAGCAATGAGAATACGCTGTCACTTGAGGTGATCAAGAAAGCCGAACAGATCGAAAAGCTGGCCAAGACGGTGAAGGACAAGATGAAGGGGCAGTGAGGCTCCTCGGTTGGGGCTGCAGTAATCAAGATGGGTGTAGATACGATGTATAACGATAACCGGGGCCGGCTTCCGCTAGAAAGTCGGCCCCGGAGTCATTGCGGAGGAAAAGCTAAAAAGTCGTTAGCGCCGTACCCGGCTCGCGCCAAGTATAGGAGCCGAGCATCTTGATGTAGTTGCCGCGGAGAAACGCCGCCGGGTTCTCCACGTTCACCAAGCTCATGCTGCCGCGCATCTGTCGTACCGAAACGTACTCGTGCTCTTGCATCCAGCTTTCCATTCCGGCCAGCACCACCCCAATGTGCTCGATGCCGTACTTCAGCAGTGCGGAGGTCATCATGGTGACGTGCGCGCCGGCCATCATGCACTTCAGCACATCGCTGGAATCGTGAACGCCGCCGGTGATGGCGATATAAGTCTCGACCTGGTGGTAGAGAATAGCGGCCCAGTGCAAGCGGAGCCGCAACTCATGTGGGCTGCTCAGAACCAGGTTCGGTACCACCTCCAGCTCTTCCAGGTCGAAGTCGGGCTGATAAAAGCGATTGAAGATGACGACACCGTCGGCGCCGGCTTCGGACAGGCGCTTGACAAAGTTGGCGCATGAAGTGAAATACGGTCCCAGCTTTACCGCGACGGGGATGTGCACGCTCTTGCGGATGGCGCGTACCAGATCGCAGTACCGGTTTTCCAGATCGGCCGCGGTCAGTGACGGATCGGTAGGAATGTCAAAAATGTTCAGTTCGAGCGCGTCGGCGCCGGCCAGCTCCATGTATTCCGAGTAGCGCACCCATCCCCCGGGCGAGCGGCCGTTAAGGCTAGCGATGACGGGAATGCTCACCGAAGCTTTTCCCTTGCGCAGCAGCTCCAGATAGCGATCAGGGCCGATGTGGTACTTCTGCATGTCGGGCAGGTAAGAGGTGGACTCGGCATAGCTGTTGGTCCCATATTCCAGCGCATTGTCGATGTTCTCGCTCTCGGCCTCGATCTGTTCTTCCATGAGCGAATACATGACGATGGCGGAGGCGCCGGCATCTTCGAGGCGGGCGAAGTTCTCCAGCTTCTCCGTCAGCGGTGAGGCCGATACCACGACCGGGTTCTTCAGCTTTAGTCCGAGATAATTAGTGGAAAGGTCGATCATGATTTCTCCTCGCGGTTCTCTTACGCCTTTTCGAAGTTCATCGCGGCCATGTGCTGGTAGAGCTTCCAGCGCTCATTGACATTTTCCTGCGCTTCTTGCAACAGTTTCTTGGCCTCATCAGGATTGCTGTTGACCAGCATGGTGTAGCGTGCCTCGTTGTAGATGTACTTCTCCAACGGAATGCTGGGCGCGCGCGAATCGAGCAGGAACGGGTTCTTGCCTTCTTTGGCGAGCGTGGGATTGTAGCGGAACAACGGCCAGTGGCCGGAGTTGACCGCGGCCTTCTGCTGCTCAATGCCGTACACCATGTCGTAGCCATGCGCGATGCAGTGGCTGTAGGCGATGATGAGTGACGGCCCGTCGTAGGCTTCGGCTTCCAGGAAGGCCTTCATGGTCTGCGCATCGCTGCCGCCCATGGCGATGTGGGCGACGTAAGCGCGGCCATAGTTGATGGCCATCATGGCGATGTCCTTCTTCGGAGTGCGCTTGCCGCCGGCGGCAAACTTGGCCACCGCGCCCAGCGGCGTGGCCTTCGACATCTGACCACCGGTATTGGAATACACTTCGGTGTCGAGCAGCAGGATGTTGACGTTGACGGTGGAGGCGAGCACGTGATCGAGGCCGCCGTAGCCAATGTCGTAGCCCCAGCCGTCGCCGCCGATGATCCACACGCTCTTCTTCACCAACTCGTCGGCAACTGCCAGCAGGTCGCGAGCGGCCGGAGACTGGTTTCCCGCCAGCTTTTCTTTCAGCGCCTTCACCCGCTGGCGCTGGGCGATGATGGTTTCCTCGGTTGACTGGTCTGCGCTCAGCAAGCCGACGGCGAGTTCGTCTCCGACACTTGACGCCAGCCGCTCGACCAGTTCTTTGGCATATTGGTTCTGCTTGTCCACTGCCAGCCGCATGCCCATGCCGAACTCGGCGTTGTCTTCGAACAGCGAGTTCGACCAGGCCGGGCCGCGGCCTTCGGAGTTCACGGTGTACGGCGTGGTGGGCAGGTTGCCGCCGTAAATCGAAGAGCAGCCGGTTGCGTTGGCGATCAATGCGCGATCGCCGAATAGGCGGGTCATGGTGGAAATGTAGGGCGTTTCGCCGCAACCGGAGCAGGCGCCGGAGAACTCGAAGAGCGGCTCCAGCAGTTGCGCGTCTTTCACCTGGCCGTGCGAGAGTTTCTCGCGCGACAGCTCGGGAATCGAGAGGAAGTAGTCCCAGTACTCGTTGTACCGCTCGCGCAGTGCAGGCTGGGACTGCATGTTGATGGCGCGATGCTTGGATTCGCTCTTGCTCTTGGCCGGGCAGATGGCCACGCACAGTCCGCAACCCGTGCAGTCTTCGGGAGCAACCTGCAGCGTGTACTTCAACTCGGAGAACTCGCGCCACTTGGGAATTGCGGTTTGGAAGCCCTCGGGGGTATGGTTGATGGCCGCGGGATCGTAAACCTTGGCCCGGATGACGGCGTGCGGACAAACCATGACGCACTTGCCGCACTGGATGCAAAGTTCTTCATCCCACACCGGAATTTCCAGGGCGATGTTGCGTTTCTCCCACTTTGTGGTACCCGTGGGAAAAGTGCCGTCGATTGGCATCGCGCTGACCGGGATCTGATCGCCGTCTCCGGTGATCATGAGCGCTTCCACGTTGCGTACGAATTCGGGAGCGTTGGCGGGGACCGCGGGACGGACCTCGAACTTCGAGGTAATGGTTTGCGGAACCTTGACTTCGTGCAGGTTCTGCAGCGCGGAATCGACCGCGGCGAAGTTCTTGCGGACAACCGACTCGCCGCGCTTGCCGTAGGTCTTCTCGATGGAATGTTTGATGGCGGCGATGGCATCCTCGCGCGGCAACACGCCGCTGATGGCGAAGAAGCAGGTTTGCATCACGGTATTGATGCGCCCGCCCATTCCCGCCGCGCGGGCCACATTCACCCCATCAATCACGTAAAAGCGCAGCTTCTTCTTGATGATGGTTTCTTGTGCCGAACGCGGCAGATTGTCCCACACCTCGTCGGGACCGAAAGGAGTGTTAAGTAGAAATACCGCGCCGGTATCGGCGGGCTTCAGAACGTCAAGCCGCTCCATGAAGCTGAACTGATGGCAGGCCACGAAATTAGCGCGCGAAATGAGATAGGTGGAGCGGATCGGCTTTTTGCTGAAGCGTAAATGCGAGGTCGTCACCGCACCTGACTTCTTCGAATCGTAGACGAAGTAGCCCTGCACGTTGAGTTCAGTCTCTTCGCCGATGATCTTGATGGTGTTCTTATTTGCACCCACCGTGCCGTCGGCGCCCAGTCCGTAAAACATGGCGCGAACGGTCTCGGCAGCTTCGGTCGAGAATGCCGGATCATAGTTCAGACTAGTGTGGGTAATATCGTCGTTGATGCCGATGGTGAAATGGTTCTGCGGAGTGGGCTTGGTTAGCTCCTCGTAGATGCGATTGACCATCGCGGGCGTGAATTCTTTCGAGGAGAGACCATAGCGTCCGCCGATTACTTTGGGGAATGCCGCCATGGGAGCTTTGCCGGCAGTAAAGCCCTCGGTCAACGCGATGATGACGTCCTGATAGAGCGGCTCGCCGATGGCCCCGGGCTCTTTGGTGCGATCGAGAACGGCAATGCTCTTGACGGTGCGGGGCAGCGCTTGCAGGAAATGTTCGAGCGAGAAGGGACGCATGAGACGGACCTTCAACATGCCGACTTTCTTGCCTTGCGCCGTGAGGTAGTCAACCGTTTCGTGAACGGCTTCGGCGCCCGATCCCATGACGATGATGACGGTTTCGGCGTCGGGTGCGCCTTCGTATTGGAACAGCCGATATTCGCGGCCCACGATCTGAGCGAACTTGTCCATCGTATTCTGCACGATGGTAGGACAGGCCAGGTAATAGGGGTTCACCGCTTCGCGGCCTTGGAAGTAAACGTCAGGATTTTGGGCCGAGCCGCGGAGCACGGGATGATCGGGCGAGAGGGCGCGAGCGCGGTGGGCGCGCACCAGATCGTTGTCGATCATGGCCCGCATATCGTCGAGACTGAGCTGTTCAATCTTGGCAACTTCGTGCGAAGTACGAAAACCATCAAAGAAATGCAGGAAGGGAATGCGCGACTCCAGCGTGGCCGCGTGAGCGATCAGGGCCAGGTCCATGGCTTCTTGCACGGAGTTTGACGATAGCAGCGCGAACCCGGTGGCGCGGACGGACATGGCGTCCTGATGATCGCCAAAAATGGACAGCGCCTGGGCGGCAATGGCGCGCGCCGCCACGTGAATGACGGCCGGTGTCAGCTCGCCGGCGATCTTGTACATGTTGGGAATCATCAGCAGCAGGCCCTGCGACGAAGTGAAGGTGGTGGCCAGCGCTCCGGCCTGCAAGGCGCCATGCAGTGCACCTGCAGCGCCGCCTTCGCTTTGCATCTCGACGACGTTGGGGATTGTGCCCCAGATGTTCTTCTGCCCCAGCGACGACCAGGCGTCGGACGACTCGCCCATGGGCGACGAAGGGGTGATGGGATAGATGGCGGCGACTTCGCTGACATGGTAAGCCACATAAGCGACTGCTTCGTTGCCGTCAAGTGTCACTTTCTCTCTCGCCATCTTGCCTGCAGCACCGGCCTCGTCCTTAAGCGAAGTCTGCGGTGAGGCTTCGCGGGCCGTCGATGAATCGGTAGGAACAGTGGCGGCCGGCAAAGCAGAGAATTCAGTTGGTTTCACGTCTTCTTCCCCCAAGACCGGACTAGATGTGCGGTCGTTATGAACTTAGCAATCGGTACTGTCCACGATAGGTCGCCGACGTCGAGAGGGGCTGTGATGGGCGTACTAACAAGTCTGTGACGCGGGTCACATACAGGGGGTTGGAGGTGTGAGCGGAGATGGAGCTAACGCGGCGAGCCGGAGGCGGAGAGGTGACGCTCGTGGGATGGCCCCAGTATCGCAGCTGACGCTGGAGCGCCAGCTGAATTGGGCGGACCCTGCCTTCCGGGGAGAACCAACGGCCGCAATGCAACAACGGTAGATGCGCCAGGGAAAACCCTGAAGCGCCCAGGGTTCGGTGTTCGCCGGGCCGCAGTATCTACAACAGCTTAGACGCCGTTCTGAAGGCCGGCTCTGCCGGACATTGACGGGTTCAGAGACTCTCTAAGTTGCTTTGCCGCTCACACCACCATAGCGCGCGGGTGAAACATTATGCGTGCGTGGCGCGTGCGTATCATGCCGATACTGCGAACTCGCTCATAGGCGCCGTGCAGGTCCTGGCTGAGCATGCGTACGACCTCCATGCACACCTCGCGGTGTTCCCGCAGAAACTTCATCAGATCTTTTCGCCGTACAAAGACCACTTGTGAGTTGTCCAACAACTCCGCCGTGATCTCGTAAGGCGTATTGGACAGGGTTGCGCCCAGTCCCAGGACCTCTCCCGGGCCGGCGACTCGCAAGGTCAGCCGCTTTCCGGTGTCGGAACAGATGGAAAGCTTGGCGCGCCCATCGCACAGCAGGTATATGCCGCGAACCGGCCGCCCCTCGGCGAACAGGATCGTGCTTCTAGGGTAGGAACCGAGCGACTTAATCTCGTCGAAGGCCTTCAACGACTCCGCGGGCATGTCGCAAAAAAGGCGATTGGGACGGAAATCGCAAGTCACGCAACTTGACTGAATCGTATGCTCCATATAGCAGGAATACTGCTCTCCGCGGTTCTGTGCAGTGACTGCAGTCACCGGTTTTCGTGACCTCATTCACAGAAGGGACCGAAATGGCCCACTTTGGCAGGCGCTAATGCAGGGTAGCCCGTGGTTAAAAGCAGACACAGTTCCACGGACAGATAGAGGGTGGTTCTCCATCCGCCAGACTATTGCGTGATGGCCATGGCTTTTAGTGCCGCCTTGTTGCGGATCAGCAGGGTCGAGCCTTTGGCTTGTACGATCTGCCGTTTCTTCAGGTCCGCGAACAGGCGGGTCACAGTTTCCCGCGACGTGCCGATCATTTGCGCGATCTCTTCGTGCGTGAGCGCCAGCTTTAAACGTGGCTCAATCTTGGCGGCTTCACCGTTTTTGGTGCTCCACTCCAGCAGCAGCTTCGCCAGCTTCTCGCCGGCGGAGTGCGACAATCCCAGCGAACGGATCTCGCGGCAGGCCGAGTTGTACTTGTCGCTCAGTTGTTCGGCGACCCGCAGGCAGGCCTCGCTGTGCTCCTTGAGGAAGCGCAGGAACTCTTCGCGTTTCACGAAGTTGACCTGGCACGGATCCACGGTTTCTGCCGTCAGTTCGTAGGGCTTGCCACTCACCGTGGCGCTCAGCCCCAACACCTCTCCCGGCTCGGCTATCTTCAAGATTAGTGTTTTGCCGTCGGTGGAGCAGATGGAGAGTTTCACGCGGCCTTTGCACAAAACAAAGATTCCCCGCGCCGCCTGACCTTCCACGAAAAGCACGGCGCCCTTGGGATACGCAGTGGCATATTTGATGGTTTCGAACGATTGCAACGCCGCCGGTGGAAGATCGCAAAAGATATGTTCCGCCCGCATCTTGCACGCCAGGCAGCTTTCTATGATGTCCAGTCCGTATGGTGTAAGCACGACGACCCCCTGTGATTCACATCGCATCTCCGCGTTACGCGGCCGGAGCGGGTGCGAGCCGCTCCGAGGGGCCAAGAAGGTCGGTGTCGCGCTAAGTTCCGGTCCGCGCACCTTGCCGAGTGCCGGCGGTCACCTGCCGGGGTGATCCGCGAAATTTGCGGCAGAAGCCGTCCGACACGGTCTTGCTCGCTATATAGGCCACTTGCGGCATTCCAGGCTCTGCTCCAGATACAGTTCAGCGGAACATTCCGACCGCACATCCAACAAGTGCATACATCACAAGGGGTTGTGATTTATGGGGTCCGCCGGCGGGCAGCGACTGGGGCCGCAAGCTCCAAACCGCGACCGGAAATGCGCTAAACTACCGTATTGGAGCTTGCTTGCTGCTTCCGGCCGGGTACGCCCGCTCATGAAGGCATGGAACCACCACAACACTGGATAGCTGACCACCCGGCGGGCGCGGCCCGACAAGAAAAGATCTTCCGGCGCCGCGGACCTCTTGAGGTTGGTGCAGCCGTGATCTATGCGGCGCTGGTCGCCGTCTTGTTGGAACGCATGACCGCCGTCGCCTGCGATCTTCAGCTTTGGGCGGATGGAGCTTGGTTCCTCGTCAGAATTGCCTCCACGCGTAGCTACTATTTTTGGGTGGCCGATTGGAAAAGGGAGTTCTTCCGGGCCCGCATCTTCACTATCCTAGCGGAGCAGACGCCGCTGGTGCTGGCCACGCATCTCAACATACATTCCTTGCATGTACTCTCCCTGATTGTCGGGATTACATTCTACTCGCACGCTCTGATTAGCCTTTATTTCTGCTATCGCTATGCTGGCCAGCGTTGGTACATGGTGTTTCCGCTCCTCAGTTTTTTTGCCGGCACGATGAATGTGGAGGCCTATCTCTCGACCGATAGTCACTTTATAGTGTCCCTATACTGGCCAGTGCTCTTTATCTTGCTGTTTCGAGAAAAACTTGCCGGCTGGACTTTACTGCTCTTGCTCGGACTCTCCCTTCCCATGGTGTTGAGTTACGAGTCGATGATGTTTTTCGGCGTCATCCTCGCCGGAGTTTGTGCCTGGCGGTGGAAGAGGTCCCCACAACAAAGAGTTCTTATCGCCGTCCTGGCCGGCTGGTACATGCTAGGGGTGGGGCTGGCGGTAGCATCTGTCATCTGGCCGTTTGATCCAAGCAACCGGAGCGGGTTCATACAAGGCCTATCTGCCCTGCTCCATTCGAGCCACCTGGCTGCGAAAGTCTCGCTCCTGGTACTGCTCTGTTGCACGGGGTTGTTCGCGGTGCCTTCCCGCATGACGGGAATCCAGAAACTAATTGCCGCCGTGGGGCTGGCGAGCGTGTTGTATTTGTGTTTTGCGGTGTTGGTGGGACGCAGTCCTTCGAGTTTGGAAGTTGAAGTTCCGGCCCGAGTATTGAACTTATTGTTACCGCTGGCCGCGACTTCTCTGTTAATGGCTGTTCTTGCCGGCTGGTCCAAGCCCAATAGCCAGACCATCGGGACCATTGCAATTCTTGTGGGCGCGCTGGGCTTCGGGCAGGCCTTCTGGAACTTCGGAGTCATTGCCCGCTGGCAAGGCATGCTGGCTACGCTGCGCTACGAACTGCTGCTGCATGAGGGGCCGGTCGCCTTTGACAACTCAATTATGTCGCGCGAGCAGGTAGGCCCATTGCGGCTGCGCGAGCTCCACGCCCATTGGCCCCTGCTGCCGTTGAGCCTGTACGAGTCTGGACGCGGCCAGGTCCGGTCGATCATAATGCCGGAGCCTGGCACCTATTTTCCCTTCGATCCATACGCTCCAGCGAACCTGCCTGATTTATCGCGGTATGGAGTGCACTACGATTTCTATCGCGAGGTGCTGAAGCGTAACTGGCAATATGTTCTCGGCGAGACCCTGACTTTCAATCAAGGAGGAAGCGCGGCCCAGTTCCTGCGGGGTGATTGGGCGAACGCTGAGGACTGGGCCACCTGGAGCAACGGACCTGACTTTGGCCTGGACCTGCCTATGTTACAACCAGACCTGCCCGACACGGTTTTGTTGCGAGCGGTGGTCGCTCCTAACTTGGCGCCAAAGTTTCCCGATCTTTCGGTCCAGGTACTGGTGAATGACGTCCCCGTGGGAAGCTGGTCGTTCCAGTATTCATCGGATACCATTACGACAAGGACAGTGCAGATTTCTAAAGCCACGCTGACTCGCGCCAATCCAGCACAGGTCCGATTTCATATCGTTGGGCCGATAAAGTCTCCTGCCGAAATAGGTAAGGGACCCGATGCTCGGAAGTTGGGCCTGGCTTTCTTGAAAATGAGCATAATAGAAGCAGTGAAGTAGTGAAGGGTTGATCCGATCCAATCATGAACCAAGCTGCCGCAGCCACTAACTCGCAGGCCCGCGAAATATCTTCCAAAGGCTGGTGGAAATGGCCGGTGAAGGAAGTTCTGCTGTCGCTAATTCTAGTGATCGCAAGTCACGTGTTCGTGGTCTCATTTTCGAGACTTGCCCAGTGGGAACGAGGGTCACCGGCACACTTGTTAGGCGAGTACTGCCAGTGGGATTGTGGCTGGTACGCTCAGATCATCCAGTCCGGTTATGAGTCGCAGCCGCACGCGGGGGGCAGCCATGACGCGGCCAGTTGGCATTTTCTCCCACTTTTTCCCTTGTCCGCCATGCCCCTGTCGCGTTGGTTTGGAGTGGCCCCAGGGCTGGCCGCCGTCCTTGCGAGCAAATTCTTTCTCTTCACCGCGATACTCTCTTTCTTATGGATGGTTCGCGACGACAGGGACAATCTGAGCGACGCAGTCTTGGCGGGTACGCTGGTGGCGTTCAATCCTTACGTTATCTACGCTCATGGTGGATACGCGGAATCCTTGTACTTCACAATTGCTGCCGCTGGTTTCGCTTTCTTGAGCCGGGAGCGGTGGGTCGCGTCAGGGCTAGCGGGTGGTCTATTATCTGCCACCAGGATTGTCGGTGTCGCTTTTGTGGTCCCCTATGTCATAGCTAGTCTGCGCAAGTATGGTATAAGCCGGCTGATACGAGCACAGAGGCTAGACATATTTGTGGGAGTGCTGCTTTGTCCCGCGGGTTTGTCGCTGTATTTGCTCTACCTTTATCATCTGACCGGGGATGCACTTGCGCCTATACATAGCTTTGTGGCCTGGGGTGTAACTTCCGGCAACCCGGTCGCGATTATTGGGGAAGGACTGCGGCACGGCCATTGGACCCGATACTGGGCTTGGACAGCTATCGTGGGATGGATCGCGAGCGCCTGGCTTGCCCAGCAGCGAAAAATTGAAATGGCAGTGTTCCTGGCCCTCTGCATCCTGCTGCCGGCAACCGCGGAAGTTGGAGGAATGCCAAGGTTCGTCTGGTGGCAGCCTCCGATGCTATATGCAGTATTCTTGTTGCTGAAGCGCTATCCGAGGTTGCAGATGATCTACGCGGCTTTTGCCGGCGGCATGGCAGCCACGATGGTATTTCTCTGGAGTATAGGCAGCAATGCTGTCGTCTAGTGCGATCATGCGTACTACTCTTCGAATTCTGCTGGTGATAGCCTTGCTGGGGTTACACCTGAGCGTCCTTTATGCCATCCTGCATCCCAAGGTAAGTCCTGAGTATAAGGCGTACTTCATCGATAGGACCAGCCGGGATTGGAGGCCCCAACACTATCACGTACTTCCGCAAGAGGGTATTGACTTGTCCCGTGAAGGGTTACCCGATTTTGTCGATCAGAGCTACGGAATATCTGTCCGTGAAAGCTTCGGGCGGTGGACAGATACCGCGATGGGTCTCCACGCCGGCTTCCGCCTCAATCGGTCCTTCACTGGCCCGGTGTGTCTGAAAATGCGGCTGGGAGCGTCCCGCCCCATGCTCAATCAGCATGTAGTAGTGCGCTTTGGAGATCAGCAGAAAGACCTGTTGATTGACCAGACAAGCTTGCAAGACTACGCGCTTGATTACGAGGAAAGTTCTCCGGCCCATGTGCTGGAGTTTGTCTTTCCAAAAGAGCTGCCTGAAGCCAGCGCAAATGACCGACGACGGGTTGGACTTGGAATCGCCCGAATCGGAATATTTCCGAAGGCCTGCGCTGCCGTCGGGGAAGAATGTATAGGAAGTGCATGCAAGCCGGCAAAATAGCCCGTCAGCCCCGGCAACGGAAAGCTTTGCTGGGTGCCGCAGAGTGGCCGAGCAGTTCCACCCTGGCGACGGTTCCGGCGGCGGCGATCAGAGCTAAGTCGTAGCCTCTACCAGCAATCGTGGGCCCACCTGCTCGGCATCCAGTACCACTGCAATCGCATGGACCACGGAGGCAATCCGCACGGCGGCCAGGATTTTTTCTTCGCTGACGCCTTTCTCGCGCATCACCTTTTCGTGCGAATCCACGCAGGCGCCGCAACCGTTGATCGCCGACACCGCGGTGGACCACAGCTCGAAGTCCAGCGGATCGATACCGTGGGTCCGCATCACATTCATCCGCAGTCCAGCGCGCATGGTGCCGTACTTTTCGTTCGAGGTCAAGTGCAGAAAACGGTAGAAAATGTTGGTCATGCTCATGATTGCAGCGGCGGCTTTGGCAGCCTCCAGCGCCTCGGGACCAAGGTGGGTGGCGCCTTCTTCCAGAGCGGCGAGGATGAGTTGCTGGTTACGCGAGGCGATGGCCGAGGCGACGACAGTTCCCCAGGCTTGCTGCTCGTTCAGGTCTGTTTGCTGGCGAACCACGCTAGAGAAGTTGAGTTTCAAGTCCTTTGCGTAAGACGGAATGGTATCGATAAGCACGTCAAAATGCATTTCTTTCCTCGAACTCAGTGATTTCGAAGGTACTGTAGCACGGGTAGAGCGGCGCTCCAGCGCTGCGTTGGCCGTGGACTGACAAAATTGGCTGGAGTTGCGGTAGTCGATTGGATGACAACCGCAACCCCAACTTGACGAGCACACATCTCACCGCCGTGCTGAAGGCCGGCGCTACCAGTACTCGCACTGCATCCCCTAAGATTTGACACCCAGCCAGTTCAGACCTGCAGCGTCTCCTGGCCTTTCTGCCAGTTGCAAGGGCAGAGCTCGTCTGTCTGCAGCGCGTCCAGCACTCGCAAGACTTCCTGCGGATTGCGGCCTACCGACAGGTCGGTAACGTATGCGAAGCGAATGACATTGTCGGGATCGACAATGTAGGTAGCACGCTGCGCCACGCCTTCCTTTTCGTCGATGATTCCCAGCTGTCCGGTCAAGTCGCGTTTGATGTCCGCCAGCATGGGGAAGGGAAGGTCTTTCAGATCGGGATGGTGGTTGCGCCATGCCAGGTGAACGAACTCTGAATCGGTGCTGCCGCCCAAAAGCTGAGCATCGCGCTCCTGGAATTCCTTATTTAATTTGCCGAAGGCGGCGATTTCAGTTGGGCAGACGAAGGTAAAATCTTTTGGCCAGAAGAAATAAATCTTCCACTTGCCGCTGTAGTCTTCATTGGTAATAGTTTTGAATGCGTTATCTTTATTGGTGCTGACCGTAGCGGTCACACTGAAGTCAGGGAATTTCTCGCCTATTCCTAGCATCTTGCTTTCTCCATTCTTAATTTAGTTATGAGTTCTTGATTCCGACGCTACGCAAGCCTTACAAACTCCTTGTATCTCGATGCTGAACTTCTCCAGTTTGAAGCCGGAGGGAAGCTTGCCTCGCAACTTAACGGGAGCGAGCAAGTCCTGGTCCAAATCGAGGATGGAGCGGCAACGCGTGCAAACCAGATGGTGGTGGGGATGAAGATTGGCATCGATGCGCCAAGCGCCGTGATGCAGGCTCACTTCGCGCAACATGCCGGCCTCAATAAAGGTCTTGAGGTTTTTATAGACGGTCGCAAGCGAGATCGACGGCAAGTCTTGTTTTACCTGCTCGTAGATCTCTTCTGGCGAATAATGCCCGGGACGCGAGGCCACAGCTTCAAAGATCCTCTGCCGCTGATGGGTCACCGCCAGGTTGTGCGCGCGGCACAAGTGGCGGAACTCGTTATAAGTCTCCCGGCGCATATCTATCAGATGATAAAGATTATTAAACGATTCAGCTTCTCTGCCGACGGTCCGTTTCCCACCGAAATAGCGACACGTTGCGCTATCGACGGCTGCTCCATCTCCATTACACTGGTAATCTTACCGGCTCTTCTATCTTGCCTTGGGGCTTTCGACGGGTCTGGGTCTTTTGCGGTTCCAATTCAGGAAATCAGGCAAAGTACCGGGCTACTGCCGAAGGGACAGGCAGCCGGCTCGTGGAGCGCGGCATTAAGTCTGGTGAGGACAAAAATAAACGTCTAATGGCGCGTCTAAAGACGCGCCCCTGCGGCCCGGCCCCGCCTGCAACAGACCAATTCTGAAATTGTTCTAGGGAAACTCTGATCAAGTCACGGCGAGGCCCGCGGCGGCTAAAGCCGAATTGATTTTGCGGCGCTTACGGACGGCCTGAAGGCCGTCCCCCTCGGGAAGGCGGACTTTAATCAGAGTTTCCCTAGTGTGGCGTCCCGCAATTTCATGTCATAACTCCGAAGTTAAAATGTTGCCGGAACGTCCTCACCTCAGCGGCTAAAGCCGCCCTATACATGCACTCTTGCGGCACGGCTGAAGCCGTGCCCTTTCAAACACAACCGCTGAATTTTGCCACGAACTTGCGGGACACGACCTA
>PMWW01000192.1 GCA_003165795.1 Acidobacteriaceae bacterium
TTCGACGTGACGCGGGAGCAGATTACAGCGGTGCTTGAGTTTGTGGCGCAGAGCCTCAAGGTGTCAGCACCGGCGCAGGTCTCCGAGCCCGTCGATGCTCATTCTCTTTGACCACGGAGCGCCACGGGGCGTTGCCCGTGCGCTTCGCGGCCACACCGTCATCACAGCTAAAGCGAGAGGTTGGGACAGGCTGGCGAACGGCGCTTTGTTGAAGGTGGCCGAGGAAGCGGCAGTTGATCTCTTGTTCACTACCGACCAGAAAATCCGCTACCAGCAGAACTTAACGGGCCGGAAGATTGCCATCGTCGTTTTGGCCGGTACGACAAAATGGTCACGCGTACGGTTGCATCTTGAACGCATCGCCGCCGTGGTGGACGCGGCCCCACCGGGCAGCTATACAGAAATTCCAATACCCTTCGATTAAGCCCTACCGTTTAACACCTACTCAAATGCGCTAGACTCATAGCATGTTCGACGATCTGATGACTGACAGAATAACTGTGAGAACCAGTGAGGGGAAAATATTCATGGACGTTGCCGCATCTGTGCAAGGCAACAAGGTTTTCACTGAGCGCACGGAAATTCCCTTACGCCCCGGGGACCAGATCAGCCGCATAACGCCTGCTGGTGTCGAAGAAACCTTCATCATCGAAGACCCCGGCTTTCACAGTGGCGGCGGAGATTTACCGGACACTTATCAAATGCGAGTACGGCGCAGTTAACCTCCCGGGTTCCTAGTGGCGAAGAAGCGCGAATTTTTTTGGGCGACCCTTCCCTACCCCGTGTCGCGCCGGTTGCTGCTTTACCGCTCCTTCATGGCCGCAAACGCCGAAGGCAATTGCAACCCGAAACCAATAATGATGAAGCCCAAACCCCAAGGCACGTATGTGGGCCTTTCCGCAATGATTTCCGGCGTAGGTCCAGTGTGCTTCCAGTCGTCGGGGCAAGTATCAGTCGTGACGATCAGTGGTCCTCCGAAGCCACTTGCTACCAGCTTACCGTTAAGACAAATAGCAACCCCGCCGTCACTTTTTTCTACGAGCCGAAAGTTCGAGGACTTCAGCGTCAAAGAGCAGAACAAAAGAATGCTGCCAGCCAAACTAAAAAACAGTCCGACCAAATTTAGAATTGCTTTACCCCGGGAACGCCTCGCGCGCTCTTTTTCAATCCCCATGCACTCATTGTGACGCTTATTTCCGGTGTCTCAAAGGGTAAAGCGTAGCCCCTTCCCTGCCCCGCAGCTTCCGGGCTATTGTCCGCCCTCATGATCGAGCGGAATTGCCTAGCGGCAATCTGTGCGCGTGTCCTTATAATATTCCGATGACCGCGAGTTGCATTCTAGAATGGCTCAAAGCTATCGGTCCGGTTGCTGTCGCCCTAGCTGTCCTCATTGCGACGTGCTGGTTTTACCGATGGCAAATCCGCCTCGCCAAGCAAAAGCTCCGTCATGACCTGTACGAGCGGAGGTTCGCTATTTATGCCGCCTTTCGAGAACTCTTGTTAGCTTTCATCGAAAAGCGCGATGACGAGATTATGGCTGCGTTTCGAAAAGCGAGCATCGCGCGTTTCGAAGCCCGGTTTGTGCTCGACGATCCGGAAATCGACGCGAATTTAGATGCTCTGTGCAAACAAGCAACCGCCGATGTTATTAGCAACATAATGTATTTCGATGCCATGAAGCCGCACGGTACGATGGGCGATCCCCAAATATCCCAAGAGTTTGCAGAAAGAGCGGGCCGCCTTGGCAGGGCCAAGCTTGATCTTGTTGGTCGTTATTTTGAAGAACTGCCCAAACAGTTTGAGAAGTATCTAAAGCTTACTGATTTTTCGGAATGAACCCTCCCCCTGAAGCTCTGTCACCAAAATCTGGCCCCCGTGAGCACCCTGCCATGCGGACGCCTCGTTGTCGCAGAAAGGGTAAGTTTTGCGACGCCCGTGAGGCCAATGAAATCGGCCCTTTCAGGGTCTCATAACTCAGTCTCAAAATCGAATGCACGTCGTCGAGTTGAGCCAAGGGTTTGATCCGCAGGGCTGAGCAGGCTGCACGGTCGCCGCGCCGCCGAAAAATCTCAAATCTCAGTCTCAAAAAATCAGCCTGCGATTTCGGCTCTCATGGTAGTACCCGGCCGTGAACACGCGGAGCGCCCGGAGTTAAATCCGCTGTAACCGCGACCGTTCACGAACCAGAAGGATGTATAGTCGCCAAACCGCCGACTGAGAGCGGACGACACGCCGTAAGTCACAAGAAAGGGCAGGGCGTTTTACGTCCACGTGGTGGTGCCAATGCGGTTGCCGATGCTTCTCGGGAGTAATGTCCTCGAAGCCGGTTTCGGGCCAGTTTCTGCCTTGCCAACCATCCGGCGTTGGATAAGGCTCAGGCGAACATAGCCGCCAGTGGCACGGTGCTGTGTTCTCGCCCGATGACGACTATGCCGGAATCAGTCACATGCCATCCGCGCGCGCGGTCGGCATCGAGATCGTATCCGACCGTGGCGTCCTCCGGAATACGAACGTTCTTATCCAGGATGGCGCGGCGCAGCTTGGCGCGCCGCCCGATGTGGCAGTTGTCCATGAGGACGCAGCCTTCTACCAGAGCGCTGGTGTGGACGTGGATGCCTCGTCCGAGAACGGACTTCCGCACTACGCCCCCGGAAACAATGCATCCGCCGGATACGATGCTGTCGATCGCAAGACCGCGGCGGTTATCTTCATCGAAGACGAACTTCGCGGGCGGATCGGGGTAGCTTGTGCTGCGCACTGGCCACTCGCGATTGTAGAGATTGAGTTCGGGCTTGACGTGGTTCAAGTCCATATTAGCTTCGTAGAAGGCATCGATCGTGCCGACATCGCGCCAGGAAGGGATGGAGTCTTCAGGCTCGCCGGGAATTCGGTTGGTCTCGAAGTTGTAAGCATAGATGGGGGCGTTGCCGGCGAGATTAGGCAGGATGTCCTTGCCAAAATCGTGATGACTGCCCGGGGTATTTGCGTCGCCCTTGAGCAGATCCAGAAGACTGCGCGTGGAAAAGATGTAGTTGCCCATGGAGGCGTATACGCGCCCGGGATCGGTGGGCATGGTGGGCGCGTTGGGGTCCTTCTCGTGAAATCCCATGATGCGTCCATCCTCATTCGCCTCGATGACGCCGAAGTCGGAGGCGTGCTCTCGGGAAACTGGGATGGCGGCGACGGTCACTTCCGCCTGCTTCGCTATGTGGAAATCAATCATGCTGGCGACATTCATGCGGTAAATGTGGTCGCCACCGAAAATGGCCACCAAGTGCGGATCCGACTGCTCGATGAGGTTAATGTTCTGAAAGATGGCATCGGCAGTCCCGAGATACCAGGATTCGTTCTCCGAACGCATCTGTGCAGGCACGTTGATGATGAATTGGCTCTTCAACATTCCGCTGAACTGCCATCCCTCGCTTAAATGCTGGAGCAGCGACTGGCTGCGGAACTGGGTGAGCACATAGATCGAATAGATTCCGGAATTGACGAAATTGCTCAGGACGAAATCGATGATCCGGTATTTGCCTCCAAAGGGAACCGCAGGTTTGGCGCGTTCCCGCGTAAGTGGAAACAGCCGGGTTCCTTTGCCACCGGCGAGCACGATGCCCAAAACGCGGGGGTGTACGGCTCTTTGCACGACGAAGGTGGATTCTCGTTCAGGGGTCATAATTTCAGGCAATCAGCCCTCACAAAGACATTTCTGCGGCAAGATGTTACCAGAGGATCCGGGCTAGAATCTGTGATACTGAATTCATTCCGGGCCAGAAGTCTTGTTCGAGGAGATGATGTCTACAGCTATCTCTGGAAAGCTGACTTCGGAGTCGCCCGGCGGTCGCCCCCTAGTCTGAATTACACAGCATGGTGACTCAAATCACAGCATGGCCGTGCTGCGGGCTGCGACCATGATCCTTCCTGAACGAATAGCGGGTCACCCAACAAAGACCTGAGAAATGGAAGGATCAATGACTGTCCGAGGTAGGAATTTCGTTGCTTTGGTTGGAGTGCTGGCGCTGATGGCCGGGGCGGTCGCGGCCCAGCAGGATTCGGTCGCTGGGAAGCCCCCGAAGCAGGGGGCACAAGTCCCGCCAGCGCAGGCCAAGGCTTTGGAAGACTGGTCGTATTCGCTTGCCGTCCAGGCTGCTACTTGGGGTAGCCCCGCCGTAATCATGTACGCCCTGCGCGATCACGATGCCACGGGACCCAATTCCAAGGCGCCGCCGAACGGTCTCTGGCGGATGGAGAACACCTCAACTCCGGAGCTCGCTGAAAAAGCGGGTTACGTGCTGCCGAACCTGAGCGTGATCTACGGCTTCGGTTTTCTCGACCTGCGTCAGGAGCCGGTCGTCCTGAGCCTTCCCGATTCAAATGGGCTCTACTACATGGTGGAAACTGTCGACATGTGGACCAACGCCTTCGCGTATCCGGCGGGCGCGGAGGCCGGTTACAAGGGAGGAAAAGTCGCCTATGTCGCTCCTGGCTGGCAGGGTGAGTTGCCGCCGGGTGTCAAGCGCATTGATTCGCCGACGCCTTGGGTTTTGATCCAGCCTCGCGTGCATCTACCGCAACAAAGTGGTCTGGAAGCCGCCCGAAAAGTCTTGGCACAAATCAAGCCGCAGACACTGTCGGAATACTTGGGCCACGCGGCACAACCGGCTCCCAAGAACAACTATGCCGTGCCGAACTTGATCAATCCGAAATTGCCGGTGAGCACCTTGGATTTCAAGGACCCGCTGCAGTTCTGGGAGATCATGTCCGCGGTCATCAACGAGAACCCTCCTCCCAAGGACGAGATCGCCGCCGTCCTGCCGATGTTCGCGCCCCTTGGCATCGAACTGGGCAAGCAGTGGGACCGGACCAAGGTCAACCCGATTGTCCTGAAGGCGATGTCCCGAGCGGCTGTGGACGTGCCAAAGATTCTGGCCACGCTGCCGATAGGTCAGCCCGTCAACGGCTGGTTCATCCCGTCGTCCACGATGGGCGTCTATGGCACGGATTACAGTCTTCGCGCCTATGTCGCGCGGAATGGCTTGACCGCCAACACACCCGAAGAAGCGGTCTATTTGCAAGCAGTCCTGGATGGCGCGGACCAACCGCTCAACGGAACCAAGCAGTACACCATGACGTTCAAACAACCGCCGCCCTTCAACGAACCGGCTTTCTGGGCGTTGCGGATGTTCGACGCCACGAACTACTACCCCGTCCCGAATCCGATCAATCGTTATGTCCTGGGGAGTGACTACCCAGACATGAAAAAGAACGCGGATGGATCGTTGACCATCTACTTGCAGAGCAAGAATCCCGGGAAGGACAAGGAAGCGAATTGGCTGCCCACACCCACAGGACCTTTCATGTTGATCCTTGGCACCTACGCTCCGGGTAAGGCACTAATCGATGGCACATACGTTCCGCCGCCGGCCGTGATCGTCAAATAGAGTTCCTGCGGCGGCTAGAATTGCGGCGACAACAAGGGGCATGCACAAGTGCCGCCCTCTTCCTTTCGGCACCACACAGTTGGTGCATTGTCGATGATTCGGAATCTGACTCCTCACCACTCTCGGATAGCTATTACGAAATCGCAAACTCACAGCGAAAGACGTCTAGTGCCCGCTTCCCAACGGTCCGGCGCGAGTCACGAGCAAACGGGAATTGGTTTCGGGCCCGAAGTCTTGTGGGAGGAAGTTTCACTTGGCCGTGTAGTCGGCAAACCGCCGACTGAGAGCGGACGACACGCCGTAAGTCACAAGAAAGGGTAGGGCGTGATACAGCCAAGTGGCTGCTGAAAACACAACTTTATCGTCTAAGTGAAAAACGAAGGCAGGCTGGGAGAGGACTTTCAATCCAACACAGGGTGGTGGGCTTACCCGTTAACGCTGCCGAGAAATCTACTTCCAAACGTCGGCGTATGGGTCCGGCTGCACGAGCCAGAATAGCCGCTTGGTGGGCAAAGCAGAAAGCTAAGCCGGAGCCCAAGAAGGTTGCGCCTGTCTCGAAGAAGTCCACTGGTCGGAAGCCGATGAGTGCAGCCATGCGGAAGAAATTGTCAGCGATGATGAAGGTAAGGTGGGCGGCAAGTAGGAACTCGAAACGGCGAAGACCATCTTCGGGTGGATGGCCTTCGCCGTAGCAAATTCTTCGATAGCGGGATCGTGCCCGCGCCTTCACCCCTGCACCAGCAGCAGCAGAAACGTGACAAACAGTAGCAGGTGGACGAGCCCCTGCAGCACGTTGGTTCGGCCGCTGGCAAAGGTCAGGATGCTGACGCCGAGCGTCAGCACCAGCAGCACGATGTTGCCATGCTCCACCCCCAGGATTATCGGATGGTGGGTCCAGTTGCTCACAATCAGCATCGCGGGAACCGTAAGTCCAATCGTTGACAACACTGATCCCAGAAAGATGTTGACCGAGCGTTGCATCTGGTTCGCCAGCGCCGCCCGCGTAGCGCCAATCGCCTCCGGAGTCGCCACCAGCACCGCGATCACCACGCCGCTCCAGGCCTGCGGCGCGTGCAGAGTCTCGGTCAAGTAATCAACCGGATGGGCCAACTGTTCGGCCAGGTACACCACCGGCAAGATGTACAGCGTGAGTAGTAGGACATGGTAGGGCAGCGAATGCGGAGCAGAAGTTGCCTCCTTGTGCTGCACTACCTCATCAGTCTCACTCAGGCTAAAGTAGCCGCGATGCCGCCCGGTCTGCACGCCGAGGAAGACGCTGTACAGGCCGACCGTGAGCAAGGCCAGCGCCCACTCCTGCGGATGAGAAAGCGTCGGGCCCGCCGTGGTCGTGGTGTAGTTGGGCAGCACCAGCGACAGAACTGCCAGTGGAATAATCACCCCCAGGTAGGCGTTGGCGCCCTGAAGGTTGTAGTCCTGTTCCCGGTGCTTCCAGGCGCCTGCCAGAAGCGAGATTCCCACCATCCCGTTCAGGTTGATCATGATCACGGCGATCAAGGTGTCGCGCACGAGACTTGGATTGTTCTGCCCGTGCAGCATCACCGCCGAGATGCTCATCACTTCGATGAACGTCACCGACAGCGTGAGGACGAGCGTTCCGTACGGCTCGCCCAGCAGCGCGGCGAGGTGTTCGGCGTGGCGTACGACTGACATTGCCGAGCCGAGGATCACGCCAAAGAGCCAGAAGAAAACAAACGCCAGCACCCACGGATTGGCGAGTTTCGACCACAGCGTCTGGCCGGCGAGCACAAAAGCCACGCATGTCGTCAGGCTGACGGCAACGAACCATTCCGCCCGGCACCCTGCGCGCTCAAGATTTTTCTGATGGCTGGTCACGCTCGTGGATCTCCCGACATTCGCACGATGAACTCCCCGTCGTATCGCGAACCTGCTCTCGCGATGTCCAAAGAGCATATCAAACACCTGTCGAGGTTCTGTCCCGCCGCGGCTACATCAACTTCTCGGCGCTTCGCGTGGCGCGATTCCTCCTCTAGCAGTGGCCAGCACATTACGAGAAAATAACCAATTTGCTTTTCTTCGCGGCCTCACCGGGCCACAATAGATTTGTCGGATAGCTGTTGGTTTACCCCGACAGCAAAGAGGGATGCTCACATCCTCCCCGCCACTCTAACGGGGGACCTTGAATATGACGGAAAGGTGGCCAGCAGGGGACACCACCCTGGTAACGCTCGAAGAGACCCTTGCAAGCATTCGCGAACGCTTCATTGAGGATGCTTGGACGATTCGGACAGCCAATGTGTCCGTCCACGAGAAAGTGAGGGCTTGTATCAACCCGGCGCGTGGATCGGCCCAGTTGAAGCGTGCACACAAAATAGTCAACTCAGCTCTCATTGAGTGGCAGGAAAATCTGGTGGGTCAAGCTAAGAAATATTTTAAGACACTCTTTGAAGTTGCCATTGCCCATCCAGAATGGACTGGCGGCAATCCAGTAGCATGGGCTCGATCTCAAGCGGATGCACTGTGGACGGAGGAGTTGGATCAGGGTCGCGACGAGAGCTGTCAGTGGACCGCAGGCGAGGAAGAAAGGCAGCAGCGTGGTCTTCCGGCCACCTTGGGAGCTAAACCGGTTCGGCATCTTGATTGGTTCAGATGGGTTTGCGATGGGCCACCCGATATAAGCCGCATTCCGGGCTCGGCTGGTTGGGATGAACCATGGCGTGCGCCTAACTGGGTGATGGGGAAGATCTGGAACCGCCGCCTCCTGACGGTCGCTCAGACGAACTATGTGCTCCGCGCGCTCGTACCGATCTGGAAGGTCGATTGGACTTTGAGCTGCATCGAACGGAGACAAAAGGGAAGATTAAACTAGCGCGTCACGGTGCAGTCTTCGACCAAGAACCGCAACGTGCGCAGCGTGATCGCCAACCGGGAAGATGCTGTAAAGACGAAGAAGAGCAAGGCGCGGCTACCGCTCGACCCGGCGCTCATCGCAGTGCTCGAGGACTGGCGGGCAATCTCGGAGTTCAAGGCTGACAGCGATTGGGTATGGGCATCGCCCTGGGTTGCTGGAGCCATGCCGTATTACCTGAACGCGGTACAGCGCGATCACATCATCCCGGCTGGCAAGCGCGCAGGCCTGGGCGAATCCGTGGGCTGGCATACCTTCCGGCACACCTACCGCACCTGGATGGATGCGAACGGTACGCCGCTCGGGATACAGCAGGATTTGATGCGGCACGCAAACATCACCATGACCACGAAGTACGGCAGTTCTATGGCCGAGGGGATGCGGGCAGCCAACAGCGCAGTAGTCAGGATGGCTATTCAGTGATTCGGGTAACTTGACCGCGTTGACCGCCATTTGCCTCTAAGTTATTGAAAATATGGCGGAGAGACAGGGATTCGAACCCTGGGTACCCTTTCGAGTACACACGCTTTCCAAGCGTGCGCCTTCAGCCACTCGGCCATCTCTCCGTCGGGAAAGGCGTGTTGCAGATGCGCCGAAAAACAGCGCTCATCCATTGTAGCGTATTGTGCGCCGGCGCCCAGGACCACTAGCGCGGAAGAGGACGCGAGCTCGCACTCGAGATATCCTGCAGATCTCTGTCGCTACTTGTCTTCCTTAAGTTGCTCGGCCAGGTAGTTTGCGATGCCCATCTCGCTGATGGCGTGCAGTTGGGCTTCCAGCCAGTCGACGTGTTCCTCTTCGTCGTTAAGAATCTGTTCGGCGAGATCGCGCGAGGCATTGTCGCCCTGAGCTACGCACAGTTTGATGCCGTCGTTTAGACGCTTCACGGCGTCGTATTCGACCTGCAAGTCGTTCTTGAATTGCTCCTCGACGGTGGCGCCGATATTGATCTTGAAGTAGTCGGTCATATTGGGTGTTCCATCGAGAAAGAGGATGCGCTCGATGCATTTCTCGGCGTGCACCATCTCTTCGATCGACTCTTTCTTGACCTTCTTGCCCAATCGCTCATATCCCCAGTTCTCGCACATTTCGGCGTGCAGAAAATACTGATTGACGGCAGTTAACTCCGCCTTCAAAACCTGGTTGAGGAACGCAATTACTTTAGGATCGCCTTTCATATCGCCTCGCTAACTTGCAGATTTAAACACAGGACCGCGCCATCGCGCCCGTGTAAAGAATTCGTCAAAATTTCATCCCACTCTAGCCGGGCGCGCACGGGAGCACCTAACGAAAAGAAGCGACCGCCGTGGGCTCGTCATCCTCGACTTCAAAAATCGTATACAGCTTGGTGATCTGCAGCAGGTTGTGGACGTTCTTGCTCAGGTTCATCAGCTTGAGAGCGCCGCCGTGGTTGCGGACCGAAGTGTAGCAGCTCATTAGTTCCCCGACCCCGGCGCTGTCGATGTGCCGAACGTCGCGCAAATTAAGCAGGATGTTCTTGTAGTTCGTTTCGGTCAGCCCGCGCACAACATTCCGAACCACATCGGTCCCCTCGCCAAGCCGGAGCTCGCCGATGATGTCCACGATGACCACATCATTCACTGTTCGCGTGCTCGTCTTGATCGTCAAAAATGTCAGCCCCTATCGTGGTGGAATTCTTCTGCACATTTAACCGGCGTCTTATCGTACAACGCCGGCGAATTACCGGGGAAACAAAAAGCCGGAGGCTATTCCCTTCCGGCTTTCGGAGCTATTGAAACTTAAACAACGCCACCAGGAGAAACACCGCCTCGGCAGCAGCCAGCGAAATCCAGATTTTCCGGCGAAAGCGGGTGCGTACAATGTCCCGCGTCAATTGCAGGCGCGCCGCCAGAAGTCCGGGGTGGGCCGGCGCCGGTTCGGGAACCGTGGGCGCCATCGCCACCTGATAAGTGGCAAAGGTCGGCGCCGGTTGCGGCGCATCGGCCAGGAAGACTTTCGGCCCGGCAATTAAGCTGGACCAATCCAGTATCTGCAGGCTCGACTCGGCCCCAAAAGCAGTCACCGGCTGGGAGGTCAAATGGAGTGGCGGCAACTTCGCCGGCGAGAGACGGTCGCGTACATTTTGCAGCAGCGAGTCCCACCAGCCATGGCTCAATTCGTCGCCCAGCAGCTCACCCACATCCACCGGCTGCGACTCCAGCAGGAGCGGAGGCAAGGTCTCAGGAGAAATCACGTCGCCCAAGTTAGTGAATACGGTTCGATACCACGGCAGATTAAGGAGATCACCCTCCAAAATACCAACGTCAACCGGCTTCGCGGTCAACTGCAAGGGAGCAAGACGCTCCGGGGCAAAGCGATCAGCAAGGTTGATCAGCAGCGAACGCCACAGAGAGATTTCGAGCCCTTCGGGCGGAGAAAAGTCGAGATCGAACATCCAGTTTACCCTCCGCTCCTTAAGGCTTGGCGCTGGCCGTCGCGGGATTACTTTCCTTCACCGCGTAGTCCTGCGGGACCAGGAACAACTGCGAGTTGGGCTCCGCGCGCACAATATCAACCAGCTTCATACTATTATGACCTGATTGACCGTCGTCCGTCTGGTTCAATACTACGATCTGCAAATCGTGCGAGTACCACGAATCGCTCACCGAAACGATTGGCCGCTCATTTCCCATCGTCCCCGCCTCGATGGTGCGCGTCGTCTTGGTCCCTACCGCGTTCACCCCTTCGATGGACTTAGTACCCAGCGTCTCCGTCTTGACTGTGGATGCCGCGTTGGCGGCGGAGTGTTGCGTCTCGATCTTGGTGGAAGGACCGGCGGGCTGGCCGGAGTCGTTTTGCGGAGTCATCCCTAGCGAAATTCCATGTTTGGAGGGTGCGACGGAATCGCCGGCGGCGACGGTTTGTCCGGTGTGCGTAACCGTCGCAATCTTGTTTCTGGGATCGAGGTGAATCACCGTATGCTGTACCGGGTCCAATATGGTGACCCGCAGGAATTGCTCGCCCCCATTGCCCGGGGTAGAGAACTCGGTTTCCGTGCGCACGCGTCCCTGATCGTCGCGATAAACCTTGCCGCGCGTCTCGCGATGGATATGATTACCGTTGCCAATCACGCGGTCATACTGGGTGATCACGACCGCCGAAAAGGCGGCATTCTTGATCGTCGTCGGAATGACTCCGACGTTCGGAGGAAGAGGACCGTTCGGTGAAACTCCAATAATCTGCGCCTGTAAGATCCCCGCCAATGGCAGAAGCAATAGTCCCAGAGAAACGCGTCGCAGTCGCATGGAAAACCCCCCTCGCTGAACCCGTCGTTGAATCAAAGCGGTTCTTTGCCGGGCCGAGCAGCAATGCAACTATACCTTACCAGCCCGCTAGTTGAGGAGGCGCACGCACCTAAAGGTCCAAAACCAGCTATCGCACAAATCGCACCTGCATTCCCATTTACGAAGTGGCTCTTGGTTTCTAGGTAAGGGCCGGCGCCGGGCTGTGCTCCCGCGCGGTTCCGCCAAGAATCGGACGGCTTCCCCAGGCGCCACACGCGTGTTCCTATTCGGCCAAGCCTTCCCTCTCCGGCGGCTCGCCTTCGTCGGGCTCGATGGCGAGCTCCTGTCGCGGCTCCTCGAGGGGAGCATCCTCTCCATCTTTCTTCTTGAGGCGAACGACGGTGATCTTGGCGAAGCCTTCTTCGAACTTCGGCGGGCGCAACTTAGCGGCCATGCGTTGCATGACGTCTTCGGGAACGTTGCGTTCGCGGCGGTGGTTGCGTTCCATACAGACTTCCGGCGGCACGTCGAAAAAGACGGCATGCGCCTCATAGCCAAAATCGTGGGCCAGCTTGATCCAGCTTCGGCGCTCGTGGGGGGAAAGATTGGTCGCGTCCAAGTAATTCCAGGGACGCCGCGCCAGCAACCGCGCCCGCAGCATGGTGCGTAGCGTGGAAAATACCAGGTCCTGATAACGCTGCTCGGTAACATCGTCGAACAACAGAATACGCACCATGTCGCTGGACAGCGGCAAAATGTTATGGCGCTTGAACCAGGTACTCTTGCCCGAACCCGGAAGTCCTATCGAGAGCACAACCGCGCCCTTTGGCCGCTTGGAGGATTGTCCGGGCTGGGCTGCCAATTTGGCGGCTTCGCCAGGCGCTTCAGCCTCGGCGCCTTCGCCGGTTGGACCACCCGGATGAGGAAGCGCGGGAGGGCGTGCTGGAGTTTGCGCCGCTGGTTGGGCCGGAAGCTGTGCTGCTGCTGGTTGTTCTGGTCCTTGCGGACGGTTGCCTCGGCCACGACGGCCGCGACGGCGGTTACGGTCACGCCGCTGTTGCGGCTCTTCCCCGCCGCCCGCCTCGGCCACGGGCTGAGACTCCTGCACATCATCCTGATCGGGTTGGGCCTCGAAGTCGGGCTGTCGGCTCTCGACCTCGCCTTCCTCAGAAGGGGGATCGGGAAACTTGGGTTGCAACGGGGCCGGATTCTCCTGCCCCTGATTTTCGCCTGGCGGTTTGCGGCGCTTGCCGCGGTCACGCATCCATCTGCGCATGTTGCACTTTTAACACGCTTCCCTAGCCGGGGGCAATCCGGCATATTCCCCTTTTGTGGCAGAAGGCAGTTCACGATTGTGATTTGTAGCGTTGCCTCGCCCCACCGCGAATGCTAGGATTCTCTGTTTCGTTCGCTATCCTGCTCGCGGTTGTGCAGCGTAGTATCGAATTACTGCATTGCGAAGTGGAATTTTTTCTGACGAGGTACTATGGCAATCAAAGTAGGCATCAACGGCTTCGGGCGCATCGGCCGCAACATTCTTCGTACGGCGCTCAATGACTCTAACCTGGAATTCGTCGCGGTCAACGATCTCACCGACCCCAAGACGCTGGCCCATCTGCTGAAGTACGACTCCATCCTTGGCAACTTGCCCAACAAAATTTCCGCCGGCGCAGACTTCATCAGCGTCGACGGCAAGAACATCAAGGTGTTCGCCGAGAAGGACCCTTCCAAGCTCGATTGGGAATCCGTCGGCGCCCAGGTCGTGATCGAGGCGACCGGCAAGTTCACCAAGGGCGAGTTGGCCAAGCAGCACCTGCGCGGACCGGTGAAGAAGGTCATTATCACCGCGCCCGCCACCAATGAAGACATCACCATCGTAATGGGCGTCAACGAGGACAAGTACGATCCGGCCAAGCACAACATCATTTCCAACGCCTCGTGTACTACCAACTGCCTGGGGCCGATCGCCAAAGTAATTAACGATAATTTCAAGATCGTCTGCGGGACCATGACCACCATCCACTCCTACACCAACGATCAGGTCATCCTGGACTTTCCGCACAAGGACCTGCGGCGCGCCCGCGCAGCCGCTCTTTCCATGATTCCGACTTCTACGGGAGCGGCCAAAGCAATCTACCTGGCGATTCCCGACCTGAAGGGCAAGCTCGACGGCTTCGCCATGCGCGTGCCCACGCCCAACGTTTCCGTCGTCGATCTGGTGGTCTTCGTCGAGAAGAAGACGAGCGTGGAAGAAGTGAACGCCGCCCTGAAAGCTGCGTCCGAGTCGGGTCCGCTGAAGGGATTTCTGGGATATGAGACCGCCGAACTGGTCTCTATCGATTTCCGTGGCGATCCGCGGTCCTCTATCGTCGACGCTCCCATGACACGCGTCGTGGCCGGCAATTGCGTGAAGGTGATCTCCTGGTACGACAACGAGTGGGGATACTCATGCCGCGTCCGCGACCTCATCCACTATCTCGGCCAAAAAGGACTGTAAGAGAGGGACTAGGGATTAGGGGCTAGGGATTAGTTTGTTGGCAGCTAGCCCCTAATCCCTGACCCCTGACAACTGGTGCACGCCATGTCGAAGTTATCGATACGTGATCTACCGCTGAACAACAAACGCGTTTTCATGCGGGTCGACTTCAATGTCCCGCTCGACGACGGCCGCGTCATGGACGACACTCGCATCCGCGAAACGCTGCCCAGCATTGAATACGCGCTGCGCCACGGCGCGCGCCTCATCCTGGCCTCTCACCTTGGGCGCCCCAAAGGCAAGCCCAATCCCAAGATGAGCCTGAAGCCAATCGCCGAGCGGCTGCGCATTCTCATCGATGACGTGATGCGCCGCGGCGAGAATGTTGGCTTCTCACCCGACTGCATTGGGGTTCAGGCCGAGGAGATGGCCGAGAAGCTGGAGCGCGGCCAGTCATTACTGCTGGAAAATCTGCGCTTCCATCCTGAGGAAGAAGCCAACGATCCGACCTTTGCCAAGAAGCTGGGCAAGCTCTGCGACTATTACGTAAACGACGCATTCGGTTCGGCGCATCGCGCCCACGCTTCCACCGAAGGCATCACGCATTTTGTGGAGAAGAGTGCTGCCGGCCTGCTGATGGAGAAGGAACTCGAGTATCTGGGCAAGGCGCTATCGCATCCGCAAAAACCGTTTGTCGCGATTCTTGGCGGCGCTAAGGTCAGCGACAAGATCGGCGTCATCACGCACCTGATGAGTAAGGTGGACACGCTGATCGTTGGCGGCGGCATGGCTTACACCTTCCTCAAGGCGCAGGGACAGGAGATTGGTAAGTCTCTGTTGGAGGCCGACAAGGTCGAACTCGCGAAACAAATTCTCGCCGACGCCAAAGCGCACGGCGTGAAATTCCTGCTGCCCGTCGATCACGTTGTCGCTGATAAGCCCGAGGCCGGCGCGCGTATTCAGAACATCGGCGAAGGCCAGCCGATTCCGGCTGACATGATGGCGCTTGACATCGGACCGAAGACGATCGAGTTGTTCTCCGACGAAATCGACGCCGCGCGCACTATCGTGTGGAATGGGCCGATGGGCGTCTTCGAGATCGAAGCGTTCGCCAAAGGTACGAAGAAGATCGCTCATGCGGTTGCCGATAATGGCGCAGCGGTTTCGATCGTCGGCGGCGGCGACAGCGTGGCGGCCGTGAAAGCCGCAGGCGTGGCCGACAAGATCACCCATATCTCAACCGGCGGCGGCGCGTCGCTGGAGTTCCTGGAAGGCAAGAAGCTGCCGGGCGTGGAAGCGCTCAGCAACAAATAACAGCTCAAGGTTCTGAGACAGGATTTTGAGACCGGTGTGCCCTTGATTTGGTAGATCTCGTGTTTCGTCTCATAACTTACCCTTTTCGATAAGGGAAGGGATCGCGACTGGGGCAAGGTGGCACGTAGGTGTAAGATGTTGGAGTTAAACAAAGGCCCTCGATTCAAGTATCTAGTGTCACTCGAGGAAAGGATTGAAATCGTATGAGGATTTCTGTATGGCGCATAGCCCAAATTGGGCTGGCTTGCATCGGCTTTCTTCTAGTTTCAGGAACAAATGAAGCCTTAGGCCTGTCAGCCAGCGAGTGCGGGCGGAACCTCTTGCCGAATACTTTTCAATCGGCGTCGTCTAACGCGGAGAAGCTCGCATACTATTCGCTTTTAGACAAGACTACATTCACCCAGAACCAGACAATTCACGACGGGGCAGCCAAGTTTCTCGGTTATGACGGCTATGGTAGCGGTGGCTTTACCTGGGATGATTTCCAAGCTTCGCTGGAGAAGTACAAGTCACAGCAGTCGTCGGCGCTAAGCGATTGGTCTTCTTTATCAACATATCAATCCATCATTCCAACTGAATCATACCAAGCGTATGTGGTATGTCTCACGCAAAATGAGCAGGGCCCGGTATTGACGGCGGTACTCGAGCGGCAAGGTGCTCAAAACAAGAATGGGGTCTACACCGCGTTTGCGATACATCTGGCCTTTGTGGCCGGTGGCGGATCAGCGAAAGATGCGAAGGTTACCATACTGTCTTCCGATCCGAAGGTAACGGTAACACCAGGCCCATCATCAAATTTTCAGGAAGCGGTTCTAAGACTTTAATCGTCCAGTCTAAGAGCACCGCGAAGACGAGTCTGATAACGTTTAATTCCGAGATAGCCACGGCTGGCCCGATCATGGTCGTTTGGCAGCAACCTGACTTGCCTCAGCCGAAGCCGGTTGGCATCGGACTGTGCCGTATAGTTTATGCGGGTAACCCTCCGTATGTCCGGGGTCAAACGCAAACCGGAATGTCACCGGCACAGTGTCGGGCGATGACAGAAGATTATGATGGTGCTAATAAAACGAACGCTTCGTTCGAACTTGGCTGCAGAGTTCTCCGTACCGACATTTGGGATACTGCGCAACCAGGTGGGGATTCAGACCCGGCCTTCCGCTATTGGATCAATCACAATTCTTTTCCGCCCCCCTGCACACCAGGCGGGTGAGGGCCCTTCCTTCCGACGGTTCGGCTGCCGCACCGGGCGTTGCCTAAAGCTCTCGGGAATGACGAGCTTGTAGTTCTTGATCGTGATACGAACGGTAAAGTGCGCCCAACAGAACATTGGCGTGGTGGTAAACCGTTACCTTTTCCGGATCAGAAGCTGTAACTTTAAGAAAAGAGCCATTTCCGCGCCCGGCCATGCGCTGGGCGTTTATTCTGTGGGTCGAACGCCCTAACCGTAAGCTGCACTTGGTGTTGCGGGGAGTCTCATTTCTTACCCTTTTCGGGACGCGATATATTCATGCCGCTAAGGATGCTACGCCTTCTCCCGCTTGTACTCATCGAACGCTTCCAGAAAGCGGTCGATGTCCTTCTTCCGCAGGTAATATGGCGTCGACAGCCTAAGCTTCGACGGATCGCCTCCGCGACTGCGGATCTTCTTCGTCGTCCACATCCAATTCTCCAAAGACAGACGCTGGATGGGCGGGACGTTCGCCGTCACTATCGCGCAGCGCAGCTTCCCATCTTGCGACGTCCGCGATTCCGCCCCACGGTCCATCATCGCTGCCAACATGTAATCGCCGACGACGCGACGGGCGGGAGGTCTCGTTCACTAGACGTGCAGCGCTTGTGGTACATGCTGCCGGCGGACCCGGATCTTGCTTTCGCCCTTACGGGCCTTGGCCAGATCGTAGGCAAGCTGCATCCGTAACCACGTTTCCGGCGTGCTGCCAAACGCCTTCGAGAGCCGGATCGCCATCTCGGGGCTGATGCCCGACTTGCCATTGACGACGTTGTTGAGCGTCTGCCGGGTGACGCCGAGAACCTCCGCGCCCTGCGTAACCGACAGGCCCAAGGGTTCAAGGCAGGCGTTTCGGATACTGCGTCCGGGGTGTGGCGGGTTCTTCATCGGCATTTGTTTTGCTCCCTCTCTTGCTTAATGATAGTCAGTCAGCTCGACGTCAAACGCATCCGTGCCTTCAAAGCGAAAAACAATGCGCCAGTTCGCCCGCACAGTAACCGACCAAGAACCTTTCAGGCGCCCCTTAAGCGAATGCAAGCGATAACCGGGAAGGTTCATGGCCTGCGCCGTCTGAGCTCTGTCGAGGCGAGCGAGAATGTCTTCCACAGTCTCGATCAAGTCGGGCCGTATCCCGCCACGGTCATCGCGCTCATAAAACCGTTTGAGGCCGCGACGCTTGAAGCTTGTAATCATAAGGGTACACCGTAAAGTGTACATTGTCACTTGTCGAGCGCTGTGTCTTGCAGTCTGGACCTGCTTCGCGGTATGCCTGAGGCAGCTGTAAAATCCAGAGTGCAACCAACGTCACGTACCCGCCGATCACAGCGTGGCCACTCGCCGTTGTATCAGCAGAAAGTACAGTGCCATCAGAATCAGCAGCAATCCGTTCACGCTCAGCACCACAGGTGCGGTAAATATCGGCACGATCCATCCCGACAATAAGTTTCCCATCGGCATTCCTCCGCGAAAGGCGCAGTTGTAGACGCTCATCACGCGTCCGCGCATTTCGTTGGTAGTAATCAACTGCACCAGCGAAGTCACCGTGGCAAAGACAGACATCATGGAAGCGCCCACCAGCACTAGCATCACGTAGCTCAGCGGCAACTTTCTCGAAAGCGAAAACCCTGCAATCGCGGCGCCCAGGCAAATCAGCATGCTGATGGCAAACCGGCCCTTGCGGCGTATGTTGCCCATCCCCGCAACCATTAGCGAGCCGGCGATGGATCCGATTCCCATGAAAGAAAGTAAATTGCCATAGGTTTCCGGACCGCGATGGAAGATGTCTTTGACGAACACCGGAATATAGGTCCGCATCGGCATGGCCAGCGCCGTCATGCAGAACGCCAGCACGATCAGCGCCTCCATCGAGCCCTGTTTGCGAACGAACTTGATACCCTGCTTCAGGCTGGTAAACATCGAGTCGCCAGTGCTTGCCGGCAGGAATCGGGTCCTGATCATCAGCAGCGTAATGATGGGTGCAAGGAAGGAAAGCGCATTCAACCCGAAGCACCACTTCTCTCCCAACTTCGCCAAAGCCTGGCCGGCGAGTGCGGGTCCAATGGTGACCGCCAGGTTGAACTGGATCGAGTTCAGCGCGATGGCGTTGGGCATGTCCTCTCGGTCGACCAGCGTCGGAATCAGCGCCGAGTACGCCGGGCCGCCAAAGGCCTGGGCCAGGCCGGACATAAACGAGAGACAAAGGATAGGCCAAACGTGGGTCAATCCGTTGGCCACCAGGACAGTAAGGATCGCCGCACTCGCCATCTGTACGTATTGCGAGGCGAGCAGGATTTTCCGGCGCTCGATGCGGTCGGCCACCACGCCGCCGATCAGCGAGAACAGGAAGATGGGAATGCCGCCGAGAAACTGGTCGAGCGCGAGCAGGAAGGCGGAATGGCTCAGGCGATAGATGAGCCAGCCCTGGGCCACGATCTGCATCCAGGTGCCGATGCTCGAGGTGCAGGCACCGACCCACATCAGCCGGAAATCGCGATAATGAAATGCTTTGAATATTCTGCGCAGGGTTGACGTCTTCATGGGCTCCGACGTGTCGCTGTCCAGAGTCCATCTTCGCACGAGCGCGGGCCGGTCTGGGATTCCTGGCTTCCGCACCGGACTTGAAACGCCGCGCCGGGACACGGAGTTGATTAAGCAACGACTGCGCGAGGGCGAACAGATTGCAGAGGAGATGGAGCCAGGAGCAAGCTGCGCACGACGACGAGTCTCTCCCGCTCATCCGCAAAAGGCGCGAATGAATGGGACAACCGGCTACGTTGTAATAATTTGTGTCGAACCTTGCTACGCTCCTTTTCATGCTCGTCGAGCAGACATTTAACCTTGTAATCGCATCAGCTACTTGTGTCGCCGCGATCGCAGCCTGTATCGCCGCGTGGAGCGCAAGCAAGGCTGCCAAAGCCGCTGAAAGCCAGGGCAGGGCTGCATGGGTGATAGTAGAGCTCCAACGCCCTCGACCGGTCGTCATTGTCGAAGGTGATTGGAAACTCGAAGGCAGTGACGAAAACAAATCTGCTTGCCTTCGGATTCAAAATATTGGCTCAAGCCCGGCATTCGATGTTGACGTAACCGAAATCGAGGGCCTCAAGAGGGCCGAGTATACAGAACTGCTGACCACAGAAAGAATATTTGTTCTGGCAGAGAAAAGTGCCCCTATGCATGCGACGCACCACCGGCGCGTGCCCGGCATCCCGATTACCCCTAAAGCCATGCTCGAATTCGTGAAGACCGTAGGTGAATCATTTCCGCATAAAGACGCAGCTGGTAATCCGTCTCTCGATCACCGATTGAATTTTGAGATCACATACAAAACGCTTGACGGGAGACGATATACGACCGCATGCCAGATTCGCTTCAACCTTGGGGTAAGTAGCCGGCGAGCGCACGTGATCCCGGTTTCCAGTTGGCTGGGCAAAGAAAATCCAATACCAGAACCACCGGACTCTATGGTCGGCGCAACGATGATATGAGCGTGGGAGAAGTCGAGAGGATCGAGATTTGAGACATCTGCCCCTTTGTGTCATTGCGGTCGTGGTGCTAATGAGCGGCTGCCAACGAGAGATATCCGGTACATACATCGCGAAATTCACGGACGGAGTGTACTGGCTACAACTCGTCAGGACTCCGGACAACCACCTGACAGGTCAACTGGAAACTCTGGTATTGGGGAAGGACGGAAAAATCGAGCGAGAAACCGTGCCGGTCATAGGGGCCGTTAACGCCGGGAATGTCACGATTTCAGCCAGTCAGTTAGGGCTTCAAGTGGTCACACTATCGGGCACGCTTGACGGGGATACACTGACGCTCACGGGTGGGCAACCAAGCCCCATCGTTCTAACGCGGTCTGACCTCAGCGATTATCAGAGGCAAGTGAATACGTTGAACGCCCAGTCGCAGGGTATTCTCGCCGCGAAGGACGCTGCCGCCGTTCGTCAGAGAACTGAGCGGACCCAGCAGACCTTTATCTCTGAAATTGACCGGATTGTAGGGAGAATGCAGAAATTTGACTCCGAAGCAGACGTGCATCTCAGCAGGTTTCCCGGAGTCGAACAGCGCTATCACGCAATCACAGCAAAGATGACCGAATACGTTAGTCGCGAGCGCCAATTGGCTGGAAATCAGAATGCGACCGTAGCACGTGGTCAACTTTCTGTAGCTGCAAGCCAGGCGTCGATTAATGCTGATCAGTTGCACAACTCGGCGCAGTCATTGCAATCGACGTTTCAGACGAATGTGCAGCCCATAGCAAACGAAGCTACCGATTTTGAACGGGGATGCCGAGCATTCGTTCCCCCCGGCAATCTAACACTAGCCCAAACTGATGCGCGTAATGAAGCTTGCCGGCGGCTTTTCATTGCCGGTGCTCCTTTCCGACAGAAATTCGAGGCTGTATTGGCGGGCCTTGTTCATCTTGAGCAAGTCTACGCGCAGGAACGGAAAGTTCAGGAAGGACTGCTCGAGTCCGCCCAGCAATTAGAATGACCAGCAGTCGCGCATCAACATCCCTTCTGAAACAGAGTTTCGAAACATACAAGGCCCGGCACCCCGTTCCTTGGCCGCGCTTGAGACAGGCTCTTTCGCCTGCCTCGGGCGGCAGAGTGGAAAACCGCCTCCGGTCGACTGACAACTGGCAGATGACAACTCATCGTAGGAAGAATTAAGACATGACCAGTGCGCGCATCGACAAGTGAATGTGGGCGGCGCGATTCTTCAAGTCTCGCGCCCTGGCTGCGGGGGCCTGCGAGCTGGGCAAGATCCAATCCAACCAGCAGCCAGCCAAGCCGGCTGGCGGCGTTATCGAGCGCGCGTCGCGCCGCGGCGATGTCAGTCCGATTGAGCGAGCACGTGCATAGCGGTCCCTTCGCTAGCCTGCAGCTGGGCGGTTGCTACCATGGGTTTCTCGTCCTGCGGCAGCAGCGGTTGCAGGAGTTGTCCTACCAGACCGGGAGCCATAGACGCGTCAATTCCGTATTTTGGCGGCCATAGCTTTTTCGGCATGTACCAAGTGCCGAACAGTTTATCCAAGCAGGGCAGCATGGAGGCGTAATTCTTGTTGACGTGCTCGTCATTGGTGTGGTGCCAATGGTGAAACGCGGGAGTAGATATCAGCAGCCCCAACCAGCCAAATCGCCAGCGCAGATTGGCGTGGATAAAGAAACCCCACAGCGTGGCCACCAGCATAATAAGCAGCGGCACCACGTCCACTCTGTTCCCCATCATCGGTTGGGCCAGACCCAACGCGTACATGGGGACAAAGCCGCACAGCCGCACGAAGACGATGTCCAACGGATGGGCGCGAGTATTGACCAGCCAGTCGATCTGCTCGGCGCTGTGGTGGACCGCATGAAAGCGCCACAGCAGGGGAATCTGGTGCGTCCAGCGATGTCCCCAGTAAAATCCGAATTCTCCCACCACAAACGCGGCCGCCAGGCGCGTCCATAGCGACATGCCCGCTACCCTCCAGTGCAGGCCATCCGGCACAACGTAATGCAGGCCCCAGGCAATCAATGCCATGGGCACGACTAGAAGCATCTTGGGTAAGAGGCTGTTGAGAAAGTAATAGGCCAGGTCGATGGGAAACGACTTGCGGAAGACCCTCTGCGGATGGACCGCGGAGAGTCTTTCCAGCGGTACGAAAACAATCATAAGCAGCAACAACCAGATGCCCAGGCGGAGGACGTCGGTAGCGAACGGACCGAGATGCTGTTGCAGCTGCTGAAGGATTTCCATTCTGCGTCGAAAAACCGGAAACTTAAAACGAGGTAGTGCCATCCGCTCGGCACTACCTCAAAATCGGGCGGGCATTGAAGCCGCCCGGCTGACAATTAGCTCTTGGCCCTTTTTCTTAGTCTCGCGGCGCCTGCAACGCCCATCAGTCCGCTGATCAGCATCGTCCAGGTTGCCGGTTCCGGCAGTTGTGTGAGCGATACACCGTCCAAGAGGCTAAACGGCGGTACTCCAGAGGGAGTGCCAACAGCCAGGAAGGAGAGCAGATCGCTGGTGCCACTCGCGGTGAAGGTGAACGTCTGGTACTGCCAGCCGGTGAAGCCGTGACTGGCGTTGTTCAGCACTATGGTTGACTGCTCCTGGCTTCCGAAGCTGACTTGCCATTGCTCGGTGGTGGCCCCGGTGAAGCCATATTGTTGTGCCCCCGCCCACCAGAAGCTGACGCTGTAACTGGCGCCAGGGGTCAGGCCGGTGATTAACTGCGTGATCGCACCCACCTGGAAAGCACCGTCGGCGGCGACAATGTTCCCGCCGTTAGGGCTGCTGGCCGGCATTCCGTTGCTCGAACCATTGCCCGGGCCCCAAAGTGAGATATTGCCATACTGGCCATTCGCACCGGTAGTGTCCGCGGTTCCGGGGGCATAGATGAAGTTGTAACCGCTCGTCGTCCAATCCGTGGCGTTGGTGTTGTAGCCCATCTCGCCATTGCCGTTGCTTGTCGACTCGAAGCCTCCGTTGAGTACCAGGTTAGATCCCGCTTGCGCGGAAATGGCGAATGTCAAGACGACCATGGTGGAAAAACCGATCACGGCTGATTTACGCAAGGCGCATCTCAACGTCGTGAATTTCTTGATCCCAAGATTCATGTGATGCTCCATTTAGTCAATTTATTCAATTCGCCGAGCCACCCCTGCCTGGCGCATAGCACGATGGTGGGGTAATCAAGTAAATTAAACTCTTGAGCGACTAGGCCGTAAGATAGCCACTACACCACTACGCCGTAAGACATTTCGGAGAGCACCCGTCAAAAGCAGGGACGGACGGAACTCCTGTCCTGAGAGTTCCAGGGGCCGAGTTGAAGATGCGTGATTCTTGATTGCAGGTACGGTTCCAAAGTGTCGGATCCAACAGGATAGGGAGAATGAGGGGGAAAAGTCCCATGTACACATGATTTCCCGGGTGGACCATGCAAGGAAATGCCTAAGAAAAATGAATAGACTTACCTAAGACAGGCCACTCCTGCGATACTCGGGGGCGACGGCCCAACCCCGAATTAGCTCGAAGCGGCCTGGCGTCAAGGATAAGGAACACCATCGGGGCCTAGATCGAGACATTGCTCATCTGATCGCTCCGAATCGAGGCCTGTCTGACCGCTGGCCGCCCGGTTCCCTGGGCTGCGCTCAGGCGAGGGTCTTTTGGTTCGCGATGGCGAAAGCTGCCGAAAAGTCCTGCGCTGGCAACTGACAGACGGTAACCACTGTGGGAAGATTAGGGCATGACCAGCGTGCGAATAGACAAATGGCTGTGGGCAGCCCGCTTCTTCAAGTCCCGCGCCTTGGCTGCTCGGGCCTGCGAGCTGGCCAGGATCCAATCCAACCATCAGCCCGCCAAGCCGGCTCGCGAGGTCCGCGTGGGCGACCTGTTACACATCAAGACCGACAGTGGAGATTTTGAGGTGAAGGTCCTTCTTCTAAGTGAAATGCGCGGACCGGCAGCGGTTGCTCAGACACTCTATGAAGAAACCGAGTCGGGGCGTGATTTGCGGTTGAAGCTGGCGGCCGAGCGTAAAGCCACGATGAGCTTCGCGCCCGCGCCCGCAGGCCGGCCCTCCAAACGCGACCGCCGTCACATCATCCAATTCCGCAGCGGCAACAATTAGACGAGCGGCGGAGTGAATGAGCCCCTCACTCTCGCACCTAGGGAAACTATTAATTAAATGCCGAGTTTGCAGCCCTATCTACTTTTCTTGTAACTCGGGCACGTGCGCCATTAGATCAACGAAGACGCACCTGAACTGCTCGAACAATTTTTCGAATTGGCCGACCTCATCGTCAGAGTCGACTCGGATTTCCGTTTCGTAGTCACCGCCAACCACACGGGTCGCGACCATAATGATGTGCTCCAGGCGCCGGAATACCAGACGGTTGAGCAGCGTCAGCACCAGAAAAATGCCCAGCGTTAGAGCTACCACGGTCACCAGCACCAACACGTTCTGGGTGTGCCGCATCGCCAGGTAATAGCTGGAAATGTCCCGCACCACAAACATTGCCCCCACGGTATTACCGGCGGTGTCGCGGATGGGAAAGATGCCACGGACGAAGACCGAATCTCCGTCATGAAAACACTCCAGCACTTTGCCCTCGCCGGGCAACGTGGCCAGCTCTTGCTGGAATTGAATGATATTGTCGGTGGCCGTGGTTTTGTCCGCCAACACCAAGTTCGGGCTGTCATTCCAGTTATCGCGACGCTTCCACAGCGCGTTCGATTCCGCCCAGGACTGCCGGTCCACAAACTTCTTGCTGAGCAATAGTGCGTAGTCGTCTCCCGTCTGACTTTTCATTTCCTGAATGAAATGGCCGATTTCTTCACCAAACTCGACGTAGCCGCTCAGGCCGCCGCGCGAATCGTAAAACGGCCGGAGGATTCTTACCGCAAACCCAGCTTTGGCCATTTGGTTCCCTGCGACCATGGCATGGGTGCGCACCACTGCTTCATCCATAGGCCGCTTCAGGTGGTCACCGAACTTGGCAACGTTGTGCAGACGAAGGAAGACGGCCATGTCAGGCTCGGGTGTGTGGAACATCCAGTTGGTAATGCCTTCGCTCTTTAGTTCCGTATACAGAGGCGCGGTCAACTCGATCAACCGGCTGCGATCGCGGGCGGCGAAGGCATCGCGAACTTCCTGGTTGACGGCCAGGGTATCGCTTACCGCCGTCATTTTGCTGATTTCCCGGGCTTCCAAAATCGTAAATAGCTTTTGTGCGCCGGTCACCGATTCCACTGCCAAGGCCTGCGAGTTACGCGCAAAACTGTAGTGCATCAAGACCAGGATACCGCCCACGCCCACCACCAGGCAGGCGGCCAACGCGGCCAGTACTTTGGTTTTAATCAAATTCCATTTCATGCCAGTACTCCTCACGCGTCGATCTGCAGCACTTCTTTGACAGCCTGTTTCAGCTTGGAGACGGCCGTCGGGTCATCCGGAGTGCTGGGTGAGATTAACGCCAGGACACGGCCTGAGCGCAGTCCGATCTGGCCCTTCACTTTCATCGCATCCAGCCCGTCAGCTTTGATCTTGCTTTCGATTAGCAGTCTCAGATCGTAAAGTTGACTCACAGGGCATAGTCCTCCCGCCACCAGCGATTCATCCGCTTTCCTGGCCGCTGCTGGAAAGGCCTCGACACTGACATCACCATCTCTCCAGGCGAACTGTTCTTACAGGAGGCTCATCGGCACGCTTCGCTGTCAGCTTGAGTATGGGTTCCAAGGAAGGTATGGTGGCCCACCCAAGTTTCTGTTGCTTGAGTGGTATTTTGTCGATACAAAACTAATCGCCGGGGCCCATCTTTTCGCCTCCCTTTGGCGAAAGGGAGAAGACTGACAATACGTATGGAACTGGGTCAACTCCGACGAGATACTTCAGAAAAGAAGATACCGAACTCCCGCACCACCGTCTCCGGCAACTCCTCGCGGTTCGACTTCTGCAGCAGACTGTGTCCCGCGCCTGCGATCGGAACCAGCTTTGCCGGTGCAGGAATCAGCTTGGTCGCGCCTTCCAGTTCTTCGATCGTGCCAAACGCATCACGCGTTCCGCTGACCAAGAGAACCGGAGTTCGCAAGCTGGGGAGATGCGCGGTCCGCAACTGTGCCGGACGTCCCGGAGGATGCAATGGATACGACAGCAGGAGCATCCCGTCCACCAGCGTCGGCTCGGCAGCAACCAACATGCTCGCCTGCCGTCCACCATACGACACGCCGCCCAGAAAAGCGCGTCCAGTAAACTGCTGCTTCATCAGATCGACCGCCCGCCGCAGTCCAGCCTGATCATGCTTGGCATCCGACGGCGACGGCGGCCCATGCGGACGCCGCTGGCGAAACGGCAAATCGCAGCGCAGCACGCTGACGCCCTCCTCCGCAAACTTGTCAGCCAACGCGACCAGCAACGGCGCATCGCAATTGCCGCCTGCGCCGTGGGTCAGCACAAGGAAACCGGATCCGGAATCTTCCGCGCGATGAAGAAATCCCCGGACCGGAGCATTGTCCGGCGTGCTGTCGGCAAACGGTTGTGCTTCGCGATCACTCACAACAAATCCTCAATGTTCTCGTCCAGAACCAAAATGCCTGCCGTCCTGAGCGGAGGCAGCGTTTCGCCGCCGGAGTCGAAGGACTGCTTTGGCGGCGGCATCTGGTTGGTTTTATCGGCGGCATAGCTCGCAGGCAACAAACACCCGGCAAGCAGCAGCGCCACTAAGAACTTTTTCATCGGTTCTCTCCTCTCAAAAAAACTCTTGACGGGACTCAGCGATTCGGCGTGATTGTCATTGTCCCATCCAGAGCAAGCTTCCGGCCACCGGCTGTTTCCGTCGGCACTGGTTTATCACTATGCAGCGCTTGCTTTCCGTTTTGGAACGCTGGCTCCTCGTTTCGTACGTTCCCAATTGCGGAAGGCCGTACGAGGCGATAGAGTGAATGAGTACTCATTCGGGGCAGCGCTGGTAATCCCTCAGCCGCTGCAAGACTTGGCTGTGGGTCGAGTGCAATTCTCTTAGCTTACGACGATCAGGCCATTGGCAAAACGTGACCCTCAATCTGCTTTCACTCCCCCAGAGGGAGCCGTCCCCGGCGCTAACCGCGGCGCTGACAAGCACCAGCGCATCCTGGATGCGGCGGTCGCCGTCTTCGCCGAGAAGGGCTTCTTCAGCGCGCGTATCGCCGACATTGCCGAACGCGCCGACGTTGCCGACGGCACCGTCTATCTCTACTTCAAGAGTAAGGAAGATATCCTGATGACCGCCATCAACACGGCGTTCGATGCCTTCATGAGCCTGGCCCGAACCGAGTTGAAGAAGCTGTCAAGTCCGGTGGACCGGCTGCGGCGGCTGGCATTCCTTCATCTGGACGCGCTCGGCTCCAATCGCAATTTGGCGGTGGTCTTCCAAATGGAGTTGCGACAGAGTACGCGGTTCCTCTCCGAGTTCTCGCATCATCACATGATCGAGTACCTCGGCCTGGTGCGCGACGCGATCACCGAGGGTCAGGCCAGCGGGACTTTTCGCCGCGAGATGTCGGACAAGTATGCGGCCAACTGTTTCTTCGGCGCGCTCGATGAGATGGTCACCTCGTGGGTGTTGAGCGAGCACGATTACCACCTCGCGCACGTTGCCGACGGGGTAGTCGACATTTTCTTGAACGGGATGCGCAGCGACCGGCAAACGGGATAGAGCGAAGCTTTAAGTCAACGGCTGCGCCGTTACAGATAGACTGGGGATTGACCGACAGGGGACAAGCAGTTGGGCGCAAATAACCTTCGAACTCTCAATGACGTTTTCTTCACGCTGATGGGGCGCAACAGCGATCGCATCATGCTTACCCGCGAAGGCGAGGCTTGGCAGCCCATCTCCGCCCTCCAACTGCGGAGCTGGGTCTATGCCACGGCGCGTCAATTACAGGCTTGGGGTGTAAGAAAAGGCGATCGCGTCATCATCCTTAGCGAGAACCGGCCGGAGTGGGCCGTTGCCGACTTTGCCACCCTGTTGCTGGGAGCCGTGGATGTCCCCATCTACGCCACCCAGACCAGCGACCAGAGCTTATACGTCTTGCAGAATTGCGGAGCCCGTGTCGCCTTCGTTTCCACTCGCAAGCAGTATGAGAAGCTCGCCGCCATCCGCCAGCAGACCGGCCTCGAATACGTCGTCATCATGGATGACGCCCCGGGGTTGACCGAGGCAGTAGCGATGCAGTCCTTCCTGCGCGACGCCTCGTTCGAGAACGATCCGGAACTGGAGGCCCTAGGCCGGCTAGTCGAGCCCGACGATCTTGCCACGCTTATCTACACCTCGGGCACCACCGGCACGCCCAAAGGTGTGATGCTCACCCACGGCAACATGGCGTCGAACCTGAATGTCTCGCTCGACATGTACGACATCGACAAGGACGATCTCTGCGTTTCCTTCCTGCCGCTGTCGCACGTGACCGCCCGTCATCTCGACTATGCCTTGTTCAATATCGGCGCGCCGCTGGCCTACTGCCCCAACATGGACGATCTGCCGCGCGCCATGGCCGAGGTGCATCCCACCATCATCGTGGCCGTGCCCCGGGTCTACGAGAAGATTTATAACAAGGTGCAGTACGGGTCGCACGGCTTGAAGCACGCTCTCATCAAGTGGGCCCTTTCGGTGGGCGTTGCGAATCGGGAAGCCATTCTTCGCGGCGAAACGCCAAAATCCATCGCGTGGAAGCTGGCCAACGCGCTGGTGTTCTCCAAAGTGCGCGCAGGTCTAGGAGGCCGTGCCCGCATCTTCGTCTCGGGAGGCGCGCCTCTGGGCCGCGAGATCGCCACGTGGTACGCCGACATCGGAATCCGCATTCACGAAGGCTACGGGCTCACCGAGACTTCTCCGGTGATCGCAGTCAATAATCCCATCAACCATCGTCTGGGCACTGTAGGCAAGCCGCTGCCGAATGTTGAAGTGCGCATCGCCGAAGACGGCGAGCTGTTGGTACGCGGCCCTTCCGTCTTCAAGGGATACTGGAAGATGCCCCAGGAATCGGCTGCGGTCTTTGAAGATGGCTGGTTTAAGACGGGCGACATCGCGAACCTCGATGCAGAAGGCTATCTCTCCATCACCGACCGCAAGAAAGACCTGATCAAAACTTCAGGCGGCAAATTCATCGCTCCCCAGCCCATCGAGAGTTCGCTCAAAGTAAACCAATTCATCGGCGAGGCTGCCTTGCTCGGCGACATGCGACGCTTCCCTGCCGTGCTCATCATCCCCAGCTTTCCGGACTTGGAGGAATGGGCGCGCCATCACAATGTGAAGTTTTCGACCCGTAAGGAGTTGATCAAGGCGCACCAGGTGCAATCGCTTTATCAGGGCATCGTCGATGAGATGAATCAAAACCTGGCGCAATATGAGAAGCTGAAGCGCGTGCTGGTTGTGCCTGACGAACTTAGCATCGCCGACGGCACCCTCACTCCCAGCATGAAGCTGCGCCGTCGCAACTTGACCGACCGCTATAAGAAAGAGATCGACGCTCTCTACGCCGACGCCGAATCACACTCGCGCGATACCATTCCTGCGAAGAGGTGATTTTCCGTCGAAATCAGTAGTCTCGGCCGTGTAGGACATGTAAGATAATGCTATGGTCGATCCGCTAATTCTGTATTCAACGAATACATGGTTGGCGTACAAGATCAGTGAACGCTATTATCGTGGGCTGCTCTATGTATGGTGCGCGCCCGTATTCGATTCTGAGTCTGATTTTTCCGGCGAAGTTATGCTCTCAACCACCTCGAATCCGGTGACGGTCTATCGCAACCTCCGGGACGAAACGAGAACTGGAGATCGACACAGCACAAAAGTACAGGAAAACAAGGTGGGAATTTTACATGGTGCAACACGTAAGAGAGCGGACGGCCTGATTACTGAATCACAGGAAAGGGTATCGTCGCGATCGTCGATAGAGCTGAGACCCTGGACTTCAGACCTCTCCTTTACCTGATCCCGTTCGTCTCCGTCTCAGCTATGGTCGTGGAAGTGCCGGTCGAGAACAGGGCGCATCCATTGGCCCAAGAGTACCTGATCGAACAACTCCCGCGTGATCGCTTTGATGTTGTGGAGTTCCCATTATGAGAGCTGATCTATCAGCGCTGTTGAAATCGTTACCGCTCGCGGTTTCGATAGAGTCCGCTTACCTGGCAATGAGAATTCTGCGTTACCGTTTTCTCCTTGAGCAGATGAGTAGGGATTCAATAATCGCGAAGGGCGGAGCCCATGAGTCGAACGAAAGCCGTCGTCTTGCATTATCATTATATTGAGCGCTATTGAAGCCGAGGAAGGTAGGAAAATTCAAGAACTCGATTCCAGCACCGTTGAGGAATACGTTAACCAGCTATCCTCGCTTGTTCAAGCCCGCTCGTCTTCAGAGCTTGGCGCACCTACGTCTAGCGCAGAAGCCCTACTGAATCAGCTACGGGAACGGGAGCGCTCTCTCTAGTTTTCCAGAGTCGCCGAGTCGGTCCTCTTCGCGGGAAACTCGTACCAACACAGGGTCAGTGATTCTCTGGCGATGCGTCTTATCATGAAGCAAGAGGGGTTCTTATGAAAAAACACTTGGCTAAGTGGCGCAACACTCTCGGCATTTGGATCCGCAAGCCTGTGGTCGAGAACGCCAAGCTGAGGGAAGGCGATTTGCTGGAGATTGAAGTTGCTGGGGAAGGCCACTTACAACCCAACTGCGGCGGTGAGATACCTAGTTTGGCCGACTTGGTTGCGCAGATTACTCCACAGAACCGCTACCCCGAGATTTGACCTCAAGCTCAGTTTACTCGATCGGCTCGACTGCGATCCGGGGTTCGGCGGGAGCTTTGCGGTCCGGCCGCTGTACCAAGATCGTCGCCGACAGCACCACCGCGATGCCCACCACCTGCATTGGCGAAACTAGTTCTCCCAGAATGATCGCCGTCAGCAGGATCGCCCATACCGGTTCCAGGCAGGCGGTCACGATGGCGCGCGTGGGATCGAGGTACTGCAGTCCCGCGAAGTACAGCGAGAACGGGACCAGCATCGACGTGATGGAAAAGACCAGCATGAAAAGCCACTGGCCGGCTGTGTAATGTTGAGCGACGATCTTCCACGGCGGGTTCACCAGTTGCCAGAAGACACTTGCGCCCAGCAGCGAATACAACAGCACTGTCCAACGGTCATAGATCTGGAGCAGGTGCTGTCCGTAGACGTTGTAGAACGCAAATGAAATCGCCGCCGTCTCTGCCGCGGCCACTCCGATCATGTTGAAGCGCATTCCGGATAGCACCAGCCACGGGAAGCCTCGCCGTACGGCAACCTCGCCCACCGCCAAGGCGCACCCGATCACGGCCAGAACAACTCCGCTGATGCGGAGCATGGTCGCCCGTTGTAACCCGCGGGCCAGCATGTACAGCAGCACCCACACCGGCGCGACGTATTGCAGCACGATCGCCGTCGCTACCGTCGTCTTCTCTATGGCGAAATAGTAGAAGTAGTTCGAAGCGGCGAGGCCCAGGATCCCCAGCAGAAAGAATTGCGCCAGGTGACTACTGCGCACCCGCAGAGCAGCTCGCTTTTTTGCAAGGAGAATGGGAGTCAGGATTAGCAGCGCAATGGTGCTGCGGCTCTGCGCCAAAACTAGCGGATCAATCGGGGCCAGGATATGCGCTCCGCCCGAAAGCCTGCCGGTAAACATGCCTCGCCCCATGGCGGCGGCGAGTCCCCAGAAAAATGTGGCAGCAGCAATGAACAGGTAACCGCGCGTGGGATGAGCAAGGGAATGGTGATTCGGAGTACGGGAACCGTTGCGTGAATCTTGTTTGCGGTTTCTATCCACTAGCCACTAGCCGCTAACCACTGCTTCAATCGGCCAGCGCGCCTTGGCTGTGCGAAGAACGCAGCACACGATCGACCGTGTAGGGGGCGCGCTTGGATGGTTCGTGGAAGTGCCGGACCTGCAACTCTCCCAACAGCCCGAGCGCGATCAACTGCACGCCTGCCACGATCAGCACAGCGGCAAAAACCAGCAACGGTCCATGCTCATCCATCACATGCACGCCGCGCAGGAGCTTTTCCGAGATCATCCACAACGCGATCAGCGAGCCGGTCATGGAGCTCAAAGCGCCAACGCTGCCGAAGAAATGCAGCGGTCGCGACATGTACTTCAACAAGAAGCGAATCGTAATCAGGTCGAAGAAAACGCGCACGGTGCGCGAAATGCCATAGTGCGACTCGCCGCGCTCGCGGTTCACGTTACGGATGGGAATCTCACAAATAGTTGCGCCGTAAGCCGATGCCAGCGCCGGAATAAATCGGTGCAGTTCTCCGTAGAGTGGGACTTCCTGCACCACCTCGCGGCGATAGGCCTTGAAAGTCGTGCCAAAATCGTGCAACTCCACGCCGCTAAGCTTGGCCATCAGCCAATTGGCTACCTTCGACGGAATCCGTCGCAGCACAAAATTGTCGATCCGCTGCTTGCGCCAGCCACTGACAATGTCATATCCCTCCCGCAGCTTCTGCAGGAACATGGGAATGTCGTGAGGATCGTGTTGCAGGTCGCCATCCATGGCGATAACGTATTCGCCTTCGGCGTGATCGAAACCTGCCGCCAGCGCCGAGGTCTGCCCAAAATTCCGGCGCAGCTTCACCACCACGACCCGCCGGTCAACGGCCGCGATCTGCTGCAACATCCAGAACGTGTTGTCCTGGCTGCCGTCGTCCACGAAGACCAGTTCGAACGGCTCACCCGCCGCTTCCATCACCACTTTCAAGCGGTCGTAGAGCTCGGTGACGTTCTCTTCTTCGTTATGAAACGGTACGACAATGGAGTACTTGAGCACAGGTTCTTAATTATACCGTCGAGTCGTTGCGATTTGGTGTTGATTCGTAACCAAGCGGCCCCACACAGCTATCTGGATAAAACCCGAGTAAAGCCACTCCCACTGGTGGCAAAGCTCATTGCAATGTGGACGAGCCTCACCCGCCGGCGGTCGCAATATGTTTCAAAATCCTGGTCATGCCTGTCTGAAACGCGTCCGGCGGCGTAATCAGGCTGATGACCAGGTGGCCGTCTGCCGCGAAGTCATAGAAGTGTCCCGGCTGCACCAGCACTCCCGTCGCCTGCAGGAGCGCGATTGCCAGGTCCTCATCCGATCCAATCGCGGGAACGCGCAGCACCGCATACCAGCCGCCTTCCACGGCCAACCGGTGGCAAAGCTTCTGCGCAGATAATTGCGCGTCCAGCTCCAGCAGGTTTTCCCGGATGCGTTGCATCAGTTGCGCTTGAATGCCACGCCCCTCTTCAAGCATGGGGGGAATCGCCCACTGCACCGGCGCATTCATCGAGAGATAGGTGTCGGCAACGACCTCCAGCCTGGCCAGCGCTTCGGCCTTCAGGGTATCCGGTCCGCTCACCGCAATCCAGGCAACCTTCATCTGCGGCAGGCCGGAAATCTTCGACAGCCCGTTCAGCGTGAAGGTCAGGGCTTCGCGATTCGCGGAGAACGGAAGGGGCGATTCTTCGCCCAGCGCATAGTCGAGGAAAACTTCGTCCGCGATGATTGCCAGACCGTTGGCCGCGCAAATGCGATGCAGTTCCTCGGCCTCGTGCCGCTTCGCATACGAACCAGTTGGATTGTTAGGATGTACGACGAGTACGGCCCGGCATCTTCTGCCGGTCGCTTGGGCAAGTCCGATGGCGGCTTGCAGCGAAGGAAAATCCATCTGCCATCCGTGATCGTAAACCAGTTGGTAAGGGACCAGTGTCACATCTTGAAGGTCAGCCAGAAAGTCAAACAGCGGGTAGCTCGGCGTCGGCACCAATACCGCATCTCCCGGATCGCAGAGCAAGCGAAAGACGAACGAGTAGGCCTCGCTGGTGCCGGTTGTCAGGAGCAGATCGTCGGGCGAGACCGGACTTCGGCGCTCCGCGTAATAGTCCGCGATTGCCTCGCGCGCGGCGAGCAAACCCTTCGGCTGCGGATCGTAGACCAGCACCTCGCGACGCGCCAGCGCCCGCAACAATTCCTCTTCGCGATATCGCAATCCAACGGTGGTGGGGTTCGAGGCCGTTAGGTCGAGCAGTTCCCTGCCCGCCCGGCGATGCGCCTCAAGGGCTTCTGTGTAGCGATTAGTGGCGAGGTTCCACGCCGTGCGCCGGGCAAAAAAGCTCTGCATCAGAGCATGATAACGGACAAGGGTGCAGCCGTTATTTCGATACCGCGGCAAACAAATCCGACTTCAACAGCGCTTCGAAGCGCTGATCGTCGGCCTTGAAGTGCATCTGCAGCAGGTCATTGGAGCTGTCAACCGTGGTATTCTCCAGCGCCAACTTCTCCGTCGGCGTGCCGCTCAGCTTGCGGTACAGAACCCCTGCCTTCAGCAGCCCCGACAAGGTGGCCGCCGTTATCGTGTCCGAGGTCTTCACGCTGAGATCGAAGGTCACACCATTGGTGAAGTCCATCACGTAATCCGACGCCAGCAAACGCTTCTTGATCACGTCATAGTCAGCCAGCGATGCCGCCTGGCCCAACGCCGACCTCATCATGTTTTGCGTACCTGCCTGGTCCAGCACGCTCCACACCGGCGAGTCTTGCACACTCGTGATCAGATCGTTCATCGTACTGTTCGACTGCACCGACTCCGCCCCATTATCGCGTACGTCGATGGCGCCCTTGATGGCGGCGTTCTCGCCGAACAGAATGGTCGTGGGATCGAGGAACACCATTTGCATGCCCGATCCCATGGGATAGAGGTAGGAAAGAAGATATTTTTCCGGCTTGATCTTCTTCAGTCGCATCTTGGCTAGAAATTCCTTCTGCTTGAACGGCCCCTGCGCGATGCCGATTCCATAGAGCGTCCCTTTGGCCACGCGGTAGCTGACAAAAGTGAGCTGCTCGATGTCCTTGTCAGGATCGACTCCCGCTCCCTTCAACGCCGTCTCGAACTGCTTGATACTGTCCGGCAGCACGCGATCTCGCAACGCGTGCGCCGCCTGCGAATCGCGCAGCGCGGGATAGTCGACGGAGATGATCTGCTGGAGCGCCGCGGGAACCACGGTGCGGGCATTGCTGCTCAAAGGCGCGGCGAGCGCAGGCATGCATAGCGCGCCACTCAGGAAAAGACCGGTAACAAACTGCTTCATGTTAATCATTCTACTCAACAATGTCAGCACAGATGCGGGATTTTGCTCCATTCTTGCTCAAGTCTTGCTCAAGGAGTGGCAACCTTCGCTCGCCGGCAGAAGTTAGACGATGCTCGTCGACAAACATTAGCTGCAGCCGTCGAAAGCATCAGCTCCTAACCGCCGTCACTCTCTGCTTCACATCGGCGAGAAATACTTCATCCTTGATGTCGTTGAGGTTGATCTCGACGTTGGCCAGCGCACCTTCAGCGGCCGCGCGCGCCAGCGATACTCCTACCGTCAAGTCCGAGGCCATTCGCGGATTCGTCATCGGCCGCAGCGATTCGATCATCTGCCGCACTTCCCTCGCCCGCTCGGCAACCCCCAGCGGAATCAGCGTCGCCTTCTTCGTCGCCGCCTCAACCTCGACCTGCGCCTCGGGATGGTCTTTCGCCTTCTTGAACGCCGCCATCACTTCGTTGAACGACTCCGCGTCGGCATCGATTGCCGCCTTGAACTGCTCGCGCAGCTCGGCCAAGCGCGCCAGAGCAACGGTCAACGGGCGTTCATACTGCGCGTAGGCCTTCTTGCCGCGAGACATTCCCGCGACCATGCTGCCCAGCGCAGCCGCCATCGCCGCTGTGGCAGCCGATGCGCTCCCTCCTCCCGGCGCTGCCGTGGGCGCTGCCAGTTGCTCGATAAAGGGCTCAACGCCGGCGCGGATTCCTCCGACCGCCAGCTTGCCACTCATCACCGCGACCAACCGGTTCTCCAGGATGAGCGACGAGTCGAAATTCTCGATCTGCAAAAACCACTCGGCCGCGTCTTCGAGCGCCTTCTTCGGAATCAGTCCAACAATCTCGCTCGCCAGCGGCATAACGCCGTAGCGCGCCGCTTCGCGCTTGACGTACTCGTACACGCGCGCGATCGGCGTTTGATCGGTATCGGTCAGGTTCATGGAAACCTGCGCCAGCCCGCGCACGCCTACTCCCATCCCCTTCACGTAGCGCAGCCCGCCATTGGAAAAACGCACGGCCTTGCCAATCTTCTTGGCAATCTCCACATCCGGCGTGTTGAGGTAGACATTGTAGGCAACCAAGAATTTGCGCGCTCCCACCACCGTCGCCCCCGCGGTGGGATGCAGCGCCGCTTCTCCGAAATCCGGTTTGCGCGCCCGGTTGGTCTTCACCTCTTCGCGAATGCCTTCGAACTGTCCCCGACGCACATTCTCCAGATTCTGGCGCTCGGGAATTTGCGCCGCGGCTTCGTACAAATACACGGGAACCTTCCAGCGCTTCCAGATTTCTTCGCCGACGCGACGCGCAATGGCGACACAATCTTCCAGCGTCAGAGCTTCGATCGGGATGAACGGAATTACGTCGGCCGCGCCCAACCTTGGATGAGCGCCGGTGTGCTTGGTCAGGTCGATGAGCTCGGCGGCCTTGCCTACGCCGCGAATCGCGGCTTCGGCCACGTTCACCGGATCGCCCACCAGGGTGATCACGCAGCGGTTGTGGTCGGCGTCCATCTCGCGGTCGAGCAGATAAACGCCATCCATCTTCATGGCTTCGATAATGGCATCGACTTTCGCTTTGTCGCGCCCTTCGGAGAAGTTCGGTACACATTCGACGAGTGCAGGCATAAGCATCAGGATAAAGCACCCAGAGGAATTCCTCGAAGTGCCTCCCGGCGCATCACCGGCCAGCGATTTTTCCGCCACCCGTTCAACGACGGCGAATGTGTGTCAGACCTCTTCCACTCTGCTCCAGCAACTCTGACCAACCGTGTTACACTTTTCTATACATCCTGTATGGCTCAAATTCAGCGCAGAAAAACGTACACGGCGGTCGTAGGCGGGGTTCGCGTCGGTTCCGATGTACCAATCGTGGTGCAGTCCATGACCAACACCGACACCGCCGACATCGACGGCACCATCCGTCAGTGCATGGCCCTGGCCCGCGCCGGCTCGGAGCTGGTACGCGTCACCGTCAACAACGATGCCGCCGCCGAAGCCGTGCCGCACATTGTCGACGGGCTTGACCGCCTGGGCGTGCCGGTGCCGATCATCGGCGACTTTCATTACAACGGCCACATCCTGCTGAAGAAGTATCCCGCGTGCGCGCGGACGCTGGCCAAGTACCGCATCAATCCCGGCAACGTCTCTATCGGCAAGAAGGACGACAACAACTTCCGCGCCATGATCGAGGTCGCCATTGAGAATGACAAGCCGGTGCGCATCGGCGTCAACTGGGGCTCGCTCGACCAGTCGCTGCTGACGCGGCTGATGGATGCGAACTCCAAGCTCGGCGAACCCAAGGACGCGCGCGACGTGACCATGGAAGCCATGGTGCAAAGCGCCCTGCGCTCCGCCGATCTCGCCGTCAGCTACGGCATGAAGCCGGAGCAGATCATCCTCAGCGCCAAAGTCAGCGGCGTGCAGGACCTCATCGACGTCTATCGCGAGCTGGCCCGGCGTTGCGAATATCCGCTGCATCTTGGCCTGACTGAAGCCGGCATGGGCGCCAAAGGCATTGTCAGCAGCACGGCGGCGCTGGGCGTCGTTATGCAGGAAGGCATTGGCGATACGATTCGCGTTTCGCTCACGCCTGCGCCCAACGGCGATCGCACCGAAGAAGTCACGGTCGCCCAACAGATCTTGCAGTCAATGGGAATCCGCAGCTTCACGCCGCAAGTCACCGCTTGTCCCGGCTGCGGTCGCACCACGAGTACTTTCTTTCAGGAGATGGCCGAACAGATTCAAGGCTACCTGCGCGACCAGATGCCCATCTGGAAGACGAGCTACTCCGGCGTGGAAGAGATGAAGGTCGCCGTGATGGGCTGCATCGTAAACGGCCCCGGCGAGTCGAAGCATTCCAACATCGGCATCTCGCTGCCGGGAACATTCGAGGACCCGAAGGCGCCAGTGTACGTTGATGGCCGCCTGATGCTGACGCTCAAGGGCGATCACATCGTCGCCGAGTTTATCAAGATCGTCGACAACTACGTGGACTCGCACTACGCGGCAAAGGAAAAGCAGTTAGTAACAATCGGCGGCTAGTTTTGGCGGTCAGCTCCCGGCCCTTAGCAAGCGCCGATTGCCGTGATTTATGGGGACTTGAGGAAACGCAAAATCATTTGATTGCCGTTGGACCGCTTGCAAGATTAAAACCGCCCACTCTCCGAAAACAATGGCCGTTGCCCTCCGGCGGCGAATAGTACAATGAACAGTTTTCTTGGCATCGCTTCTTTCATTTGGTAAAGGTCTGATACTTGATTCGCACGGGCTACTACAGTTTTCTCGTCGTTCTCCTGGGGCTTTCGCTTTCGATCGGTTGCAGCAAGAGCAACTCGCCGCAAGTCGCGGCTGCCAACCGCTCACAACCGAAAGCCGTGCTCGTCGATAGCGCCAGCGCAGCTACCATCACCGGCACCATCACCTTTGACGGCATTGCTCCCGCGCCCAAGCCGATCGACATGTCCAACGATCCCGGCTGCAAGGGGCAGGCCGCATCGGAGCAGGTCGTGGTCGACGAGGGCCATCTCGCCAACGTGCTCGTGTATGTCAAAGACGGTCTCGCCAACCGCAGCTTCGATCCGCCTCAGCAGAGGGTCACCATCAAACAGGAGGGTTGCCGCTACGTGCCGCATGTTGTGGCCGTCATGACCGGCCAGCCAGTGCGCTTCGAAGACGCCGATCAGACGCTGCACAACATCCATCCCATGCCCAAGCAGAACCGCGAGTGGAACCAGTCGCAGATGCCCAATTCGCAACCGCTGGACAAGACCTTCAGCACGCCCGAGTTGATGATCCCGGTCAAATGCAACCAGCATCCCTGGATGCGCATGTATCTCAACGTGATCGGGAACCCGTTCTTCGCCGTCACCGGCAAGGACGGCAAGTTCAGCCTGCCGGGCCTGCCGCCGGGGACGTACACCATCGCCGCGGTACAAGAGAAGTATGGCGAGAAGACGCAGACCATCACGGTGGGCGCGAAGGAAGAGAAGAGCGTGTGGTTCAGCTATCAGGAATAGAACAGGGTTGCCTGTATTGCTACGCCGTCTCCGCCAGCGCTATTACCAGCTCGCGTTCGCGCGGGCCGTCCAGTTCGATCAGCACCACGCGCTGCCAGGTACCCAGCAGGAGTAAGCCGCTTTCCACCATCAGGCTCACCGACGTCCCAATCATCGCCGACAGAATGTGATCGGGTACATGCTCCGGATTGTGCTCGTGCCGGTAGTCGAGCTTCGGCACCATGAGTTCGAAGGCGTCGAGCATGTCGAGATCGGTGCCGGGATCGAGGTCGGCGGTGGTCAGGGCCGCAGTGGTATGCAGAAGACTGAGCTGGCAGACTCCGGTCTTGTCCTCGTACTGCTTCCACAGGACAGCTTCCAGCTTCTGCGTGATATCGATGACCTCGCGCTTCTTGTGCGTTTTGATGGCAAGACGATGCATGGCTTACCTATTCTTTCGGCGTGAACAGCTCCAGGCGGACCCGCCATGCGACGGACTCTCCGGGCTGAAGCAGAACCATGCCGGTATCTGCACTTCCCCAATCCTGGTTATAAGGATCGGGCAGGTTGAACTGCGGCTCGATAGCGACAAAATTCTTCTGCGGAGGAGCATACACCTGGATCGACTTGATCTGCGGCGAAAGCGTAATCAGCCGCAGACCGTATTTCGCCGCCGGATCGATGATCTCCGAAACCGTGCGCCCTTCCGCGTTGTAGCTCAAGTTGGAGAAATTGTCATCCAGATATTGCGTTCCCAAAGCTCGCCCGGCGGGAGCGGAAAAATCGTACGGCGTGCCCTTCACGCTCACGCGCTGGCCGGTGGTAAACGAATCGTCATAATTGTTCATGACGGCGCGCGTCTGGCTGGGCAGAAGCAGCCTCACTTGCCGGCGGTCACCACTCGGCAGAACAAAATATGGATGCCAGCCGATGCCCATGGGGAGCGGCTGGTGGCCAACGTTTTTCGCCGTAACCGTCATTTCGAACGCGTCGTGGCTTAGCGTGGTTTCGACCTTCACGTCGGTGTCCGACAGCCAGTGACCATCGAAGTTGCCGGCGCGCAGCACCGCAGAAATAGTCGAGTTATCGCGTCCGTTGTGTGCTGACACATCCTGGAATTGCGATTGCCGCATCAGCCCGTGGATGGCGTGCTTCTCAGCTCCGGGATTATTGCCGCTCCAGTTGGCAGGCAGCGTGACGGCCTTTCCCGATACCGTCACGGTCATCGTTTTGCCGTCGGCAGACACCTTGCCGCGAATACGATTGGCAAACGGTAGAAGGATGGCGCCGCCGAATTTGAATATCTGGTTGCCGAACTCGTCGTCGCGCTGGTGCAACAATCGTTCCGCTTCCGGCAGCGGAGGAGAATTCAATAGCTCGATCTCGCCTTTACCCGGAAGGTAAGCTTTGATTTGGAGGACCGCCATGCCGCGCCCCGGAAGGATGCACGCGTCAAGAAATTGCGGCTTACTCCGATCGCTGACTTCTGGACGCCGTAGCGTAACCACCGGCTCTCCTCCAATCAAAATAGACTGAGCTGGCTTAGACGCGTGATTCACCTGGGCTGTGGCTTTGCTACTCTCGATTCCCAGCCAGCCGAGCCCCAGCCACGCCACAGCGAGTAGACTGAATTGGACTCCCCGACAATGCGAAACGCTCATGGGATAACCTTGCTTTATCGAAAACCGCGACCATGCCCGCAACAGGGACACCGGGACCAGTGTTCCCATGCTTGTCAGGCGGGTCTAAACTCAGCCACTAGACAACCGGGCGGTGCCTGTCTTTGAGATTAGCGGCAAATGATAACACCCAGCAAAGGTAGAAGCTCGGTCGGGAACATGCAAACTGGCCGAATATCTCGCTTCCGGCTTTCGTTTATAGCGGCGATGTGCGTTTGGGTAGCCTTGCTTTCGTCGCCAGCGATGTCGCAAACCAGCACCCCCCCGGCCACTGCGCCGGCTGAGTCCGCGGTGCAATCGCCCGACAAGAATTCGCCTGAAGTCTCTTCCCGCGAAGAGACAACCACCTTCAAAGTGAAGGTCAATCTCGTAGAGGTCCGGGTGGTGGTGCGCGACGTTCAAGGACACGCCATTGGAAATCTCAAGCGGGAAGACTTCCAGCTTTTTGACAATGGCAAGCCGCAAGTCATCAGCAAGTTCAGCGTGGAACAGGCGGGAACGAATCGCGCAATCTATCATGATGTGGCTAACGGTCCAGCCGAAGCGCCGCCTGCGATTACGCCAACCGGGCCGCAGCGCTACATTGCCTACCTGTTCGATGACATTCACCTGAATTTTTCCGATCTGGCGCAGGCGAGAAATGCGGCGGAACATCAATTGCAATCGCTGCAGCCTACGGACCGCGCCGCCATCTACTCCACCTCGGGCCAAACCCAGCTTGACTTCACCGATGATCGAGCGCAATTGACGGCGACTCTCAATCGCCTGCTCCCGCGACCGATGGCGCATACCGGGCTCGTACCTTGTCCCAATATTTCCTACTATATGGCCGACCTGATGGAGAATAAGCATGATCCGCAGGCGATACAAGTGGCCATACAGGATGCCACGGACTGCGGATATTCCGCCAATACGCTGACGATCGAAGCCTACGCGCGGCAGGCGCTCAATTCGGCGGAACAGGAGATGCGGCTTTCTTTGGGAACCTTGCAGGAAGTGGTGAAGCGGCTCTCGGTTATGCCCGGACAGCGGATGATCGTCCTGGTCTCGCCCGGTTTCATGAACCACGACGTCATGCATGAGCAGTCCGAGGTCATGGATCGCGCCTCGCATTCCAACGTTGTCATCAACACGCTGGATGCGCGCGGCCTCTATACTACTTTGCCGGACGTGAGCCAACAGCGTTCTCCCAGCGCATCAATCGCGGGACTGGTGCAGCAATATCGCAGTGCGGAACTGGCGGCCGATAGCGACATCTTGGCCGAGTTGGCCGACGCTACCGGCGGCACGTTCTTTCACAACAACAACGATCTCGCGGAAGGTTTTCGCCGCCTGGCTGCGGTTCCCGAGTTTTCCTACCTGCTGGGATTCGCGCCCCAGGAGCTGAAACCTGACGGCCACTTTCACAAGCTGAAGGTCACGCTGAAGGGTCCGGCCAGGGGTGCCGTCCAAGCCCGCAAGGGATACTATGCTCCCAGGAGCGCAACCGATCCGGCTGAGCAGGCGAGGCAGGCCATCGAGGACGCGGTCTTCTCGCAGGAAGAGTCACGCGAAATTCCGGTTGAAGTGCACACGCAGTTCTTCAAGCCGGACGACAACAACGCCAAGTTGTCCGTGGTGGTACGCATGGATGTGCGGCACATTCATTTTCGCAAGACGAACGGCAGAAATGACAATGACGTTACAGTTGTCTCGGCGGTGTTCGATCGCAACGGAAATTTCGTCACCGGCAACCAGAAGGTGCTGCAATTGCGTTTGAAGGATGAAACACTGGAAGGCCGGCTCAACTCGGGCATCAGCTTGAAAAGCAGTTTTGACATCAAGCCGGGAAGCTACATCGTCCGCCTGGTAGTCCGCGACGAAGACGGCCAGCTTTCCGAGGAAAATAGCGCGGTAGAAATTCAGTAGGTTCAGGGGTTGCATATGACGACTCGCCGTTTTCTATTCGCGTTCTTCCTTATCGTGCTTACCTCGTGCACTAGCAGGATTTCAGCTTTGCCCCAAGCCCAGCCGACCCAGCCAGCGGCAACGCAAGGTTCCACCATTCCTACCATCAAGACAGAGACGCGGCTGGTTCTGGTGGACACTGTCGTCACCGACAAGAAGGGCAACTACATTCGCGATCTTACCCAGAAGGACTTTCGGGTTTGGGAGGACAACAAGGAACAGACGGTCAAGACTTTCTCCGCCGAAACTGACGCTTCCGCTCCTTCCGGCGAACAGCGGCGTTACCTGATTCTCTTCTTCGACAACTCCACCATGAATATGAGCGACCAGGCGCAGGCCCGCGCGGCCGCCCTGAAATTCCTCGACGGCAATGCGGGCGCGAATCGCTATATCGCAGTCGTGGACTTCGGCGGCACGCTCCATGTCGCGCAGAATTTCACCACTGACACCGACCGGCTGAAGCAGGCAGTAAGCAACTTGAGCTTCTCCGCCGCGTCGCCCAATCCCGAGGCGACAGCCGTGCAACCGGTGCAAACGTTGCCGGTCGGCATCCCGCAAGTGGGAAATATGCAGACCAATTTCGGCGTGCGCACATTGCTTCTGGCATTACGAAACATGGCGAAGGGATTGGCTTCCGTACCGGGACGCAAGACGCTGGTGCTCTTGTCCGCCGGCTTTCCCTTGAATCCTGCCGATCCCAATCTGCCGGAACAGATGTCGGAACTAACGGCGGCGATCGATAGCTGCAACAAGGCCAACGTAGCCATATACCCGATCGACGTTCGCGGGCTGGTGACGCCCGTCGGTGCGGCCCCCGAACTACGGGGCTTTCCCGACTCCGCACGCGGCCGCCTGGTAAGCGCGACCCTCAATCTCAGCGGAAACGGCGACGATCCACCGGCCCACTTGGTCTATGTGCAACGCGGCGGCGCTTCTGGTGGCGCCGGCGGCGGACACACGGGGGGCGGGACCGGAAGCACCGGCACCAGCGGCGGTCATACGGGCAGCAGCAGCGGAACTAGCAGCGGCTCTCGCGCCGGCAGCAGTTCGCCAACGAACACCTCTGCTCTCAACGCTCCTTACAGTCAGGCGCACACCCTGCTGCCGCCGATGTCAAGTGGAACGGATCCACGGCAAGTTCTTTATGAGTTGGCCCAGGGCACCGGCGGTTTTGTCATCGTGAATACCAACGATCTGCTAGGAGGATTGCAGAAGATCGCCCAGGAGCAGACGCAATACTATCTTCTGGGATATACCCCGCCTGCCTCGGATGAAGGCAGCTGTCATACTTTGCGGGTGAAGGTGGACCGTGGTGACACGGCTGTGCGCGCGCGCAGCGGCTATTGCAATGTCCGGCCCACCGATCTGCTGGCGGGCAAGCCGGAGGAGAAGCAACTGGAAAACCAGGCTACGGGCCCGCAACCGGGGAACATTGCGGCTTCTATGCTGGCGCCGTACTTCTACACTTCGGCGAACACCGCGCGGGTGAATCTGGCGATCGAGATTCCGGCCAGCGCTATCAAGTTTGCGAAAGAAAAAGGCAAGATGCATGCCGAGATCAACGTGCTCGGCCTCGCCTACAAGCCAGATGGAACCGTGGGCGCGCGCTTCAGTGACAACGTCGATTTGACCTTCCCCGGCAAGTCGGAAGTCGAGGAGTTCGCCAAGAAGCCCTATCACTATGAAAACCAGTTTGAGGTTGCCTCCGGACAGTACAACTTGAAGGTAGCCTTCAGCTCGGGTGGAGAACGCTTCGGTAAGCTGGAGATGCCGCTGGTGGTCGACCCCTACGATGGGAAACAGTTTGGCATGAGCGCTCTGGCACTCAGCAAAGAGCTACATCCTCTGTCGCAAGTGTCGTCGGGACTGGATGCCGCGCTGTTGGAAGACCGCACTCCGCTGGTGGCGCAGGGAATGCAGATTGTCCCCGCCGGCAGCGATCGCTTTAAGAAAAGCGACCTCGCAACATTTTATGTTGAGATCTACGACCCGCTGCTGACGACCTCGACGCCTCCCAAGGTTCGCATTCAGATGCGGGTTGTAGACCGCAAAACGGGCGAACAAAAAGTTGATGTAGGAGGTCCGGCTCCCGGCGTCAGGGCCGGCGATCCGGTGATTGCGTTGGGGGTCAAGTTGCCGATGGATAAGCTCGCCCCAGGTTCGTATCGTCTGGAGCTGAAGGCCGCGGACTCAGCCGGAAATTCCACGCCGGCTCGAACCGCCGACTTCGAAGTGGAATAGTTAGGGAAACTCTGATCAAGTCACGGCGAGGTCCCCGCAGCGGCTAAAGAGGAATTGATTTTGCGGCGCTCACGGACGGCCTGAAGGCCGTTCCCTTCGGTAGGGCGGATTTAATCAGAGTTTTCCGAGCGGGATTTTCCCGCTAGAGTTCTCTACACCAAAGTTCTCTACACCACCACTGCCTCACGGCCAAGGCTTTTCGCGGAAGCAGCCTGTCTGCGACGCTCCGCCAGCGCCGACTGGATGAAGGTCACTTCCCGGCCCAGCATTTCCGTGGCTTGGCGGCACAGCTCCGGGCGCTCGCGCATCAGGCTCACGAAATTGTCCTGTGTCACGTGCAACACGTCCACTTCGGTGACCGTTATCGCGGTCAGGCTGTAAGGATGTCCGGTGAAAGTGGAGGGCAAGCCCAGCAGCGACGCGCTTCCAAATAGCCGATCCAGGCTGGGCAGGTTCTTCACGCTCATGCACACTTTGCCCTTGAGCACCAGAAAAACTCCGGCATTGTCGCCTTCCTCGCGGAACAAGATGCTGGCGGCGGAAAAATGCTCCTTCTTCCCTACCTCGGCAAGGCAGGCTTTTAGGGCATCGGACACTTTCAGGATATGACTCTGGGCACCCACACTCATCATGCAACTACTTATGCCAAATTCCGCACCGGGTTGCTGTGATTTCAATCACACCTAGGTGTGAGGAGGACAGGGCGCGGTATAGGCCCGAATATCCGTTCGCATCTGAGAACAGCGCTGCTACCCACTACATTCCAATATCGAGCTACACTCTCATTTGTATCTTGCTATCTTCCGCAAACCATAATCAGGTGGGTGTAAGGGATACGCAACACGTCTTCCCGAAGGTGGCAATATACATTTCTGAAGGACGAGCGAGCTAGGGCTTCGTAGCCGGGCTGAGTACGAACGAACTGACCGCGGTCGCGCGACAGCAGGTAACGTTTGGCGGCGGACTGCCGAGACACATAGCATCCATCGTTGGTAATCATACGTCCGCCTGGCTTCAGAGCTGTGTACCCGACCCGAAAGAGATCCCTCGCCTCCGCATCTTCGAGGTGATGTACCAGCCCGAGTGCAAGAACGATGTCGAATGCACCCAACGGCTGGACGGTAAGATGCTTGACCTGCTCACAGACAAACTTGCCGCGAACCCCGTATCGCGCATGAGCGGAGGCGATATACGATTCATTGGCGTCGAATCCCACGTATTGACAGTCTGGCAAGAAGGGAAGCATGTTGCCCGGACCACACCCGATGTCGAGAATCCGGTCATTCTGTTGGGGGCAAATATACTCGTCGACCAGCACACGGCTGCGATAATTCGCACCGATTAGCTTGTGGTACGACTCATAAAAAAATGGTCGATTCAGAATACGGCGAACGAGTTCAATCATTATGAGTTATTGCCTTAATACCAAAAAGTGCATACTGTCCCCCAAACGGGATTTTCCCCAACCATGATTCGATCTTCCTTCCGATTCGCCGATAGGCGAACTGCGGAACATATAGGAAGTAACGCAATTGATCAATGTGAAAGCCAGCCATTCGCATCCAGCGGCAGGTTTCAGAAGCGCTGAGCAACACGGCATTGGCATCTACCGGCGTACGGCCCACGATAAGCCGGGTTGCCGGATTGAGGGGATTGTGTTCGATGATGCCGAAGACCCCTCCTGGTTTCAATACACGATAAGCTTCACGGGTAAGGCCCAAGCGGTGAGCGGGAGGGACGTGATGATAGACGCATACTGCGGTTACAAAGTTGAAACGCGCGTCGTCGAAGGGGACACCTCCGAGACCAGACTGCACTTGGAGATCGAATCCTTGGGTAGATCTGATCATGGCTGGGGAGGGATCGCATCCGGCACAGGAGGCGAAATCGTGGCTCAACAACGATAAGAGTTCACCCTTTCCGCACCCAATATCGAGAAAATCGTGTCCAGTCGGGTCGATCCTCTTATTGCGGAAGTAATCCCGAATCAGATCGCGCTTGCGGGTGTGGAAGAACCCCGGTTCCTTACCAGCAAAAAAATCTCGCACCGGGTCCTTCAGCAGGTCCAAGTAAGAGGCGGAGTAACGATCAAACTCGGGTTGGTTCACCTGTAAGTTCTCCAGGTTACGGGTTCGTCATGGTGCTGGAAGGTTGCGGCCCCGACATTGAACGCCCGGGAGACAAGATACAAGGGCCGGTCCTTGATCTGCTCATAGATCTTCCCCACGTACTCGCCTACTACGCCTACACTGATCAAAATAGCTCCTCCCACAAGGCTAACCAGTACCGTTAGGGACGACCAACCGGGCACCGCGTACCAATGAAAGAGGTGCGCCAGCGTGGCCCGCAGTCCTTCGGCAAAGCCCAGGAGGCTGACCACAATGCCCATGACGATGCTGGCTTTCAGAGGCAGGGTGGAGAATGAGGTCGCGGCAGTCCACGCGAACCTTAGCATCTTGGGCAGCGAATATTTAGTGGCGCCGGCAACGCGGCAGGCCCGCCGGTAGGGCACGCTGATCTGCGGATAGCCGGCCCACGCAACCATGCCGCGCAGGAAGCGGTGGACCTCGCGCATTTGTTGCAGGCCATTCAAGCACTGCCGCGAGATCAGGCGGAAGTCGCCGGCATCCAGCGGCAAGTCTTGGTGGACCATGCGGCGCATAAGGCGATAGAACAGCCAGGCGGTACAGCGCTTGAAGCAGGTCTCCCCGTCGCGGCACTGCCGCTGCCCGTAAACCACGTCGTAGCCTTCACAGTAATGCACCATCATCTCCGCAATGACGTACAGGGGATCTTGCAGGTCAGCATCCAAAATGACCGCGGCGTCGCCGGTGGCGAAGTCCAGTCCGGCGGTGGTGGCCAACTGGTGCCCGAAGTTACGGGAGAGATCGATGACCTTAACGCGCCGGTCCTGGTCCGCCCAGTCGGCAACTTGCGGCAATGTGGTATCCGTGCTGCCGTCATTGACGAGGATGATCTCCGCGTCGCAGCCCAGGGTGCGCATGAAGTCTTCCAGCGCGCGGCGCAGGAAGCCGACAACCGCTTCTTCGTTGTACATAGGGATTACCAGCGAAAGCAGCGATGGGTAAGATCGCGGCTGCAATAAGTAGCGTCTAGGGCCAGGCTTATGCATCTTTCCACCTGATTTCGAAGAATCCCACTGCCGCCGACTGGGGGAACCGGCGGCGGAGCCCGGCAAGCAGCTCGGGGGCGGGTGGCCCCGAATCGTTACCGCTGCGGTGACTGATGATCACCACTCGCACGCCCGCCTCATCCACGCCATCAAGAATGCGGTTGGGCTCTCGGTCCGGACCGGCGAGAAACTCCCACAAAATGGGAGTTGGGTTGCGGCTGGCGGCGAGAAAGTAGAACTCCGCCGAATCGGGTACGGCGTAGATGGGCATGTTTCCCTTATGCTTCGCTACTTCGGCCACCGCCCGCTGGTACAAGTCAACCAAACCAGCCTCGCCGTGCAGGCCGGCCGCCCGCGGCAAGGTAAACGCCTTCTGGGCAACGGGCGTCAGCGACAAACCTCTTGCGTAGATCTGGCTGGGCATGATCAGCAAGACGATGAATGCCAGGTAGAAAACCGGCACCGGTAACAGGGGAAGCAGCGAGCAACCGTGGCTTTGCACTCTCGCCAGCGCGATGAAGGCAAGAACCACCAGGGGAGAGACATAGCAGAAGTAAAACGGCGTGGAAAATGGAAACTGAATGAGGCTGCACAGGGCCGCTACGGCCACCAGCAGCACCAGTTGCGACTGCGCTTGATCGGCGGCACGGCGGCGGGTGAGAAGCGCTGTCACGGCGGCCACGGTCAGGACGGGAATAGCGGTAGCTACCGACACCCAAGTCCAGCGTGCATATCCAGGACTGCGCAGGCACAAGGCCAGCGCCGCGGCGGAGAGCAGCGCAAGAGCGGCCAAGCCCAGCCGGCGCATGGCTGGCGTGCGCAGCCGGCAATTGACCCCCAGCACAATGAACAGCGGGATGCAGCAAACTCCGCCGAGAGCGCCGATAGGCGGATAGAAGGCGTGTTGCAAGCGTGCCGCCGGCAACACGAAGACGCCGGTATACCACCTGCCCGAAGTCCCAGTGTGCAGATAGGGGGCGAGATAAAGAAGGATTGGAAGAGCAGCGCCAATCATGAGAGGAAACAGGCGCCCGGCAAATTGCCGCAGGCGAATCACCATGGCAAAGCGCGGCACGCTCCACTCGCGAACTATCAAGAATAAAGTGAGGGCAAAGCCGGGGAGCGCGAAGTGGTAGATTTCGCTGATATCGAGCTGAGAGTGAAGAAGCCTTAGCAGGGCAGCATCGAAGGTCAACAGCGCCAACGTGAGGAGAGCCGAAAATGCGGGGCCACTGATATTCCGGTCTGGATACCTTACCGACTGCTGAAAGTCTTGCTCGTCATAGATAAGAAACACAACCAGTGCTGCCAGGAAATAAAGGCCCGAAATTTTCATCAAAAACGATAGTCCGGCGAACAGTCCGGCAAGAAATATCCAACCGGAGCGGCGGCTCTGGATGTAACTGAAGAGCGCAGCCGTCCCGAAGGTAGCGAAGTAAAGGTTGTACCAGGAAGGCAGCGGACTAGGATAGAGAGGGACGCTCCACACTACCGCTAACAGAGTAAACAGGGTAGCGGGTAAGGGAGAAGTAAGCTTTCCGACTATGTGCCAGAAGCAAGCAACCCACACCGAAAAAAACAACAACAGCATAATTCGAGGGGAGATGAGGCGAATGCCGAACAGCCAAAGCGAAAAGGCGTTCAGGTAGCTCAAGCCGCCGGTGTAGGCGTCGTGAAACTGGACGTGCGGACGGTCGCCATGCAGCACTCGCTCGGCCACGTGCGCCTGCACGGGATCGTCGGCAGGAATGAATCCCTCCCGTAAACGCGCCGCCAGAACCAGGGTACTGAACACCACCACGCCGATCAGCAGCCACCGTGGACCCCCGAGGCTCACCCTAGCCATCTCGCGTGGACGGGAAATACTCGGTGGCGCCAGCGCTTCGGAGAACGCGGAGAAAAATGTGATGGGCCATGCCGCACTGCCGCGGGTGATCCTAGAGCCCGCTGCGCTGGTATGCTGGTCGCTTTGCAGGCTGCTCATGCTGCTGCCGCTTCCAGCGCCGGCGCTTGCCTCTTTCGCGCGTCGCTCATTGCATACCACAGCCATCCGACAAGTAGTGCCAGCGCCGCAACCTTGAATTCACCGATCGCAACGACATATATAGGAGTACAGAAAAGCGCAACCACCGGAACCAGCACCGTCCAACTGGCGCCGGTCGTCCACCGTCGGTCTTGCAGGACAACCAGAATGGGCAGCAGCAGTAGCGTGAAGTCGTGCAGGTTCAGGTGAAAGCTGGCCAGTACCGCGAAACAGACGAGCGACGCCAGGGCCCGTGCGGGAGCCGGGCTGCTGCTGGTTGATGCGGCAACCAGCAGCAGCCCGGCTGACAGGATGAGAACAAGGATTGTCCGTACCGCGGGAGTTGCCATCGGGACAAGGGCGATCATCCCGCGCAGGTTGGGCATCATGACGGGGTGGACCGCCATGTGTTGACTCGCCTGGCCCTGGATCACCAGTTCAACCAGTTGCACCATCCCGGAGGATCCAACCATGGCCAAACTGACAGCCGAGACAGCCACACCGGAACAGAGGAGTCCTGCGAGGAATCGCCATCGCCGCCACAGGAAGTAAACTGCTGCGATGGGCAATACCAATTCGAATTTGAAGAAGCCCAAGCCGAGCACCAGCCCGGCCATGAAATCACTGCCCTGGTCGAAAAACCAGACGCAAGCGGCGAATAGCGCCAGCAACAATACCGAATCCTGCCCCATCCATAGGCAGTAGGGGACGGGAAAGAAGGCGATTGCGATTATGAAGACCGCGGTGACTTTAATGCGTGGGCAAAGTGTTCTTGCCAGTAACCAGGAGGCAACGGCGAGCAACCCTAAGCTGGCGACACGCCAAATCCAAAAAGCAGCGTGAAAGCTGAAACCGGCCAAAGGCAGCCAGACAATCAGCTCGTACGGAGGATGGTTGAAGGGGATGTCATCGCGTCCCACTAACGCCTGCTCAACTTGCCTTTGCGCGGCGAGATCATAGAGGTGGCTGGGATTCTGGCGATAGATATGGGCGCCAGTGTAGAAGGCGCAGAAATCACCCGGAAACTGTGGATGGGTTCCCAGATAGGCAAGCAGGAGAAGGCAATTCAGCGCGGCCAAGGCAATCCAACCGGCGCTCGCACTGGTTCTCAAGATCGGCCCTCTCTCTATTGTTATCGGCTGTTTGCTTTCGATACATGCGGCACCCATGAGGTGAGGAGGGCTACCTGGGTTATTGAAGGCCAGACAGTCCAATCTGGGAAATCTGATGGCGATAACCAGAGAGGGTTGGATGAAACCGGGACNNAAACGATCCCTCTTACCCAAGCACAACAACTTAGCCAGTGTTGGCGCGTGTTCCACGCCGCAGTTTACGGCGGTCGTGGCGGATACTGAACACCTTTCTGAACACAAAAACGAAAGACCTGTGTGGAACCACCTCGCTGGGCCCACTCGGATGCCAGAGTTTGCTTCAGGTGCTCAGTGCACAGATAAACCAGACACTTTCAGTCCCTTGTCAATCATTGAGATCAGAACCGGCAAACTGCATCCTAAACTGGCGGGTTACAAAACCGTCATCCAGGGCCTAGTTGCCGAAAGATTGAATCGGCATCCTCTGCGGGAGCGCGGAGCCAAAGTGCAGTGTCTACTGCGAGTGCAAACCGTCAGCAACGAGAGTTCTCCCACCCCCACCGCTTAGCGGTGTAGGAGCGCATGACTGGAGACGTCGAGCGATGCAATGTCAGAAGAAGAAACGGGACGGAGCCCAATGCCGGGCGCGCGCCCGATCGGGGCAC